>JAIYDP010000299.1 GCA_027487435.1 Verrucomicrobiaceae bacterium | reverse complement strand
CTCCCTCGCCTTTGCTCGTTCTCGTTTCTGGCGTCTTTGCTCCTCCCTCGCCTCTCGTTTGTAATTTCCCCAATCTTTGTACCCATTACTCGTTTATTCAAGATAAAATGTAGTGTTTCGTGCATTGTCAATTTCCATGAAATCTACTCTTTTCGCTTCTCGATTTAAGAGCTGAATCCAATTCTGGTAAAACTTCAATTTTTGAAGAAGAGGTGTAAACAAGATTTTATCGCATGCTCAAACAGATTTTGACCCAAATTGTTATCTACAAACGCATGCAATGCAAGGGGCGAAGTGCAAATGGGTCGTGTGCGCCTCTGCTGTTTTGTTTTTTGTAGGAGCTCTACTGTTTCAAAATCTTACTCTCCCCTCGGAAACGGAACCTCTGTCTGAAAGTGTCCATTTATCTCGTGCTCTTCAAGGCATTGCAGACCGCGAGTATCCACGACTTGCCTTGGGCGGCTACCGTGATTCTACTGCTGCAGACAAGCGTAAGATTTGTACTGGAGTGTTGGCAAGAGCTTTGGAAGAAGCTTCACAGCATAATAGTGTCGTGACTCAAGAACTGCATCGCACATGCGCAGTACTTCTCTCCATTCCGACAGCATCTCCCCCTGCTCCAAACTGCACCTCACCTGTGCATGCTGCCGATGGCGTTCCAAAGCCCATTGTTCGAGTGGATTCTACTGCAACTGCTGCGATTGAGGACACTCCTGTAAAGTCAACTCCTTCAGCTGTTCGCCATAACGTATCAACTGGGGCCAATTTTTCACGATGCGTTGAAGACATCTTGAATCAAAGTCTGGAGAACTCGCTGCCTCCATCGGACAACACAGACGAACAAAGCATCATCTTCAAATTTGTATCCGAGCGAAGACAACAAATATCTGCAGCTGTTATCTCATGTGGCGGGTTTGGTCATTTTCCAGCTGCAGCAGCTGCTAAGGTCGCTTCATATGTCGATTGGGCCCGGGCGCAGCTGGGGCGATCTGAAGGGACCGTGCCTGTCCTCCTTTTCCGTCCCGCCATCGATGCTGGCCTTGGAAATCGTCTCCAGGCTCTTGTCTCGTCTTTTCTTCTTGCAATGGTAACAGACAGAGTCTTGATTGTGGATTGGTCGACGTCGTCTGATACTGCTCAGTTGCCGTCTGGTGAATTATCTTCCATGGTTCCTCTCTCTGACCTCTTTTCGACACCATATCCGATGGAGTTTTCCACAGATGTCAAAGAAGGAACTGCTTTATTTAATAGCTTCAAGGGCACAAGACGAAATGTTGTTCTTGAAGGTCACGTCAATAAGGGGATATCCGCTGCAGGAGGATTTTATGAAGATGTTCTTTGCGATAATTTGAAAGTTTCTCTTGGTGAAGAAGTTGTTGCCATATCAAGTTATGATTGGTTTGGCCCCATCGTCGCAAATAATCCCAACTTCTACCAATCTGTTGTAACAAACTTTGGGTTCAATTCGTTTCCGCTGCTCTTCGGAAATCTTCTGAAACCCCATCCAAGCGCCCAAGTAATCATTGATCGTTATTTGGAAATATTTAACAAGCATTTTGTCATTGGCGTGCAGATTCGTAGACTTCGTCTGCGGTCGAAGGACGAGCATTTTGTGTGGCGATCGGTGATGGCGCTGAAGGCAAGCGCTGAAGCGAAGCAATCCAAACCCGTCGCGTTCTACGTTGCAACAGATCTGATTGCATCGTGGGAGCGATTTTTGTCTATTTTTGAATCCTCTGGACCCGTGATGTCTGCAGCGATTCAATCTGGAAATCTTAATAGGAACTCTAAGGAGGGTCTGCAGCTTGGGGTTGTTGACTTTTATCTTCTTGGAGAATGCGACGAAGTTGTTCTCAGCCCGGAGAGTACCTATGGAGCTGTTGCGATGGGTCGCACTGGAAAGGGCTCGTATCGAGTGACGAAAAATCCAAGCAATCTGGATGATCCCGATTGGGACAGCGTCCGATTGGTAGCAGAGCCCCTCGGCACAAGTCCTTGCTCGTTCGGATGGCAGTACGTTCAATCTGCTCGTTGTTTTAATAGGGCGATGCTTTCACCCGAGCAGCTGAATCAAGAGAATGATCGCTGTCGAATGGTGTAATTAACAACTGAACTTGAAAAATTCAGCGTAAACTGTTGGGAAATATTATGAGCATTGGTCTAGGTGAGGGGGGTGTTTGCTCACACGCCAATGTCACAATTTTTTTCAAAACATTTTCTCGTGTCATTTCGCTCAAGGGACTCAATGTGAGTCAGGCGTGACGGGTGGAGGCGGGACGGGGGGCGCTTCATGCGCAATCGCGTCGTCGTAGTCATGGGCGTTGAGCTGTTGAAGCCGTCGCTGTTTGTAGATTTCGCCTATGATGTTCCACTGGATTTGGTGTGCCGCGGGGTCGTTCAACATTCTTTCGGGCGATGTCGGGGCGGTGGACACACGTGTTGAGGGCGTGGTGGAGGTCGTCGTTTGGGTCGCGACAGAGGGGACAGAGCCAGTTGGGGAAGCGGTGGGACATGTTGGATTTGTTTGGGAACGCGCTGCGCTTGAGTAGGAGGGCCGCGTCGGCGGCAGATGACTTGAGGATGGCGAGAGGGTGTCGATGGAGGAGTCTTGTGGTTGTGGACAGTGTTCCGGTGGAGAAGCGGTGGTGTGATGTCTTGGAAGTTGCTCTTTGTCGCTTGGGGGTGTTTTGTGCTGCTGCTTCTGGTGGAGGCGGGGGCTCGGCAATTCGTGAACATTAAAGCAAAAGGTTTAACCCTTACAGGTGGGCTTTGTTAATGACACTTCAGTGGAATAAGCGCTTAAGAAAGACTTTTTTTTGTATTGACATCGTCCTCAAACGGTGCTCCTTCGGGACATCTCTCGTGCGAGAAGTGGCAAAGACCAGCCGCTGTCGTTTGTGGATGGCGAAAGGGCCCTCGCCATCAGGTTGCCCTTGGTGAGATTTCATTCTTGTTGATGGTGTCTGAGTCCTCGTCTCCAGTCATCCCCTCGGAGACGGGAACTGAAAAGGACCATGTCGTTAGTGAGGGACCTTCAAAAGGCCTACTAAGCAGCTGCAGATCACAGGTGTCCTTAGGACCTGATGACTGTCGGAGATGCAGGGGGAGGGGCAGGGTTACTTGATGTCGGCGGGAAAGTTGAGAGGCCAGGTCCAGGAGGTGCGGGGGGTGCATGGGGAGGTGGGAGGCTCAGGGATTGGAGGAACGAAGTGCCCCATCATCAAAGCGAAGAGGGCATTGTCAGACTGTCAGCAAGGAGGGCGAGGGCCGTCGTTGGAAGTGGCTGGGGAGGACGGGTCGGGCTTTGATTGGAGAAGCTTGTTTGGGCTCCTCGAACATGAACTTGCGCGAGTGGGGACTCACCCACAAGTAGAATGCATCTGAGGCATTTGAATTATTTAAAACTTTGGAAATACAGCATTCAACTGAAGCCGTCAGGCGTTTGCCTTTAACATAACAAGGTTGCATATCCTGCCCGAGGGGGGGGGGGGGAAGAAGTGGAAGCGGCTCGAGGACGAAGTTGAAGAAGATGGGGCTGAGGGGGCAGCCCTGCGGCACGCTGCGCACGGCAGGACGACCCCGCCCTGGGAGAGGAGGGCTGCGGAGGAAGCTGAGGAGGGGGCGGATGAGCGCGTCGCAGCGGAGGTGGCCTCGATAGCGCCGAGCAGAAACGAATGAAGCGTTGAGTAGTACCGCAGGAGATAGAGGAGGGCCGGAAGAACTGCGAAAGGTGCTGCGCGTGAAGGGGCCTAGCGAAGTACATGTCGGGAGCCGGGGCGTTGCCGAAACGCAAATCGTTGGTTGCAACCTAAAACGCGGGGGCCCAGTGAACGGCTCGCTCATGGATGCCCAGCGAAAAAGTTGTCGGGGGGAAACAATATATTTTTGTGCAAAGATTTGTAATTCAAACTTACCGTCTCTACGTGCACCTTGCGCAACTGGCGCAAAGTGTTGGCAGAGCTTCCTCATGAAAATAGATTGCTGAAGATGTCCTTCTTCAGCCCAAAATATGCCACAACTGAGTGCATCTGAGTCCCAAAAAGATCAAAAGTCGATATACTAAAGATTTGAAATTGTTCCACTCATTTAATTCGCAATGACTGTTGACTCCAATAGTCGTGACCTAGATACCAAATCGTAACCACGTCTAGAAAGTCACAGGCCAAACAATCATTGCGGACATCCAGCGGAAAGTGTTCCATAATATGGCGCCCAGCCCTCTCCTTACCAAGAGGCACCAATGTGCGGAACAGGGTCGCTCTGCAAGGCGCCGTGCATTTGCGGTTGAGAGGGAACAATACTATGGGAGGTCGCATGGTGGCGTGGGGACTTTACTCCATCTTTCTGCTGTTGGGGATGTCTGCGGCGCTGGTGCCCTCCCCCCCTCCAAATTACGCGTTCTACTTGCCAACGGACGGCGTCATCGCGAACATCCGCAGTGGCGACGTCGCGGTGTCGTACAACGGACTTGCGCACATGGTTGCAGGTGCCCTGCGGGTGTGCCGTGCGAGCGTGTTCAAGTGCAACATCTCGTCACCGCTGGATAGGGCGTACTTGCTCAGGTTGTCGCAGACAGAGACTGCCAAGCGAAGGCTGCTGCAGGACGAGGAGAAGGGAGAGGAGGGACAGGAGGGGGAGGAGGGTGAGGGGGCCTCGGTTGGACAGGTGATGGAGTTGTTGAAGCGACAGAAGGAGGAGATGATTGCGCAGTTTGCAATAGAGAGGTCGAAACAAAAGGACCTTGCGGATCAATTGGAGCTTATCAAGGCGTCTCTGCCAAAGTTGAAGTCCAAGAAGGACTCGTTCGATGCAGAGGCCGCCGTCGACTCCCTCGCGTTGCAGGTGAGCTCTAAGACACAGATTATCGCAGAACAGCTCTCAACACAGCAGAAAGTTATGACGTCGCAGCTGTCAGCTCAGAAGAAGGACCTCGTGGCGAGGCAGCAGGAACTAATCGACAAGGTGGCTGCGCTCCAGCGCAGCCTCGCCAAGTCAAACACTGCCGAGGGGGTGGACATGTCCGCCACCCACCGTCAGATTGCGGCCCTTCAGCATAAGCTCTCGCTTCTTCAACCGTCCATCGGCAACTCTTCGCTCATCGATTACATCATCGCCATCAACGCGTCGCTATCGCACCAGCAAGTGGTGCAGGAGCAAGTCACAGCTCTCCTTGCGCACTCCGCTCACGTCAAGTCGCGGCAGTGCCATGTCATCGATGGTGTTGCGAAGGCGATGCTTGGAATTGTCGAGCAGTGCGGCCCGCACAGCAAGTTCCTCAACGCCTCCGCTCTCCCATCCGTCTGCGAATACTACCGCAACGGCTGCATCAAGTACCTCCTCGCGCGCATGAAGGCCATCCTCCTTCGCGAGATGGTTGACATCCGCCGCAGCATGCGCAAGTCTTTTTTCTCCAAGGTCGACAAGTCATCATCCACCGATTCCACCGCCCCATCCATCGACGAGGAAGTAGACTTTGAAGCGTTCATTCCGCGGCCCAATGCGACGGTATATGACTACGTCGGATCGTTGAAGCGGGTTCTCAACGCCACCGACTTCTTGTCATCGTCCGACGCAGATGACATCGTCGAGCTGTTCCTGTGTGTGAAGCAGTCTGTGTACGACTTCCTTGGACAGCTCTGCACCTGCTACGACTCCAAGGCAACCCGAAGCGATTTCTGCCGTTGCGCCAGCGGGCGCTACTTACGGCCCACGACGTCATCTTGCGACCTTTGTGCTGCGGGGACATACCTGAAGAGTTCGTCGTTTGCGACGTCGTGCGTGCCGTGCGCGGCGGGGACTTTCTCGGACAAGAGTGGAGCGTCCTCGTGTGTCACGTGTGCGGCTAACACGTTTCAGATCAGGACGGGCCAAAGCGGATGCATGAAGTGCCCTGCAGGAGAGAAATCTGTGGCGGGGTCGGCGGGTTGCTCTATGTGCGATGCGAACGAGTACTCGAGGGGGGGGGTGTGCTACGAGTGTGGCGCTGGGTTGGTGATCAACAAAGTCAACGAACCATCGCAAAACCGGCAGTGCGTTCCCTGTGGCCGCAACACCTTTACCAGCGGCGCCGGCCAGACCTCCTGTACGGCGTGTCCCCCGGGGTACTTCAGCGACGAAGGAGCCAGTTTGTGCTCTGCGTGCAAAGAGGGAATGTACCGCGGCATTGATGACTTTGCTTGCTTCGCCTGCAGGATTGGGCACTACGCGGCGGCCAACTCGTCATCGTGTGCGCCTTGCGCTGCTGGGTGGTTCCAGGACAAGGAAGGTGCCAAAGAGTGCTTCCCTTGTCTTCCAGGCACTTTCAACGTACTGACGAGCTCGACCGCTTGCATCTCCTGCCCCACAGGGACGTTCTGCCCCAACGCGGGCATGGCCAACCCCTCGCCATGTCCGATCGGATCGTACAGCGGCGCAGTGGGAGCGACATCAGGCGCCACTTGCAAGTCTTGTCCAGCTGGGTCGTTCTGCTCCAACGTGGGCATGGCCAACCCCTCGCCATGTCCGATCGGATCGTACAGCGGCGCAGTGGGAGCGACATCAGGCGCCACTTGCAAGTCTTGTCGGGTCGGATCG
>JAIYDP010000330.1 GCA_027487435.1 Verrucomicrobiaceae bacterium | reverse complement strand
TTGCAGAGTTTGCGCAGTCTGCTGGCAAAGAGGGAAATACTCCGGCGGGGCTTTCTGATTTGTTACAGTCGTTGTGGTATTCGAAGGCCGGGCAGTGGGAGAAGGCTCATGAAATTGCGCAGGACATCAAAACGCCGCGGGGCTCTTGGGTGCATGGGTTTTTGCATCGCGAGGAGGGCGACCTCAGCAATGCGGGGTATTGGTATCGGCAGGCAGGTAAGACTCGGCCTGAGGGCATTTCCATAGCGGATGAATGGAGCGACATCGCACAGGAATTGTGGAATGGGGAAAAGGGGGCGAAGCCAGGCATGGAGGTGATGACTTCGAACAAAGGCATCGTGGCGAAAGCTGTGGCCGCAGCGAAAGAGGAAGAAGGTGCTTGGGATACGGTGTTGCGGCAGAATGGCAAGGAGCTTTTGCGGATCGGAAATGCGCGGCCCATTTCGATTGATCCTAGCGGAAGAACCTTGCTGCTGGTGGATGCTGCGGCGGATGACAGTTGTCGGCATTTTTTGATTTCGCTTGAGGCTTTGGGCCCGATTCCGCCGATGGGGAAACGCGTGAGCATTGGCGGGCGTTATGTTTCGCGACACGAGTGGTCGAAGGATGGCGCATCGCTGACGCTTCATGCGAGCGAGCAAGAAAAGGCGATGCCTACGACGTTGAAAGTAGCGGATTTTCTCACGGGCAAAGCCGCGGAAAAATGATCGACTTGGAGATGAATTTCATGCGATCCAAGGCCTGAGTAGTTGCTGAGGCTGCAGGTAAGGAGGAGGATTTGCAGGCCGTCACGGGCGGCGAGATCGAGCATGCGTTGCAGAGACGCGAGGTGCTCGCGGTCAGGGTAGGAGAGGCGAAGGCGGACTTGGTCGGTAGCGATGAGTGGATCTTCGGAACGACGAAGCAGGAGGTGATGATCTAGCAGAGAATCAAACAGATCGTCAAGTTGGGGGGCGAACGATGACTTTCAGGATGTTTCCTTGGATCATTGCTGTCGCCTTTGGAGAATCGGTCAATTTCCGGCGTGCCGCTATACCATGCTTTTGGTGCCAATTTCTTGGCACAATGCCATTTTCAACAGTCGCAATGTTGCTTTTTTTCTAGTGAATAGGCAAGCGCAAGCGTTGGTGGCATTTATTGTCTGACCCTAAAATCAAAAAGCCACTATCATGAAAAAGTGGCTTTTTGATGGTCGGGCTGGCGGGATTCGAACCCACGACCCCTTGCCCCCCAGGCAAGTGCGCTACCAGGCTGCGCTACAGCCCGCTCGATGTGATTTTTATGAAAATCAGCGGGCGGCGAGAAAAACATGGGATTTCGGAATTGGCAAGCAAAGAATTTCATGCACAGTCACTTTTCGTGCAACGCATCAAAACAGCCATCGTCGGAGCTAGTGGATACACTGGCAGTGAACTATTACGCCTTCTTCTTCTTCATCCGCATGTGGAACTATGCGCCGTCACCTCTCGCCAAGAGGCAGGAAGATGTATCGCTGATGTATTTCCTCGATTTCATAAAACTCCGGGTTCAGAGATTTGTTTCATCGCGCCAGAGCCCAAGTCGATAGCCGCAAGCGGAGCAGAAGTCGCATTTTTGGCATTGCCGCATGGGGTTGCAGCCGAGGTCGCCATCCCGCTTTTAGAGCTAGGCATTAAGGTTATCGACTTGTCAGCCGACTTTCGAATCCACGATCCAGAGGTGTATGAAGAATTTTACCAACATCCGCACCCCGCACCCGAGTTGCTAGCCAAGGCTGTTTACGGTTTGCCTGAAATTCATGGAGAAGCGATCAAGCAAGCCCAGATCATCGCTTCGCCAGGTTGCTACCCGACAAGTATTTTGCTACCATTGCTACCTTTAGTGAGGGCAAAACTGATCGATCCGCAGTCGATAGTAGTAAACTCCTTGAGCGGTGTGAGCGGTGCGGGGAAAAATCTGGATGTCACGAAATTGTTCTGTGAATGCAACGAAAGCCTGCGCGCCTATGGCGTCCCAAAACATCGGCATCTCGCGGAAATCGAACAAGAACTCGCCCTTGCCGCCGATCAACCCGTGCGCATCACCTTTGTCCCCCACCTCGTCCCAGTCAATAGTGGCATTCACACGAGCACGGTGGCATCGCTCAAAGATCATGCCGACATTTCCGACATTTCCGCAGCTTTGGAAAATGCCTATGGTGAAGCCGATTTTGTCCGTCTGCTTGGCCCCGGCGTATGTGCCGATACCAAAAATGTCACGCGAACCAACTACATCGACATCGGCTGGCATATCGACGAGCGCACAAAGCGCGTGATTCTCACTAGTGCCGAAGACAACATCGTCAAAGGTGCGGGAGGGCAAGCGATTCAAAGTTTCAACCTGATATTCGGCCTCGACGAAAAAGCAGGATTGCAATCCGTTTAATCCAACTGTATCAAAAGCGACTCCGATATGACCGTCAGTTACGCGCACATTCAAGGTGGTGTGGATGCCCCACAAGGTTTCCTGACCTCCGCCATTTCTTGCGGCATTAAAAACCCAGATGCCACTCGACTCGATTTGGCTTTAATCTATTCGGAAAAGCCATGCGCTGCGGCGGCAACATTTACGACGAACCGTGTCAAAGCCGCGCCTGTCAAGCTCAGCCAAGCCCACTTTCGCAAGGGTGAAATTCGGGCGATCATTACGAACTCCGGCAACGCCAATGCCTGTACGGGACTCATCGGCATACGCGATGCCAAAGCGATGTGCTCGGCTGCAGCAAAAGGACTCAAGCTCAACATGAGCCAAGTTGGTGTATGCTCCACTGGCGTCATCGGCCTACCAATGCCCATGCAGCGAATCACGCCGCGCATTCCAGAACTCGTTGCAGCGCTTGGAAAAAATCAAGGATCGGATGTCGCAGCAGCGATCATCACTTCCGATACACATCCGAAACAAATTGCCATCGAAGTCGAAATCGATGGACACCCAGTTCGCATTGGCGGCTGCGTCAAAGGCGCGGGGATGATCAGCCCCAGCATGGCGACGATGTTGTGTTTCATCACCACCGATGCACATCTTACCCAGGAAGGTCTGCAAAAATATGTGTTAGAGTGCGTGGAAGAATCGTTCAATCGCATTACCATCGACGGTGACATGAGCACCAATGACACGGTGATGGTTCTGGCCAATGGCAGCAATGGCATGCCAACTATACGCCGCAATTCAAGTGCGGGGAAACAGTTTGCTGCCGCCCTCAAATACGTTATGCTACATCTCGCAAAAGCTGTGGTCAAAGATGGCGAACGCGTCACGAAATTTGTCACCGTTGCCGTGCAAGGCGCACGCACGTATTTGGATGCCAAAAAAGTTGCCGAAGCAGTTAGCAAATCCGCATTGGTGAAGTCGTCATGGAATGGCGGAGACCCGAACTGGGGGCGCATCATTCACGCCGTGGGCTACTCCCGCGCACGCATCCGCGAGGAACTCATCGATATTCATATCAATGACAAAGCCGCCTGCCTCGGCGGACTTCAGGCGCAGACTCCGATGGACGAACTACGCGAAGTTGTCGCCCATCGCGAGTTCTCCGTTCAGATCAACCTCAACCAAGGATCTGCCACTTATGAAATGTACACCAGCGACCTTTCGCCTGAATATGTCGATTTCAATCGCAGCGAATACGCTTACTGGAAACAAGCCCGCAAAGACGGACTAGTCTAATCTAACGAAAATGATCAAATTATCTCTCGATGCCATGGGAGGCGACCACGCTCCTGCCGTTAATATTATCGGCACCAAAGATGCCCTAGCCAACTACCCGAAAATTGAACACATCTATCTCGTCGGCGACCCTGCTCAAATCAAAGCCGAGTGTGAAAAGAACGGACTGCTTCCATCACCGCGATGGAGCATCGTTGCGGCATCGGAAACCATCAGCATGAGCGAATCAGGTGTGAAATCGGTGCGCCGAAAAAAAGACAGCTCGATCAACGTGGCCATGGAGTTGGTGAAAAATGGACAGGCCGATGCTTTCATCTCTGCGGGTAATACCGGTGCATGCGTTGCCAGCGCCACCCTGAAGCTGCGTCTTATCGATGGTGTTGATCGCGCAGGAATCGCCTCCCCGATTCCTAACGAGCACGGCATCTGCAACATCTTAGATGCCGGTGCCAACCCCGAAGCAAAACCCCATCACTTGGTGGGCTATGCCATCATGGGCACGGCCTTTGCCCGCTATGTGCTGGGCGTAGCAGAACCCAAAGTGGGACTTTTCAGCAATGGCGAAGAAGATGAAAAAGGCACGACCTTTACCAAAGAAACTTTTGCGCTACTCAAGGAAACCTCTGGCCTTCATTTCATTGGCAACGTCGAAGGCCACGACCTCTTCGATACCGAACTACACGTGGTACTTTGCGATGGATTTGTTGGAAACATTGCGCTGAAAACCATGGAAGCGACTGCCAAGGCCATGGGAAAATGGCTCAAACAAGAACTTACCGCTAATCCGCTCCGAGCCATTGGAGCAGCCCTTGCCAAGGGTGCATTCCGCGCACTCAAAGAAAAATCTTCTTACGAAAGCTACGGCGGTTGCCCGCTACTTGGAGTCAATGGCGTGGTCATCATCGCCCATGGCGGATCATCTGGTCTAGCGATTCAAAATGCGCTCCGCGTCGCCGCAGAAACCGTTGAAAAAAATGTCATCAATGTCATACGCGTAGCATTGGCCACCTAAGATTCGATCTCGCCTGTTATGGAGACACCCGAGGAAAATCACGGATCGTTTTCCCCATTCCTTGGAAGCTCTTTACTGGCACAACACCACGCAAGGACGACGAAATCCACATCGAATCACAGGCGATCAAATCATCGAGGCCTAACGAAACTTCGCGAGAAATACCGCGTGACAAAATTTCTCCTCGCATGATGCCCGGCAAACAACCGGAAGTGAGTGATGGAGTGAGAATCTCCCCTGCCCTATCGACAAATATATTGGCCATGATCGCTTCACAAACTTCGTCCGCTGAGTTGAGAAAAACCCCCTCATTCCAGCCTTGTGAGCGAGCGAATCGGAGTGCGACTAGGTTTTCGGCATAGCTCGTGCATTTGATCCCCGCCAATGGCGAGCGCTCATTGCGTCGCCATGGCAAGATCCCTAGCTCGACTGGCGCGGATGGCTCGTGCCATGGACAAGCCGTGAGCCAATATCGAGCCATATCCCCTGCCCCGTTTTCGTCCATCCGCCCCACTCCTGCCGTAGCAGTAAGACGGATGCGAGCAATGCCCACGGAGCAGCCATTGCGCTCGCACAACTCCGCAACCACAGAGCGAAGGTTTTCCCCTTTCATTTTTGCAAGACCGAGGATCTCGACCGCACGTGCGAAACGTCTTAGGTGAGCTCCTTGGCGCAACAAGACCCCCTCCTCTGCACGCATGGTCTCAAATGCACCCATGCCTTGCACCACACCGCGATCCGCTGAATGTAGATGAAAATCTGCTTCAGCAACCCATCCGTCATCGCACCAAACCCAAGCTGAGCTTACCGGCTCGGAGTTCATCAAATTTTCATCAGTTCCTTTTCTTTATGCACGATGTGCACGTCGATGTCCTTGACAAACTTATCTGTCAGCTTTTGTACATCGTCCTCAAAGTCTTTTTGGCCATCTTCGCTTAGAATATTCTCGGCCTTCATTTTCTTTGCCGCATCCATTCCCTCTTTGCGAACTTGGCGGACGCTGATCTTTGCTTCCTCACCCATGTGCTTGACTAACTTCGCCATTTCTCGGCGGCGTTCTTCCGAAAGCTCTGGCACTGGAACACGGATCGAACGATCTGCCGCTGAAGGATTGAGACCCAACTTGCATTCGCGAATCGCGCGTTCGATGTCTTGTGTGGTCGATGGATCAAAGGGCTGGACCATCAGCATCCGCGGTTCTGGTGTCGTCACCACAGCAACCATTTTCATTTTCATCACCGAATCGTAAGCTCGCACATACACATCGATATTTTCTAACAGACCTGGTGACGCTTTACCCGTGCGCACACCTGCAAACTCTTGCAGCAGGTGATCGACAGCATTTTGCATACCAAGCTCAACTTCCATGAGTTTCTCTTCTGGATCCATGACCGTAATGGGGTAAAAAGTTTACAAAGGTTAGATCACAATTGTGCCAATCTCTTCGCCTAGCAAAGCCTTGGTAATATTCCCTGGTTTTTCAAGATCAAAAACAATGATCGGAATATGATTATCCATGCACAAGCTGAAAGCGGTGATATCCATGACCTTTAGCTGAGAAGAAATGCATTCCTGAAAACCGACCGTCTCGTAACGCTTGGCATCGGGATTTTTCTTAGGGTCGCTGTCATACACACCATCCACCATGGTAGCTTTCAGAATGACCTCCGCACCCATTTCACTGGCGCGAAGAGCTGCTGTGGTATCGGTAGAGAAAAACGGGCTACCTGTTCCTGCTGCAAAAATTACCACGCGCCCCTCATCCATGTATTTTTCCGCACGTCGCCGAATGAATGTCTCAGCAACGTTTTTCATCTCGATGGCAGACATGACCACGCACGGCACTCCATCATCCTCGAGCGCGCTTTGCAGAGCCAGCGCGTTCATTACCGTAGCAAGCATACCGACATAGTCTGCCGTAGAACGATCCATACCACGAGCGCTCGCCGCCGCACCGCGCCAAAAATTTCCGCCTCCCACTACGATACCGAGTTGCAAATTGCCTTGTTTGTAGGCGATGTGAATCTCATTCGCCACACGATCAACGATTTCGGGAGAAATATTATCTTTGCTTCCCACCTCCCGTAGAGCTTCTCCACTCAGTTTTAACATGGCGCGACGGAATTTACGGGGCTGGCTTGGGATCGATTTGCTCATAGGTAATAAAAGGCTGAACAAGTTGAACAGGAATTACAGACAATGGCAACCCCGAACATCGCTCTACTGACAAAATTTGATCATAAAAAAGGCTACACGTTTTCCGCTTTACCCGCATCGCTTGCGGTGGCATCATACCCCTATGAAACGTCTCCTCTCCGCTGCGATATGCTCGATTCTTTGGCAAGGAATCGCCTGTTCTCAGCAAGCAACCACGGAAGATGTCGCGCCCGTACCCCAAGAGGTCATCGATGATATCGAAAAAAATGCCAACCGCCCCCCCGACAAAGCGCCCGTCGCCCCCATTGATCTGCTCGATGAAGCACACATTCGTGAGGAATCCGGAGTGAATGAATTCACTGCGCCATCCATTGCCAAGATTTTTGATTCACTGCAAAACTTAGCCCCACTGCCGCTGGCAGATTGCAAACGCGAACGCCCCAAGCGCATGCCTCTGGATCGCGCCGAGCTCGCAATCGAAATCGGATTTCTCATCGCCGATGGATTTTTGATTGTTCAGAACAGCCAAATGGGAGAAGTGGAAGCTCTCGCAAAAGAACTTTCGAGCTATGGAAAAAGTCTCGGCACCGGCGAGAAGGTCTCCCAACACACAGCCGCCTTGCTCCAAAGCGCAAAGGATAACAATGTCGATCAATTAAAAACATTGCTCGCCGCCACTCAAAAGGACGTGGAAAACGAATTGGTCGGTCTTCGCGACACAGATCTTGCTCATTTAATTTCCCTAGGCGGCTGGCTGCGCGCACTCCACGTCTCGGCAACTGCTGTGGAAAAACAATTTAGCATCCCAAGAGCCAAAGAACTCATGCGCGAAGACATCGCGGACTACTACACAGATATGCTCGGCAGTCTCCATCCAGAAATCGCCGAGCGCACCAACTTCGTCCGCATGCGAGAAATTCTCTCCGATTGGCGCAACACCCTGTTTTTTGACGAGAATAACCCGCCCGATCAGAAATCCATTACTGAAATTCGTAAATCTGCTGCCGAGATGATCGAGTTCGCTTCCAAGCGCATTGGAAAATGATGCGCAGCCTATTTCAAAAAAGAATCATGAAATTCCTCACACTCCTTGCTTCCGCAAGCCTGCAAACTCTCCATGCGCAACCTGCCCCACCCCAAAACAAGATACCTTCCGGACCCATCGAAGTCAACGGCATCGCAGCTACTGTTAATGGCAGATCCGTGACAAAAAAAGAAGTTTCTATGCTTCTTGGCCCCATCGCCTCCCAGCTCATCGCGCAATTCCCACGGCGCGGTCCAGAATTTGAAAAACAAATGCGCGAAACCCATCAAAAGATCGTGCAAGAACTCATTGATCGCGAGTTAGTTCTCTATGAATTCAATGACAAAGGAGGAAGACTTCCGGCATCAGCCATCAATGAGGAAGTCGAGCGGCAAAAGCGCGACCTTTATAATGGCAACCAAGAGCGCTTCATGGAAGATTTGCAACGCTCGAATATGACGATGACAGGATTTCGTGAAATGACTCACGACAAACTCGTTGTGCAAGCCATGCGCGCATCAAAGTTTGCAGGAGCAGCGCCGCCCATCCCCGCCGAACTGCAAGAAGAGTATGAAAAAATCAAACTGAATCTTCGCGACACCAATGGCGATAGCCTGACTTACGAAAAAATCTATATTCCGGCCGTGGACGAGAAAAATCCTATCGCCACGCCAGAAACTCAGCTCGTTTTGGCTGAAGAGATCGTCAAAAAACTCAAAGCTGGCGCAGATTTTGCAACTCTGGCGAAAGCCCACTCTCGGGACTCCCATGCAGAATCTGGAGGAATCTACGAAAACATACCGCGCACCGACTTGCAACCAGAGTTTGCGGCATTGATCATGGATCCCCCAGAAGGCACCGTTATTGGACCTCTTTTCGATCCGCGCGGTCTGACGATCGTTAAAGTAAAAGAAAAAAAATATGGCCCGGTACCAAAATTTGAGGAAGTCAAAGAGCAACTCGAACAACGGGTATCCCGACAAAAAAACTCGGAGCGATACGAACGATGGATCGAAAGCTTGCGCAAAAAAGCAATGATCAAAATGAAATGATCCTCAGCCTGTGCAACGCCTGATCGAAGAGCTCGATGACCTCAAAGCCAAAGGTCTCCACCGCACTCTGCGTCATTACCTACGCCATGATGCCACGCACGTAGAAGACCACGTAAGGCCATTACTCAACTTTGCCGCAAATGATTACCTCGGCCTAGCATCTGACCCCGCGCTCGCACAAGCCTTCCATGAGGGTATCGATGCCTACGGAACCGGCTCCGGTGCATCTCGTCTCGTCAGTGGCGGTAGCCCGATATTCAGCCACCTTGAAGAAGCTCTCGCGAAGGCAAAACAAAAACCCGCGGCTCTCTATTTCAGCAGCGGATATGCCGCCGCTCTTGGCGCTATTCCTGCAGTCGTAGGCAAAAATGATTTTGTTATTCTCGATAAATTAAGCCATGCCTGCTTGATCGACGGCAGCAAACTCAGCGGCGCAACCCTCCGCATTTTTCCTCATAATGATCTCAACAAACTCGAGAGAATCTTACAAAGCATCCGCGCCTCCCAGCCAGCGGAAACTCGCGTTTTGGTCGTCACTGAATCAGTCTTCAGCATGGATGGTGACCTTTGCCCCTTGGCCGATATCATTGCCTGTAAGGATCGCTACCAAGCCACGCTATTACTCGACGAAGCCCATGGATTCGGTGTACTCGGTGCTCACGGAGGTGGACTAGCTGAAGAGCTATGCTGCCAAGAAGGGGTGGACATTCATCTCGGAACGCTGAGCAAAGCCGCAGGCGTATCAGGCGGGTTTATTGCGGCAGATCGCTCGATCATCGATCTTCTCATCAACCGCGCCCGCTCGTTGATCTATTCCACTGCACCGCCACCCGCGATTCTTGCGGCTGCCCACCAAGCACTCAAAATCATCAGTAGCGATGAAGGCTCCCGCGCTCGTACAAAACTTCGAGAAAATGTCGCACACTTTTGCCGATTGCTAAACATCGAGCCATCACCCTCAGCCATCATCCCCATCCTACTTGGCTGCAATCAACGCGCGCTAAATATTTCCGCAGACCTTCGCGAATCAGGATTCCTTGTCCCCGCCATCCGCTACCCCACAGTCCCCCCAAAAACGGCACGCCTGCGCATCTCTATATCCGCCGCTCACTCCACGGAACAGATTCAGCAACTCGCCGACCGTCTGCGTCAGTTGCTTTAGCCCGAGATCCGAAATAGAGTGCCAAAAAGACGTGTCGGGCTTTGATGAGCCAAGCCTTGGCAGCACCCACAGATGCTGCCCCAAGGCCTGAAATGCCTAGCGCGATCAATGATGACCGCAAATGGCGACGTTCTTGATGAATGTTCCGAGCTAACAACAAGAGCTTGTTGTTTCGCAGGCAGAGGGAATGGCAGGAGATGCAGCGCAGCAGGGATCCACTTGAGGCGCGAGCATGGCTGGATCTGGTGCTTGCGTGGCAAGACCGAGTTTGGCAAGGAGCTTGAGATCTTTTTCAGCCGCAGGATTTTTCGCAGTCAGTAGCTTATCTCCGTAAAAGATCGAGTTGGCTCCGGCAAAGAAGCAGAGCGTTTGCGCCTCTTCCGAGAGCATGGTGCGGCCTGCTGACAAACGCACTTTTGCTTTTGGCACCGCAATGCGTGTGACCGCGATCATACGCACGAGGTCGAGAGGATCGACTTGTGGGTTTTCCGCCAGTGGGGTGCCTGGCATCGGCATCAGAGCATTGATGGGAATCGATTCTGGCGGTGGATTGAAGCCGGAGATCACTTCTAACATTTTCAAGCGATCTTCGATGGTTTCTCCTAGTCCTAAAATGCCTCCACAGCAAACCGATAGACCCGCATCTTGCGCATGGCGAATGGTGCGAAGACGATCCTCAAAGGTGTGGGTCGTAACGATATTTGGATAGTGTTCCGGCGAGGTATCGACATTATGATTGTAGGCTGTCACGCCAGCAGTTTTCAGAGATTTCGCTTCTTCCGCTCCTAGTTCGCCTAGGGTGACGCAGACTTCCATGCCGAGTTGTGAGACATCGGACACGATATCGAGCACTTGTTCAAAGCGTTGGGTTCCCATACGCACACCGCGCCAGGCAGCTCCCATGCAGAATCTCGTAGAACCATTGGCTCTTGCATGCAGAGCTCGCTCCATGATCGCCTCTTTGCTCATGAGTCGCTCGGCTTCTACACCAGATTTGTAGCGAGCTGATTGGGCACAATACGAGCAATCCTCTGAACAACCTCCTGTTTTGATCGAAAGCAGCGTGCAAAGTTGTACTTCATTGTCGGGCCAGTGAGCTTTGTGAACGGCACGTGAGCGTTCGATGAGTTCGAAAAGCGGAAGTTGATAGAGTGAAATGAGTTCCGTGTAGATCATGTGATGTAAATCGATAGTAGAAAAAAGCAATTAGCGCACCCAGCCACCATGGCCAACGGGGAATTTCCCTTCTGCGAGTGCCCGATAATCCGTTTTACCTCGGGTTCCTTCCAAGGCGATGCCGAGCTTTTGCTTCCAGACAAGAGACATGCTCTGACCCGTGTGACACCCCCAGGACTTGCAGTAAGCGTTCTCGGCAAACACGGAGGATCGCAAGCGTCCGATGTCGTTTTCATGAAGCCATTGGGTGGATACCGCCATGATTTCCGAACCGTAGTCGAGACAGAAGCAGTGCTTGTTCGAGTGACCAAAGTAATCAAAGGTCTCAATCGATCGGCCAGGCCTGCCATTGATGGCGCGAATCATCTCGCCACTCGAGTTGATCCAAACGAGCGATACGTTTCTTTTCGTAGCTTGTTGCTGGATCATGGAAATGTAATTTTTCCCGTCTTCGCGGCCACGGCTATCGTAGCTGGGCCGATACACCAGCCACACAATGTTTTTTTCTTTTCCATAAACGCGATGAATTTCGTCGATACGCAGGGTAGCCCCGCGAATAAAATTGGCCCACCAGCGATCATGCTGATCTTCTTGCGGACGGTATTTTTCCCAGCGATTGAGAGAAGGCCCCCCAGATACGATCAAGTGATCCGCAAAAGAAAGGATCGTAGAGATGAGCAGAAATGCAATAACGCGAGGCATGACGCGCCGATGCTAGCCACAGATTTGGCAAAATCCAGCAGAAAACGATTTATGAGGCAACAACGGCGAGTCCCCCTAAACCTTCGCATCACCCCATCAACATCACGCGTTCTGAAGGACCGCCGCATCGTAGAAGGAGTCCATTCTCACGCACCAAACTACTGTCCATCGATGCCGGATGGTTCATTCGTCGTCGTCATCAACGTCGTAGGTTACCATCTACGACGTTGATGACGAGAGGCGCTTCCTAGGACGCTTACACCGAAACCAAACTGTATTGCCACTCCCTATTCCCATCCCGGAGGGATTTGAGAAATGAGCCGGTGGTGTCAACCACCGGAATCAATGCAAAAAAATCATCCTAGCCCCGAGAGGCATACGCGTCAAGTTAAGCAATCACGCATCAGATTTTTGTTAAGTTTTCTTTATTATTAAAGTGGTTTTGCTATTTTCTTGATGTGTCAAATACCAGCAAACCCAGTAACATCTCGCTTTCTACTCCGCATGAGATTTCCGCATTCCTGACTTCACTTGGGATAGCTCCAGATCAAATCGA
>JAIYDP010000089.1 GCA_027487435.1 Verrucomicrobiaceae bacterium | reverse complement strand
TGTGCAAATGAACACCCCCCCCCTGCTTCGCAAAGCAGCGCGAGAGGGTTGACGCCGAGAGGGTGACGTCCCCCCCCACAATGTAAAAGCCACCGCCAAATATTGAGGTAAAATCTGTTAACTCAGTGTTGTTAAATTTTAGCGTCCCGCTGGCGACGTAGACGGCCCCCCCAATCGCGCCCGTCCCGCCGCGCAGATTTGAATTTGAAATCGTCAAGGTGCCGGACGCAAAGTAAAGCACCCCCCCCTCCCCCGACGCGCCACCCTCCGCGCGCAAAAAATCAAAAGAGGCGTCGGAACTGCGCGAGAAGATCGACCCCGCCTTTGTCGAAGAGTTATTTTTAGAAATGACAAGGGTCGTGAAAGCCGCCGTCGCGCCGTCTAAAAATAGCGCCCCGCCAGCGTCGCCGGCGAAATTTTGAATCGCGCTGACGTTGCGCGCCGTCAGCGCGGAGGAAAAAGCGGCGAGGGCGCCCCCCTGCTCGAGGGCTGTGTTGTTAAAGAACAAAACGTTTGAGAAATTGAGTTGGCCGACGTCGACGTGCAGCGCGCCGCCAGAGACGTTCGAGAGGGAGTTTTGGAAAATTGAGTTCTTTAAGTCCAGCGCGCCGTTGCTGACGCGCACGGCGCCACCAATGCGGCCACAGGATGAATTAAAGAACTCGGAATTATAAATAGTTACGTTTCCGAAAAGCTGCGAGACGGCGCCGCCGGAGCGAGCGCTGTTATTTTTAAATTTAGCGGAAACCCGCGCGGAGGAGGCCATGAGCGAAATCGCACCCCCCGCTTCAAACGTCGCGCATTGCTCAAAAGTGCAATTTGTTATCTCGACGCTCCCGTACTCCATCGCAACTGCGCCCCCGTTAACAACCGCTCGGTTATTTAAGAATTTAGAGTCGTGAAACCCCGACCGCCCTGTGAGCGCGAAAATACCCCCCCCCACCCCTCCGAAGTTTCCCACAATAGTGGCGCCGTAGAAAAAGAAGGAGGGCCCATCCGCGTAGAGTCCCCCCCCCCCTTGGCTTGCTCGATTTCCCGCCAAAATGACGTCGCGAAAAACCAACGTCGCGGGGACTGTGAGGCCGCCGTACAGGGACAGACCCCCCCCCTGCTGCGCGACGTTGGAGGTGATTTCAGTTCCAAAAATAGCAGAGGCGGTGTTCCAAACGTCACCCCCCCCCCCCGTGACCACGGCGCGGTTCCCAACGACCACCCCCCCCCACAGGAACAGGGCCGAAAACTCGATGTGAAACCCCCCCCCCGAATACGCGGAATTATTTTCAAATTTTGAATTTTCAACCGTCACGTTGCCCTGCGAGACGTAAATACCCCCCCCCAGGCTGCCTGCGGCGTTTGACGTGACGTTTGAGCGGCGGAGGACAAGACGCGCGGAGCTGGCCATCAGCGCGCCGCCTGCGAAGCCGGCGGAATTTTGAGTCGCTGTTACGTCGGTTAAATTAACAGAGGCGTCACTAACGATGACGCCGCCACCCTGGACGGCTGAGCAGTTAACAAAAGAGCAGTTTGTTAGCGCGGCGGCGCCGCCGATGATGGACATGCCGCCGCCGCCTTGGATGGCGCGGCAATTTGAAAAAAGAGAGTTAAAGACTAAAAGGAGGTCGGAACTTGAGCCACTGATGAAATTGAGGCCCGCGCCGGAGGAGGCGGAGTTGTCAAAAAATGACGTTGACAGGACGGTCAAAGAGGTGTTGAGGGCATAGACGGAGGCGGCACCCCCCCCCTCAAATCGGCAGTTTTGGATCTGCGCTTGTGCGGAGGAGATGATTTGGACTGCGCGGCCAAGGGATGCTGAGAATAATGAGTCTGTTAAGTTGACGGAGAGGGCGTTGGAGGCGAGGAGGGAGAGGGTGCAGCGGCGGAAGGAGGAGGAGGTGAGGGCGAGGGTGGGGGCGGAGGAGACGAGGGCGGAGTTGGTGTTGCAGAGGAAGGACGTGGAGGTGACGGAGAGGGTGTTGGCTAAAGGGTGAGAGGGTCGGAAAGTTGGGGATACTCGTTTGGACTTGAAGGGCGGCTCCGAATGTGGAGATGACGTCAAAGGTGACATTTTGCACGGCCAAGAGCGCTCCGCTGGTGCAGGTGATGTATGAGAAGTTGTCCATTCGAATGAGGCCGTCTCGGATGAGGAGGGTTGCGTTTGGGGCGAGGGTTAAGAACATCGGAGAGTTGAGAAAGGTGGGGGCGGCGACGAGAGATATTTCGCAGCTTGAAGGGATATTCACATAAGACGAGCAAGACGAAACAGAGCATGTGGAGCAAACGAGAGAGCGGAAGTCGCTGTGAGCCTGAGCGGCAGCAAAGCACGAGGGACTGGACACGGCCAAGAGGAGAGGGAGCAGCCAGAAGGAGAGAAACCCGGACAACGTGTTCCTGGTTTGAAAATAACTGCCATGGAAGATAAGAGAGGGGATTCGCATCATGTTCGCGACATACTCATGCACCAAACGAGCAACCAAACACAGGCAGGCCTGCACACTTTAAATAAAAAGCACAAACGACTTTGTTAACAAAATGGCATATTTGCCTCCGTTTGCGATTCGGGTGCCAAGAGTCTCTGTTATTAACAACGAATTTGCCGTGCGGTCTCCTCTTTTCCACGCTCATGGCAAAGCTTTTCTCCATTCAAGTGATTCCTCCATGCAGGAACCCGTACAGCGTCCTCCGCCGTTTCTCCGAAATATTTCATTTGCACAAATCGGTCCCATTTCCGGTCCGACCCCACTGACCACGATCAGCTCGAACATGAAGGCCTCGCAGACAGGCTTCCCAGCCGTCCACAGAGAAAAGCCATCGTTGTGGGCGGGAACTTGTCTCAACAATTCCTTTCCAAACGCCGTCAATTTCTCGAAGGCTACATGCGTGATATTATGAACGTTGCGTATTTTTTTTCTTTTCTTACGTAGCCAGTCATTCCAAGACTCCTCCAACCCCCTCTTCTGCAACGTAAAAATAATGGACTTCCTCGACATCTCCAACCTCTGGCGCGCCGCCGAAAACAACGACGCTCCACACATTGAGTTTGTTACCAAAAGTGTCATCCCCCACAAAAAGCGCCCCTAACTCTTAAAAAAAGACTGCCCGCAGCTAGCGGCGCGCGGGGACGACTCCAACGTCACGCCCCTCCACGTCGCCGCCGCCGCTGGTCATTTGGAGGTTAAATGTACAATTTAACTGAATTTATTGCCCAGTCAGTCGACACACTTTTAAAAGCGGGCGCAAACGTCGGCGCAATCGATGAGTTTGCAAACGTTTCCCCCCCGTCTCCCCCCCCCCCCCCCCCCCAGCTATGGCTTCAAACCCGCCGCCATCGCGCGAGCCGCCGGTCGCGCAGAAGCCGCTGCTGCGCTGACAGCCGCCGGCGCCGACGACGCGGTAGCCCCGTGGCTGCCCGCGCAGTACCGCGGTGAAGGCTGTTTGATGTGGCCGTTGACGCGAAGTGGTTGGACGGCCGCTGCGGCTGCTCGTTTTTGTCAACCCCTTCGGCGGCAGCGGCAAGGCGATGCGCATTTGGAGGGCCGTCACGTCGCAAATATTTGACGCCGCGGATGTGCCGTACGACGTTGTCAGTGCGGGCTGCGAGTAACAAAAGGGCTGACAGATCTTTTAGCCACAGAGCGCGCGCAGCACGCGGAGGAGTACGTCGCCGCGGAGAACCTGGACCCCTATCGCGCCGTCGTAACCGTCAGCGGCGACGGTCTTGTACACGAAGTGCCCCCCCCGCCCCCCCCGACCCTTACTTAAATAACAAAAGGTTCTTCAAGGCCTTATGCGGCGCGCTGACGCCACGCACGGCCCTGCGCTGCCCATTGGGGTCATTCCGGGGGGGTCAGGCAACGGCCTCTCTGCGGCGTTTGAGGCCGTTGACGCGTCGGTGGCGGCGCGCAACATCGCCAACGGTTTGTCGCGGGTGATGTGGCGATTGATAGCCGCAAGGGCGGTTTGTGGCGTTGGACATGGCGGAGGTGCGGCAGGAGGCGCTTGTGCGCTACTCGTTTCTGTCCCTGGCGTGGGGGATGATCAGGTCAGCCGCCGCGTCACGACCCGCTGATTGACAAGTGACGTCGACTTTGACAGCGAGAAGTACAGGTACATGGGCGGACTGCGGTTTCACGTCGGCGCGGTGTCAAAAATAGCCTCCTTGAACCAATACCCCGCGCGCCTCACCTACCTCCCGATGCCAAAGTGAGACCAAGGGGGCAGCAGGGGGGGGGAGCTTCAAGCGGCTGCTAACGCCGCAGGGACGGCGCAGAAGCAACCGACGTCGCGGGCGCAAAAGTCTCCCACATCCCCTTAAAGACTAAACGCAAAGAAAAATGAGGACGGGTGGTTCACTGTCGAGGCGCCGCTGGTCCTCTTCGTCGCCGCAAACGTGCCCTACATTTCCGCCGACTTTGTCGCCGCACCTCGCGCACGGTTTGCGGATGGTTACTATGACATTGTGGGTCGCTGGGTTCCGGGTGGGGGGGGGCTGACTCTTATAATAGATTTTTGTCCGCGGCAGCTTCGTGCCGGATGATCAGCCGCAAATGACGACGAGCGTCGGGTCACCGCCTCGGTCCGACGCTGCCCTCGAGGCGAGGACGCCGCGGAAGTCTGAGCCGGGGATTTCGCGAGCGTCTTTAACAAAGCTGCTTTTAAAATTTGTGAGATGGACGCGTGCGTGTCTTAACCGGCCAGGACGACCCTGCGTGGTTGGAGACGCAGACAGCGAGGCATCACGTGGAGTACATCAAAGCAAAAGCATTCAAGCTTGAGTCACTGGGTCCAGGGAAAAATGTTGCCCTCTTGCAAACTGTGTCTGACGAGGGGAAAGGGTCGCCAGTCCATTTTCGACATTGACGGTGAGCGGCTCAGCGCTTCAATGGCCCCCGTGGAGCTCCGAGTGCGTCAAGGGGCACTCTCCTTTCTTGGAGCCCCCCCCGTCGGAGTTCTATCGCACATGCATGAGCACATCATGCGGAGAGGGAAGAAACCTTCCTCCCCATAGAGCAAGTAATGTAGTCAATCGTGGTCAATCATGGTCAATCATGGTCAATCATGGTCAAATTTGGTGAGTCAACTGTAAATGGCGTCGGACGACATTGAGGAGCTTCTTAACCTGAACGACGAGCTGCAAGTGAAGTTGAACAGTGCTGAGAAGGCCAACAAAAGCCTTCAAGCAGAGGTCAATGCCATGAAATTGCAGATCAAGGACCGAGACGCGGAAGTAAACACTCTGATCAGCGACCTTGACGTCGAGCTTGCGGCCAAGGACAAAAAGATCGAAGAGCTGACGAATCAAGTCGCCATTTTGACCAAGGAGGCGTCTTCTCTCAAAGCCTCGGCATCGTCAGACTCCTCCGCAGCCGCGTCTGTGCGGGCGGACAATGCGTCCCTCCAGGCTGAGCTCAGCGCCGCCAAAGCCGCGTCAGAAAAGGCCTCCGCCGACTTGGCTTCCCTTCAAAAGGCCCTCGCGGATGAGAAGTCGCTTCGTGAGGCCTCCGACCAAAAGGCAGCCGAAGCTTCCCGCGGGCTCGACGACGCCCGCAGCCGCCTCGCCGCGGCGGAGAAAGACGCATCTGCCCTCCGCGCCGACCTTGTGGTCGCTCATGACGAGAACAAGGCCCTTTTAGGTCGTCTTGAAGGGCTCAAGGGGACCGAAAGCAAGCAGGTCGAGACGTTGGCTGCCGACGGCGAGCGGCTGCGGGGGGAGCTTTCCGACGCGCGCCGTCGCGTGGACGATTTTGCGGCGCGCCTTGCGGCTGCGGAGGGCGCGACGCTGGAGGCGTCACAACGGGCCGACGCGGCGTCGAAGGTTGCGGCAGGAGCAGCGGACGAAGCGAAGCGAGCGAATGCTGCCCTTGCGGTGGCGCAGGAGGAGGTGCGGCGGGCGCAGGCAGCCGCGGAGGCGGTGGTGCTGGCGGCGAAGTCAGGCGGAGGGGGGGGGGATGCTCCTTCGGCTGCGGAGGTGGCGCAACTTCGCGCGGCGAAAAGCGCCCTCGAAGCGGACGTGGCGGCGCTGCGGCGACGCGCAGAGGCGGCGGAAGCCGACGTCCAACGGCTGCAAGAGGAGGGGGGGGGTTCGCTTCGCCGCATCGCGGAGCTGCAGGCGTCACTCGAAATCGCGCAGCGCGCGGTCGCAGCCGCGGCCTCTTTCAGCGACGACCGCGCAGATAGCCCCCCCCCCGGCCCGCGCGGAAGCGTCGAGCGCCTGCGGCTGCGGTCGCAGGGGAGCCGAAGGGAATCGTCGCGCTCGTCGAGCAGCCCCTCGCCGTTGGCAGGGGGGTCGGCGGCGTCGCCGCTGGGGTCGGAGTTGACGCGCATCATCGAGCGGAAGCAGGCGGAGTTGAAAAAAAAAGAAGGAAGGATCAAATCGGCGATGGGGGGGGTCGTGGCGGCGCTGCGCGACCTCATGGCGGAGCCGGACCGGAGGGTGGGGGACCTCTCCGCCGACCTGGCGCGCGTCGTCGCGTCGGTTGGGGAGCTGCGCGATGCGCTGGATGTGAAGGATGGGGAGGGGGAGGGGTCATTTGACCCCAACGACATTTTAGTA
>JAIYDP010000317.1 GCA_027487435.1 Verrucomicrobiaceae bacterium | reverse complement strand
CGCACCTGCGGATGCGGGTGCCTGCATCGCACTACGAAAATATTGCTGTTACGACAAACGCAAACGCCTCAATTTCCACCAAAAAAAGGACAACATTGCTTAACTTGACGCGTATGCCCTTCAGGGCTGGAAATGTTCTTTGGTTGGCTGACCTAGGGCGGCGCTGCGCTTGCCCTAGGCTGGTATGTTTTGCCCCCTTGGGGCTGAAGATGGTTGGGTTGCTTTGCGCCGTTGGGACGGGATCACTGAGTTTCCTGCTGCGGGTTACGCGGTTGACATTGGACTCGATTGTGATCTTGTCTTTGCCGATGACTGATTCTCTTCTTCGCACGCCGTTAGAGGCGCTTCATACCGAACTTGGTGCCAAACTTGTGCCTTTCGGTGGCTGGCTGATGCCGGTGCAATATACCTCCATCATGGACGAACACGCGGCGGTGCGCAGCAGCAGTGGCGTGTTCGATATTTCCCACATGGGCCAAGTGGTGGTGCGGGGAACTGGCGCGGAAAGGTATTTGAACCACTTGCTTACGAATGATGTTGCGAGCCTAGCCGATGGCCAAGGGCAATACAGTTTGATGCTGAATGAGGGTGGCGGTGTGATTGATGATTTGATCGTCTATCGCGAGTCGGACGAGGTTTTTTTCCTCGTCATCAATGCTTCGATGATTGCCGAAGACATCGCGTGGATGATGTCGCAATGCGCTGCTTTTGCCGATGTGGAAGTGCTTAACCAAAGTGACATCTGGGCTGGCATGGCGGTGCAAGGCCCGGATGCCGCCGAAGTTTTTGCTGCCGTTTTCCCAGGCGCAACCTTGCCGCCGCGCAATGGCATTCAGCGATTTCATGGTAGCGGGCAAGAGCTTGTGGTATGTCGCACGGGCTACACTGGCGAGGATGGATGGGAATTTTTCTGCGCTGCGGAGCATGGCATCGCATGGCTGAAGAGCATTCTTGCGGCAGGTGCCAAGCCTTGTGGTTTAGGAGCGCGGGATAGCTTGCGGTTGGAAATGTGCTACCCGCTCAATGGCAACGACCTCTCCCCTACCCGCTCGCCGTTGGAGGCTGGGTTGGGGTTTTTTGTGGTGTTGCAGAAAGAGGATTTCATCGGTGCCTCTGTGCTGAAATCGCAGAAAGAAAACGGCCTGACCACTCGTCTCGTCGCCCTTGAAGCCACAGAAAAAGGCCCACCGCCGCGAGCGCACTATGCTGTGGAAACCAAGGACGGTCAGGTCATTGGCGAGCTTTCCAGCGGCATACTTTCGCCGACCTTGATGAAGGGAATCGGCATGGCCTATCTGCCGATCGCGCATACGAAAGTGGGAACGGAACTCCTGGTCGATGTCCGCGGGCGGAAATTTCCTTTCGTGGTGGTGAAAAAACCATTTTACAAACCCCAGCGAAAATTGTCATAACTATTTCACAACATGAATATACCCGCTGATCTTCGCTACAATCGCTCTCATGAATGGGTTCGTCTCGATGGAGACATCGTCACCGTCGGCATCACAGACCACGCACAAGCCGAGCTGACCGATGTGGTTTTTGTGGAAGTCCCAAACACCGGTCGCGTGGTGGATATGGGCGATCCGATCGCCGTTGTGGAATCGGTCAAAGCAGCAAGCGACATCTACGCGCCACTTTCTGGCGAAGTGGTGGAAAGCAATCCCGCCGTGGAAGCGGATCCGTCCTTGGTCAACACCGATCCCTACGGCAATGGCTGGATCTTCCGCCTCAAAATCAACGATGTTTCTAGCATCGAATCCTTGATGACGGCGGATGCTTATAACGATTTGATCGCATAAACTCGGGTTGCCAGCAAAAATGCCGCGCTATCATGCGTCAATGGCACATTTTTTATGAAAGTTGCAATCATGGTCAATGCCGACAAGCCGTTTGCGCGGCGGACGGCGCGTGCGCTTTTGGATGTTTTGATTTCGAGAAAAATCACACCATTGTTGCACACCGAGACGGCAGACCTGTTAGGGATAGCGCAGGGTTTTTCTGCGACTCATTTGGCAGAAGAGGCGGACATCATCGCAGTCCTAGGAGGCGATGGCACTATGCTCTCTTCCCAAGAAAAATTGGGGGTCATGGACAAACCCGTAGCTGGCATCAATATCGGCACGTTGGGATTCCTCACCAGTTGCACGGACTCCGAGTTGGAGTTTTTTGCCGACAGCCTCTTGGCAGGTGATTATCAGGTATCGCGACGCATTTTACTCCACGCCGAAATTCAGTTTCCTGACCAGCCAACGCAACAGTTCACCGCGCTCAATGAAGTCGTGCTAGCTCGCGGCCAAACGGGAAAACTCGTCATTCTCCATACCACCATCAACGGCGAACTGGTCAATCGCTATCGCTCCGATGGCTTGATCGTCGCCACGCCTACCGGTTCCACGGCCTATTCCCTTTCCGCTGGTGGTCCCTTGATCAGTCCCGAAGCGCGGGTGCTGGTGATCACCCCGATCTGCCCTCACTCCCTCAGCGACCGCAGCTTGGTGGTAGATGACAACGATGAAATCGGCATCGAGCCAGACAGCCGCATGGACGAGCCATTGTTCTTCACCATCGACGGCAGGGACATCATTCGCTTACCCGCAGGCGCCCGCATTTCTGTCCGCAGAGCCAAACATGCGTTTCACTTGGTGCGCCTGCGCAACCGTAGCTTTTATCTCGCTCTGCGGCAAAAACTCGGCTGGGTCAGTTCTTAAATTTCCCTACTCCCCCACTCCCCCACTCCCCCTGCCAACCACCTTCACTCTCCTACATTTCCTCTACCATGCGACATTTGCCCATCGATCCACAGCTATTCATCACCAATCGCAAAAAGCTCCGCAAACTCCTGCCGCCGAAAAGCATCGTCATCGTTCTAGCAAACGATACCTACCCGACGAATGCCGATGGCACCATGCCGTTTCGCCAGAACTCCGATCTCTACTACCTCTGCGGAGTGGATCAGGAAGAAACCGCGCTGGTAATGATGCCGGATGCCATCGACCCGAAACAGCGGGAAATTCTTTTCGTCAAAGAGACCAGCGAGCAAATTGCCATTTGGGAAGGTGCCAAGCTCAGCAAAGAGCAAGCGCGTGCCGTCACCGGCATTGAGCGCATCGAGTGGTCGCAGGCCATGGAAATGATGTTGCTCACGCTCATCCCACAGGCCGATCATGTTTTTCTTACCACCAATGAGCACCTGCGCGCCATCGTATCTGTAGAAACCGCTAACGACCGCTTCATTCGCAAATGCCAAGCGCGCTATCCCTTGCATCGCTACGAGCGACTCGCCCCCTTGATGCACAAGCTCAGAATGATCAAGGAAAAGCAGGAAATCGAAATCATTCAACAAGCCTGCGACATCACAGAAGCCGGTTTCCGCCGCCTCTTAGGCTTCGTCAAACCTGGTGTCGGCGAATGGGAAATCGAAGCCGAATTGATCCATGAATTCATCCGCCGCGGCTCTCGTGGCTTCGCCTACCAACCGATCATTGGCTCGGGGAAAAACGCCTGCGTTCTCCACTACATCAGCAATGACTGCCGCTGCGAGGATGGCGATATGTTGCTGCTCGATGTCGCGGCGGAATACGCAGGATGGCAATCCGACCTCACCCGCACCATCCCGGTCAATGGCAAGTTCACCAAGCGACAACGCGCGGTTTACAATGGCGTTTTGCGCGTCATGCGCGGGGCTAACAAAATTCTCCGCCCTGGCAACACCCCGATGGAATACCAAAAACAGGTGCTCGAACTGATGGAGAAAGAACTTATCGACCTGAAATTGATCTCGGCCAAGGACGCGAAAAAACAAAGTCCCGACAAACCTCTGGTGCGAAAATATTTCATGCACGGCACATCGCATCACATGGGGCTCGATGTCCACGACGTTCATCCGCCGCACCAAGCCTTTGCCGAAGGCATGGTCTTCACCATCGAGCCAGGCATCTACATCCGCGAAGAAAACATGGGAGTCCGCATCGAAAACGATGTCGTCATTGGCAAAAAAACCAATTTCGACCTCATGAGCAAGATCCCTATCGAAGCTGACGAAATCGAAGAGCTCATGGCCAAACGCGAAGATCCTTAATCAGCCACCAACCGGAAAAATATTCATTCGCAAATCCTCCCCACCTGCGCTACAAATCCGCATGATCACTGTGACCGACACCGCTGCCAACGCACTTCGCAATATCCTCGAACGAAAAAAGCTTAGTTCCGTCGCTGGGCTACGCATTTCCGTGGAAAAAGGCGGCTGTGCAGGCCTGCAATACGTCATGACAGTCACCGAGCCCCAGGCCAGCGACTTGACCATCCCCCACCCCAGCGGCGCGCTTTTTTACGTCGCCGCCGATTGCGTTGACCTACTCAAGGGCTGCCACATCGACTACGCACTATCGCTCAACGACTCTGGCTTTAAAATTCGCAACCCGAACGCCACCAGATCCTGCGGATGTGGCACATCGTTCGAGTCCGCAGTCGCCGCACCACAAACCTTGGCCGAAGGCAAACCTTGCGTCTAACCCGCTCTGCGACTTTACCCGATGGCTAGCAGCAAGCTCAAAGCTTTTACCAAAAAACGCCCTCCTTTTTTCTGGTGGATCCTGGCGCATGCCCTCGCAATATGCTTTGCCACACTGTCGTGGATTCTCTCATTGAGCATCTTCAATAATCCACAAATTCCCAGCAATTACCGCATGCTCGAACGCATCGGACTCGCACCGAAGCCTCTGTGCTTCGATGTTCTCGAAGTCCCCTCTGGCGAGTCTCTTGCCCCGGACACCATCTACAAGAAATACCAATGGATGATGGATAGCACCCACAAAAAGACACTCAGAGAACTCAACATCACCCTCAAGCGTGCTTACATCGACAACTACTCGGAAAAAAAACCAATCTACGTCGAAGGACTCTACTCCGTCATGCAAGTCCGCCCACTGACGAAAGATGATTTTTTTCACCCCGGAGTCGCCGTGCGCCTCCAAGCCATGGTCAAACCTTCAGATAGCTCTGCGATGATGGGCAGCTACCCTGTGATCCTCGAATACATGATTCCTAATGAGGAAAAAGCCGCCTTTTCTTGGTTCAAACCCGGCGATCAAATTCCCATCCGCCAAATCCCTCACTGCGCTAGCATCATCCATGTTTCGAACATCGGCACCATCAAAGAGCCCGTCGTCAACCTCACAGTGGTGCCCATCGCCCGCGGTGGATTGTCCATCGGCCCCAACACTGTGGATACAACCTCGCCAGAAAACATCAATCCTTCTGCAAGGTTCCCGCTCTTCCTGAATGCCAGCAAGCCATGAGTGAACCCTTGCCGTTTTCTCCATCAGGAAACAAGGGAAAGACAAGCTCGATGGCATTTCGCGCGATCAACGGACTACTCTTAGCAACCATCTTTTGGAGCATCAGCTTCCCGCTTGTGCAAGTTCTCTACGCTGGCCAACGTTTAACCTCGCCCCAAGCCTCACCGCTGTTTCTTTCCACCCTCTTGATGACCACGCGCTTTGCACTCGCAGCGCTCGTCGTCGGTGTTTGGTGCCTCCTACGCGACCGCTCTTGCACGCGCCACGAACTGCATCAAGGCCTGTGGCTGGCCTTCTACGGAGGACTCGGCATGTGGTTGCAAGCGGATGCCCTCGCCTTTACCAAAGCCTCCACCTGCGCGTTCTTGACCCAAGCCTACTGCGTCTTCCTCCCGCTCGTCGCCGCCATCCGCACGCGCCGCGCGCCAAGTCCGCAAGTCATCATCGCCGTCGCACTCGTCATGCTCGGTATCGCATGCCTCTCGGGAGTCAGCACGAATGATTTTCACTTCGGACGCGGCGAAATCGAAAGCATTCTCGGAGCCGTAGCCTTCACCATGCAAATCCTTTGCCTCGATCACCCGAAGTTCGCTGGTAACCGCACGCGACCGGTCAGCCTCGTGATGTTTGGCGGCATCGCCCTCATGACCATGCCCTTCACGCTGCTTCTCGCACCCGAGCCAAAAGCCATCGTCACTGCACTGGTCGCGCCCAACGCGCTATGGCTGATCTTTGCATTATCGATCCTCTGCAGCGTGATTGCCTACGGTCTAATGAATCGCTGGCAGCCCTTTGTCAGTCCCGTGCAAGCAGGCCTCACCTACAGCATGGAGCCCGTATTCACCGCCGCCTTCGCCGTCTTTCTCCCCTCCATGGTCGGAGCCTGGCTAGGAGCAGACCTCAAAAACGAAACCATCACCCTCGCCATGATCCTCGGCGGCATCATGATCACCCTCGCCAACCTCCTGATCATCCGCTACCCCCATTCGCATCCATCGGAGTAAGTCGGGAGGCAGGAGTCGTGGGGAACGAAGCACAGACGCATGAGAGCAACAGTCCAAGACGATGTTCGCGGCGGTGATTCTCCGCGTATGCTGGAGCAAGTTTCTACTGAATGCGTAATGGAAAGCCGCAGCAGGATGCTGCGACTCCTTTAGGCGATGGTTTCGGAGCCGAAGTAGGGGACTAGCGCGGGGGGGAGTTTGATGGAGCCGTCGGGTTGTTGGCATTGCTCTAGCAGGGCGACGTAGAGCCTTGGTAGTGCGGTGCCGGAGCCGTTGAGGGTGTGCGGGAAGAGGTTTTTGCCTTCGCTGTTTTTGAAGCGCAATTTCATGCGTCGCGCTTGGTAGTCGGTGAAGCAGGAGCAACTGGAGACTTCGAGGTATTTCCCATGGCCGGGTGCCCAGACTTCGATGTCGTAGGTTTTCGCGGAGCTGAAGCCGATGTCGCCCGTGCAGAGTTCGATGGTGCGATAGTGCAGGCCCAGCTTTTGCAGGATGCTTTCGGCATGGCCGGTGAGTTCTTCGAGCATCGCGAAGCCGTTGTCGGGGTGGACGATTTGCACGAGCTCGACTTTATCGAACTGGTGCATGCGGATGATGCCTTTGTTATCGCGACCTGCGGAGCCAGCCTCGCGGCGGAAGCAGGGGGTGTAGGCGACGAGCTTTACGGGGAGTTGTTGCTCTTGGAGGATGGTATCGCGATAGAGGTTGGTGACGGGGACTTCGGCGGTAGGGGCGAGGAAGAGCTGATTTTGGCCATCGTCGCCGCGCTCGGTGCCGTACATGTCGTCCTCGAATTTGGGGAGTTGTCCGGTGCCTTCCATGCACTCGCGTTTGACGAGGTGCGGGACGTTGACTTCTTCGTAGCCGTTGGCGGTTTGGGTATCGAGGAGGAAATTGATCAGCGCGCGTTCGAGCTTGGCGCCGCGTCCGCGATAGACAGCAAAGCCAGAACCAGCGATGCGGGTGGCGTCATCCCAATCGATGAGGCGATGTTTCAGCGCGAGCGCGACGTGGTCTTGTGGCTCGGCGATTTCCGGCTTCGTGCCCCATTCACGGACTACGGGGTTGGCGGTTTCGTCTTCACCGACGGGGCATTGTGCGTGGGTGAGATTGGGGAGGTGAAACAACAACTCGGTTTGTTTTTGTGAGGTGATCTCGGTCTCGGCATCGAGCGCATCGATTTTCGCATTGATCTGGCGGGCTTCCGTTTCGTCATCGTCTGTATTTTGGCCGCTAGCGCGGGCCATGCCGATTTTTTTGGCGAGTTGTTTGCGTTGAGCTTGCAGCGCTTGTTTTTCGGTTTCGGCGAGGCGGCGTTTCTCATCGTAGGCTAGGACTTCGTCGATGAGTTTGGTGTGGTGGCCGCCGCGTAGTTCGAGTGTGGCGCGGACGGCGGCGGGATTTTCACGGATGGTGCGTATGTCGAGCATGATGAAAGCGTAGAGTAAAAGGTGGAGCCATCAATGGCTGGGGAGGTTGCGATATTCCTCGGGAACTGGCATCGCATCCTCGGGCGGCGCGCCCAAGAGGGATGGGGGCATATCGGCATCGGGGGGAAGATTCAAGGGCAAAAGTGGGTTATCGGGATTGTAATTCTCAGGGAGGTCTTGATTCATGGCGATGGTGCTTTGTTCGCGGATGTTTAGTCGATGCGCCAGCATGTGCGGGAATGCTTGCTGATCAATGACCTCGCCCTTGTAGAGCAATTTGACGACGTGGCCGTAGTACTTGCGCTCGCCGAAGAGGTGTGAGTCATGCACGGCTTGAGGCGGGATGGTGTAGGTGAAGTGGAGCATTTCCTCGCCGCTGGCCCAGCTTGGGGCGTTGCTGGCCCACTGTGCTTTGTAGATGCTGGCATCGGGCTGTGAAGGGTGAATCTCTTTCTTGGCGCCTACCGTATCAAAGGGCTGGATGTGCCAATGGATGTCATTGGGGTCGATGATTTCGCCGGGAGAGGACTGCACGGGGATGGAAAGCACGGTGCGCTGACCATCCTTCGCGTTCGGATCAGAAAAGACACGGACTTTGCCCAAGACGATACGATTGACCTTATCGAGGGGTTGCTCAAAGCCATTGGTCAATTTATCCGAGGCTTTCACGTATAGGATGCCAGCCACTTCAGGGCCGAGAGCCGTGACCTTGTAGTAGGCCTCGCGAGCGCGGTCGTAGATTTTCATCTCCTCATAGCAGGTGCCCTGTTCGTATAGGATGACCGGGCAATTTGGCGTGTGAGTAGAAGCCTCATCTAGCTTGTTGATGGCGAGCATAATGTCATCGGCGAAACGTGCAGCGCGGGCACCGTTGACAAGTTTTTCGACCATGGGATTTGGAATGGCGGGCATCGACAGATCACGCGGCGGAGGCAAGGGCAGGTTATTGATTTCGCCCATGACTGCAACATCCGGCCGAGGATCAGGAAGCACAGGAACTTCGCGTATGACTTCGACAGGCTTTTCGATGATTTTCTCGACGATCTTTTCAACAACGATCGGTTGACGAGCCGACTCAAAGCGCATGGCCAAAGCCACCACCGAGGCAATGCACAGCCCGACCGCCATGACTGCCATGCCAGAGCATGCCAAGCGGAAGATCAAAAGTGGATGTGGATGCCTACGCATGCGGAGGAAAATGTGACGCGCCTCAGTAATGAAGTCAATGCGCTTTCCCGTTCGTTTTATCGCACATTAAGCGGGCTATGGCGCAGTGCTGTAGTGCTGCTAGCGCTTGGTAGGATGGATTTCCTGAAGCCAGCGGCGGCACTCGTTGGCCCATGGATGGACTTTGGCTGGATCGAGATACTCCTTGGTATTTAAGCCGATTCCATGGCGTCCACTGCGGTAGATGTGCAGTTCATGAGGGACTTTGTGTCGGGCTAATGCGGTGGCAAATAAGGTGGAATTCAGCACAGGCACGCCAGCATCATCTGCGGTATGCCAGACGAATGTCGGTGGGGTTTGTGCGGTAACTTGCGTTTCGTTTGATAAAGAGGCAACCAAATCCGCAGGAGGGTTTTGCCCTAACAAATATCCACGTGAGCCTTTGTGTGTGACTTGGTCATCGGAGAGATTGATCACGGGGTAGCATAGAATGCCGAAGTCTGGTTTGGAGGATTGGCGTTCGATTTCATCGGTGGCATCGGCATTTCCTGCATCGAAATGAGTGAGTAAGGTCGATGCCAGATGACCGCCTGCGGAGGAGCCCATGATGCCGATTTTTTGAATGCCCCATGTGGAGGCGTTATGGCGCACCAGTCGCATGGCACGGGAGGCGTCATTGAGCATCGCGGGGTGACGATATTCGTGTTTGCCGAGACGGTATTGGAGCACGAAGGCATGTATGCCTTGGTCATTGAGCCACAGCGCGTAATCGACACCTTCATGCTTCGCTAGTGCGCCATAGCCACCGCCGGGGCAAATGATGATGGCTTGGCCGTTGGCTTTCTCTTTTTGCGCGGGGTAGCAGGTGAGTTTTGGCACGTCATGATCTTGCTCCCCCTTGGCTAAAGGGGCAGCGCCATTCCATAACCTCATGACAGTTCCGGCGGCAGGCACATCGCCGAGTGCTAGGGAAATTGAGAGAGCCAGCATCGTGAGGATTGATTGCAACATGCGTTGGTTCTATCGGGAAAAATGCAGGGGTGCAAACTCCTTTTTGCCATGCAAGTCAAACTTCTTCCGTGGACGAACCAGAGGAAAAGCTGGATTCGATGGAACAAAGCGTCAGCACCACCTTGTTGGCGGCATCGCATTGATCGAGATCCACCTTGAGCTTGACTAGCCAGTCGTTGAGTTCATCGGGATCGACGAGCACTTGTTCGATGATCCATTTTCGTGGGTCGTCCTCGATGATGCGCGTGTGCTTGCTAGCTCGCGCTTCGGGATCGAGACGGATGCGTTGGTGATCGATGAAATATTCGTCAAAGAATTGATCGAATCGCATCAGATTCCACATCGCGCCTTCCGCATCGGTAGGTTCGACGCAGCGCAACATAGCGGTTCCATTTTCTTGTGCCATGGACTTGATGAGATCAAAAATCGCGGATCGCAAGGCACGCAGAAACGCAGGGCGGTTTCTGGAAAAACGCACGGGAACTCGATCTTCGATCGGTTTCGTTTCGCTCGGCACGTAGGAGGGATTGCGCATGGTTTCCCATTCATCGATCAGGCTGGAATCCACGCCGCGCACAATATCTTCCAAGTAACCTTCAGCTTCGATCATTTCAGCCGACTTCAAGCTGGGAGGGACGGTTTGCGAGAGGACTTTCAACACCTCCGACAAGTGCCGCAGCAACACAGCTTCACTGCGCTCGATGGAATAGGTTTTCACGTAGTCTTCGAACGATTGCCAATGCTCAAACATCTCACGCGCGATGCACTTAGGGCGCACGCCGGCTTCCTTCATCCACGGACGTTGCGCGACGTAGGCGTTGTAGGTATCGTAGATGAAATCTTTCCCTGGCTTCGGCCATTCGACTTCTTCTAACATCTCCATGCGCTTATCGAACTCGATGCCTTCATTTTTCCATTGCGCTAGCATCTCGCCCTTCAATGCATCGAGCTGCTTGCGCAAAATGAGCTCGGGATTTTCCAAGATCGCCTCGACTAACGAAATTATATTGAGCGCGAACTCTGGCGAAGCTGCATCGAGCTGAGGTATGGCATCGATGAGCCATAAACCCAGAGCTTGGTTCATGGAAAAATCATCCTGCAAGCCCGCGGTCAAGGCGACCTTCGCTGGGCCCGTTCGTTCGGCTTTGGGAATGATGCGAAAGATGCCGCCCTCTAACAAGCCGCGAAACATCTGAAAGGCTCGCTTGCGTAACTGCTTCTTTTTTTGCGCTGGCTCATGGCACTCACGCACGAGCCGTTGCAACGCGCGGACACCATCTTCGTGCTGTCGCGAAAGCACATGCAGCACGGTGGAGTGATGGATCTGAAAGCTGGAGGTCAATTTCTCCGGCGAGGCATCGATCAAACGTCGATACGCTTTCTCATCCCAGGCGACAAAGCCTTTTTCCGGCGGCTTGCGTTTGACGAAAGACTTTTTGCCGGACTTGGCGGCCTTTTGTTCGAGGCGAAGATTTTCCACCACATGCTCTGGAGCTTGGCAAACCACAGTGCCTTGAGTATCGAAGCCACGTCGCCCGGCGCGCCCAGCGATTTGCTTGAAATCGCGAACGGCCAACGTTTTGCTGCCATTGCCATCGTACTTGAAGAGCTGCGTGAAAACCACCGTGCGGATTGGAACATTGATGCCGACGCCTAAGGTATCGGTGCCACAGACCACTTTGAGCAATCCGCGTTGGGTAAGTTTCTCGACCAAGAGTCGATACTTCGGCAACAAGCCCGCATGGTGAATGCCGATACCATGGCGCAAAAATTTCGAGATCTCTTTGCCATACGGACTGCGGAAATTTGCGCCTTCGAGCGCTTCTGCGATGCTTTGCTTTTCCTCACGACTGCAAAAATTAGTGCTCATCAAATTTTGCACCGTCGTTGCGCAAGCCAGTTGCGAGAAATGAACCAGATAAATCGGCGATTTTCCTTGCTCCACGAGTTCGGCGATTTTCTCTTCTAACGGATCTTCGCTGTAGAGAAATTCGAGCGGCACGGGGCGTTGGTCAGACTTCACAAGCACAGTCGGCATGCCAGTGAGCTTGGTGAGCGTTTTCTCAAAAAATTCGGTATCGCCCAAGGTGGCGGACATCAACAAAAAGCGCGCTTGCGGCAAGGTGAGCAATGGCACTTGCCAAGCAAAGCCGCGCTCGCGATCGGAATAGTAATGAAACTCGTCCATGATCACGTCGTCCACAGCGGAGGTATGACCTTCGCGCAAGGCCATGTTCGCCAAAATTTCTGCGGTGCAGCAAATCACCGGAGCCGAGGGATTGACGGTGGCATCACCGGTAATCATGCCGACTTTTTCAGGGCCGAATATCTTGCAAAGCGAGAGAAATTTCTCATTCGCGAGAGCCTTGATCGGCACTGTGTAAAAGGATCGCCGACCCAAGCAGATGGCGCGGTATTGCAGCGCGAGCGCGACTAACGATTTTCCAGATCCTGTCGGAGTATTGAGAATGACATTGTTGCCAGAATACAGTTCAAGAATGGCCTGCTCTTGATGGTCATACGGCTCCAAGCCCGACTCGATCACCCAGTCGAGGAAGGCGCTGAGAATTTCATCATTCGATGATGAATCGGTGAGCTTGGAAGTATCGAGGAGGGGCATGGTCGTGAAGAAGTCTAGGCGGGGCGATGCGCGGTGAGAAGCAAAGTTTGAAACTTGGGCGCTTTGATTTCCCGATCCACAATCGCGGTGCTGACATCGGCAAATCCAGCTTTTTCCGCCATTTCCACGAGAGCGACTTCCGCAAATCCAAGCCATCGATCCGAATACAATTCCTGCGCTCGTGTGAATGTGTGCTTCGCTAAATCGAGCACCAACAACTGCCCGCCCGGCTTGAGAATGCGATACGCCTCCCGCAAAGCGCGGAGCGGATCTTCGGCATGATGCAGTGCTTGGCTGAAAATGGCCAAGTCCACCGTTGCATCGTCGATGGGGATGGACTCGATGTCGCCCAAGCGAAATTCGAGATGCGGCAGATCATGATCTTTCGCGAGTTGCTGACCGTATTCGACCATCTTTTGCGAGAGATCGATTGCGATCACCTGCTTCGCGCGCTGGGCCAGCAATTGCGAGAGCGTGCCCTCCCCTGCCCCCAAATCGGCCACGACTTCAAACTGCATGATCTTAAAAAGTGCCTCGGCCAGCGATTTCCAAGATCGTCCTGGCACGTAGTTTTTGCCAAATTTTCCTGCGAGTTGGTCGAAATACATGCGCGCCTGATCTTTGCGTTTTTTTAGGATATGCCGCAAGCCTGCGATGTCCGCTACGCTTTCTTCCATTTCCCCCGAAGCTCGGCGCAGTAACTCCAGTTCGATACCATCAATGAGCCCGTAGTAGATGTTATTTTTCCCCTGCCTCTCGTCGCGCACGGCGGCTTCTTGTTTGAGCAAGGAGAGATGTGTGGAGATCCGACTTTGCCCCATGCCAAGAATTTCCTGCAATTCCCCCACCGATAACGGCGCCTCGTGAAGCAAATGCAGGACTCGCAATCTTGTGGGATCGGAAAAAAGTTTCAAGCACTTCAACGTTGACAAGCTCATCTCGCTGTGGAATATATCAACGCATCGCGATTTGACGATACGAAAAATACTTATTTCATGAGCAGCTACATTTTCTCTTCTGAATCCGTGGGCGAAGGCCATCCTGACAAGGTTGCGGATACCATTTCTGATGCCATTCTTGACGCATGTTTGGCGCAAGATCCTACAAGCCGCGTTGCCTGCGAGACGTTTGTCAAATCAAACATCGTCGTCGTTGGCGGAGAAATCACCACCAAAGCCAAGGTCGATTATGAAACCATCATCCGCAAGGCGGTAAGAGAAATTGGCTACTCGAATCACGATGATGTTTTCCACGCCGACACCATTTTCATCAACAATTACTTAACTGGTCAGTCGCCCGACATCGCGCAGGGTGTAGATGCGAAAAAAGCCAAAGGCAAAAAAACTGCCGAGCAAGGAGCCGGCGACCAAGGCATTATGTTTGGTTACGCATGCGATGAAACCAAAGAGCTGATGCCTGCTCCCATCATGTATGCTCACACTCTAGGACGCGAACTCACGAAAGCTCGCAAATCAGGAAAAACCAAGTGGCTGCGACCCGATGCCAAAAGCCAAGTTTCCGTGGAATACGTCAATGGCAAACCGACGCGCATCGTCAACGTGGTCATCTCCACGCAACACACCGCAGACGTAAATCATAGCACCATTGAAAAATTCTGCATCGACCTCATCAAGCGCGTGTTGCCGAAAAAAATGCTCACCAAGGACACCGAATATCTCATCAATCCGACAGGAAAATTCGTCATCGGCGGCCCGCAGGGCGATAGCGGACTCACGGGGCGCAAGATCATCGTCGATACCTACGGCGGTATGGGACGCCACGGTGGTGGAGCTTTTTCCGGCAAAGACCCGTCCAAGGTTGATCGATCCGCCGCCTACATGGGCCGCTGGGTTGCCAAAAACATCGTCGCCGCCGGACTGGCGAGCAAATGCGAAATCCAATTCGCCTACGCCATCGGCCATCCGAAACCCGTGAGCGTTCACATCGATACCTTTGGCAGCGGCAAGGTCAGCGACGAAGCCATCCTCAAGGCCGTCTTGCAGGTTTTCTCTTTCAAACCCGCAGACATCATCGCGCAACTCGACTTGCTGCGCCCCATCTATTCCCGCTCCACCAACTACGGTCACTTCGGCAAAAACGATGCTGAACTTTCTTGGGAGCGCACGGATAAAATCAACGATCTCCTAGAAGCCATTGGCTAACAAATCGACACTTCATCCACTTACGAACACAACACATTATGAGTTTTACCGACTACAAAGTACGCGACATCGGACTTGCCGAATTCGGCAGAAAAGAAATCGAAATCGCCGAGCACGAGATGCCAGGCCTGATGGCCACACGGGCAAAGTATGGCGCCGAACAACCACTCGCTGGCGTCCGCGTCATGGGTTCTCTGCACATGACCATCCAGACCGCTGTGCTAATTGAAACCTTGCGCGACCTCGGTGCCGATGTGCGCTGGGTTTCTTGCAACATTTTTTCGACCCAAGATCATGCCGCAGCCGCCATCGCAGCCGCGCAGATTCCGGTGTTTGCTTGGAAAGGTGAGACCCTGGAAGAGTATTGGTGGTGTACATGGCAGGCACTGCAATTCCCAGGTGGAAAAGGCCCGCAACTCATCGTCGATGACGGCGGCGATGCCACACTGCTCATTCACAAAGGCTACGAAATGGAGAACGGTTCCACCTGGATCGACACCCCATCTGGCAGCCACGAGGAGCAAGTCATCAAAGACCTACTCAAGCAAATCCAGACCAAGCAGCCCGGAGTATTTCATGAGATGGTGAAAGAATGGAAAGGTGTTTCCGAGGAAACAACTACCGGCGTTCATCGCCTCTATCAAATGGCCAAAGCTGGCACACTTCTCGTCCCCGCGATCAATGTGAACGACTCCGTGACCAAGTCAAAATTCGATAACCTCTACGGTTGCCGCGAGTCGCTTGTCGATGGCATCAAGCGTGCTACCGACGTGATGATTTCCGGCAAAGTCGGCGTCGTTTGTGGCTACGGCGATGTCGGCAAAGGCTGCGCCCAAGCCCTGCGTGGGCAAGGAGCGCAAGTCGTAGTCACCGAAGTCGATCCCATCTGCGCCTTGCAAGCCGCCATGGAAGGTTTCCGCGTTTTGACCATCGAAGACACCCTCGGATGGGGCGACATTTATGTTACCACCACAGGCAATGTCGGCATCATTCGCTTGGAGCACATGGAGAAGATGAAAGATCAGGCCATTGTTTGTAACATCGGCCACTTCGACAACGAGATTGAGATCGATAAACTCAACACCGCGCCTAACGTCAAGCGCACCAACATCAAACCGCAAGTGGACAAGTACACCTTCGCGGAAGGAAATAGCATTTATATGCTCGCCGAAGGCCGCCTGGTGAATCTTGGTTGCGCCACTGGGCATCCGAGCTTTGTGATGAGCAATAGTTTCACCAACCAGACCTTGGCGCAGATCGATCTCTGGAAAAACAAAGATCACTACAAAGCTGGCGAAGTGAAGGTATTGCCGAAGCATTTGGACGAAGAAGTCGCGCGCTTGCACTTAGCAAAAATCGGCGCGAAACTCACGAAACTTACTACCGAACAAGCAGACTACATCGGTGTGAGTGTCGATGGCCCCTTCAAAACGGATCACTACCGCTACTAAATTTTCTCGATTTTTTTGTCTCAAAGGGATTCTCTGTTTCGGCAGGGAATCCCTTTTTCGTTAGGGAGAACTCAGGAAAGGATGTATTTTTTCGCGAAATTGCGAATCAAGCGCAACATCTGAACGGCCAGCGGATCAAGGTGCTCTGTATGCCACACCCCGAGTTTCAGCATCGGCATTTTCTGCTCGGGGATCAGAATGCTATGATTCGTTTCATGATTGCTGCTCGATGGCGGAGCTTGGATCGCGAAGCCAAAACCGAAGTCTAGCGCCACATATTTGGAAATGTGACTCATCGAAGAAACTTCTAACGTCGTATGCCACTCAAGGCCAGCTCTGCGCAATGCGGCTTGCGTATGTTGCATGATGAGATTGTTTTGGGGCAGCCCTACAAGCCTAGGTTTCGCATTGTTATTTAGCAATTTCACCACGTCGCTCCATTCGCGAACCGTCTCTTGATGACTCGGTGGTACTAACAAGAGCAGCGGTAAGCTAGCGATGATTTCCACAAGCGGTGTGCTACCTGTGGCGACATGCCGCGAGAGCATGCCGATCGCCAGATCCGCTTCATCATCGCGCACGGCACAAGCCAAGTCCTGCGATGGTGCCTCACGTAAAACGAGTCGCGTTCGCGTCACCACATCCAGTTTTAACAAAAGCTCCGGCAAGTAGTCGCGGATGATGATGTCAGATGCGGCGATGCGGAGTGGCTTCTCCGATTCCGCAGATAATCCATTTCTTAACACATTCATGCGCGTTCGCAAACGCATGGCCTCTTCTTGAAATAGCTTTCCTTTCTCGGTCAAAAGAAAAGGTCGTCGCTGAAACAGGGACACGCCCAAGTATTGCTCCAATGCCGTCATTTGCGCACTTAAGGCTGGTTGAGAAATACCGATTTTGCCAAAGCGAGATGCCGCAGAAAGCCCACCCGATTCACAGATTACCAGAAATAACTCCGTCGCATACCATGGAAAAAAGTTCATCATATTTTTTGATGTTTGTATTACGGCAATCGATTGGATGAATCACGAAAAAAATGCAAAATTCTTGCCGTCATGAATCCACAACGACCTACACTCATCCGTATCTCAAAAATCGCCTCATGTTTCGCCTTTTCCTTATTGGCATCTTGCGGTGATTATTCCACTACCACTCCTGTCAGCTCTCAACAATCGATATCGCGCGTTTCGGGTTACCCGGGCTTAAGCGGCAAGCCCGCACTGCACACGCCTGCCGCCATTGGGATCATGACTACCAGTCGCACCGACACCCTCGACTTCAGTGAGGCAGGCAAGATATTGCAATCGGAAGGCAGCATTCGCTCCATGCAGTCGATCCAAGCGTTTGTTTCAAACGATGATTTTTATCAACTGCAGGATGTGCTAGCAAAACGCGCGAAACTCCTCCACGACACAAAATTCCTGGGCCTGGATGTAATCCTGATCTGCGATCAAATGACCAAAACTTCCGATAACGCATCGCTCGTTCAAGTCGCCACCTTAGGCATTCTCGATCTCGATATGAAAAAACAAAACACTCAACTCACCGTCCTTTGCATGGATGCCCGCACAGGTTACATTTACGGCACCATGGGCCAGCAGGAGGACGGGCGCGCTGGAAAGCTATCGATCTTCGATCAAAATGTTTTCGGTGATCAAAAGCGCAGTCATTTGGTAAGGACTACCCGACGCGATGCTGTCAAACAGTTTCCGGAGTTTTGGCATCAGGTGAAGGCAAAATATAGCAAATGATCTTTCCTCCATTGAGCGTTCTAGACAAAGCATGTCCTTGCATTTCCACGGAGAAGATGTCACCTTCCTCGTGTGAGTGAAACTGATCCACGGCCTCCTTCAACACCGCAGCGGGTATCCACCTTCGCAGCGGTTTCTGGTTGCTTGCTGGTTGCTGTGTTGTGCTACGTCGCCATCGCGGTGATGAAACACAACAAGCCTGTGGCAAACAAAGTGGATCCCCCCGCGAAAACTCCTGTGGTGGAAATTTTTACCATCAAAGAGCACCAAGGCCTTCGCGATTTCCCAGGCCGTGCTGTTGTCGAGAGCCGACGTGTTGTTTCTCTCTCCGCAGAAGTCATGGGGCGCGTTTTGGAGATTTCTCCTGACTGGAAAAAGGGCGGGCGCGTTCAAGAAGGGCAAATGGTAGCACGCATTGATGATGCCGACTACGTCGCCTTGCAAGCCCGAACCGAAGCCGCTTATGCTCAAGCGCAAGAGAACTACGCGCTCGAAAGCACCCAAGCCGAAATGTCGCTTGCCGAATGGCGACGCGTCAGCCAAGAAGAGCCCTCCGCACTAACGAAAAGAGAACCACAACTTCAACGCGCATTGGCCATGATTGCATCGGCCAAGGCAGAACGTGAACGAGCCGCACGCGATCTCACACGCACAAAAATCGTCGCACCTTTCTCTGGCAGAGTCCGCAGCGCTACCATCGAAGCGGGATCGGTCATCAACTCAGGCATGCCCATCGGCGAGCTTTACTCAGATCGCATGTTAGAATTGCGCGTGCCCATCCGCCTCAAAGATCTTGCCGACTTGGATCGGCAAGGCACCGCCAAGGTTCGCCTCGATTCATCGCCGTCCAGCGAATGGCTGGCGAAAATCGTCGCCACCGATGGCGAAATGGATCGCTCCACCCACACGATCCACGCCATACTTCATCTGCAAGTCCCTGAAACGCAAGAACCGCCGCCAGTTGGCTCTTTTGTTAGCGTTGCCCTGCCCCTGCGCGAAACCAAAGAACAACACCTCATCCCACGCGAGGCGGTGCTCGATGGTGACCATGTCCACATCGTCAATGCAAAAGAAGAGCTAGAAACAATTCCCGTCAAGGTCATCCGGGGCGACTCGCAGCGAGCTCAAGTTGTGGGACTATCAACGGGGCAACGCGTCTGCCTCACTCGACTTCAACTGGCCCTCCCTCACATGCAAGTCCGCATCGCTCATGCTCCATGAAAAAAGCCATCATCATCTTCCTTGTGATTTTTGCAGCCATATTCATGGTCGGCATGATCTTGCAATTTTCCTCCAAATCCGTGGATATGAACGATCTGGGAATGCAATCGCCCATGGATGCCGACCGCCCGCTATCCTATAACTCCGCGGCTCCGCCAAATACTTTTCTCCATCGATTTTCCGTGTGGGATCGCCTCGCCACCCCCGTCATCCGCAACATGGACATTCCGATGGGCAGTGAAAGCGGCGGCCTTTGCTATAATGCGCAACCTTTTGCGGAAATGAACGAAAAACGCGGCGGCCCCCACCTCGGCGATGATTGGAACGGCATTGGCGGCAGCAACACCGATCTTGGCGACCCGATCTATGCGGCAGCAGATGGCCTCGTCTGCTATGTCGGCGAACCCTCTCCCGGTTGGGGCAAAGTGGTCATCCTACAACATCGGTTGCCCGATGGAAGCTCCATGCAAACCATGTATGCTCACCTCCATGAAACGCTCGTTAGCTACGGAACCTTGGTGGGTCGAGGACGCGAGATTGGTACATGCGGCAATGCCCAAGGCGCTTACCTCGCGCATCTTCACTATGAGGTTCGCATTGGCGATGGTATCGACATTGGAGCCGGTTATGGGAATTTGCTCAATCGCAAAAACCCCAGAGAAATTCAAGCACCTCTTGCCAACGCAGCCGATAAGCCCCTCCCCTCTCCCTTAGCCATCCATCAAACTTCTCTACGATCGGCCGATCCTTTGCAATCTCTCGAAATCGGCGGCAACATCGAGAACTTTCTCAACGCTGTGCAACCACAGAAAAAGTAAATGACCTGAAACGGCAAAACCGTAGGGGAGGTGTCTCGCCTCCCAACAAAAAACCGAGAATCCACTATTGGCAGGATGCCTCCCCTACGAATCAACTTGCTGGGTTTTCTGCCTCATCGACAGGATTTTCCGGCTCAGACTGCGCAACAACTTCCGACTCCGCAGCGTCATCTGCGTCTCGTTCTGCTTGAGCTTTTTCCAGCAAATCCATCACCTCGCGCTGTACTTCTTCCACTTGATCCAGTGACACATTCGGATCTCGAATCAAAAACACATCGCCCTCCTTGCGATGCTCGTAAACCCGCAAAATCCCCGATGGCACCGCCTGCGTGTCCGTCTCCACCAAGACCTTCTGCCGCTCCAGCATCACGGCTAAAATGAAACGTATCTTCTCCGTATGCTCTTCTTCGTCCATCACCAGACGACGCAATAGCCCGATCGGACTTTCTTTTGTCACTCCCACTTTCTCATGCACGACCGGCGCTTTATAAACAGTTTTCCAGTGAGAAAAACACCCCTCTCCTAATTCGGCACGATTTTTCCAGCCCTCTATCGAAAAGTCGCGACGCAACCACCCAGAAGATTCCGGGTCAGGAAACAAGGCCGCCACGATCATTTCATCATCCAAAAAGTGCTTACCGCTTTGCACGCAGCTATGCGAACGTGTGCGTATGTGCCATGCTTCTAAAAATGCCATGCCCGCTTCTATCTGCGCTTCCCATCATGTGCAACCCAAACTCTTGATCTAGCTACGATTCATCAAGTGTCCCGCAATTGGCCATTTCCATCGAAAACACCAAAACTTACAGAATGCGAACCTGTCAATTTCACGCTTTGCCAAAAAATTGGCAATTTTCAGACATTCCAAACTGAAAAATAGCCAACTTTGTGAAAATAACCTCAATTTTTCCTTGCAACACCCCTGACATTACGCAAAGTTCTGCCCGAACCACCCAAACTTTACTAGAATGAGCAAAGAACAACTCGATGGCGCCCAAGCCCTCATCAAAACACTCGACGATCTCGGCATCGAATACATCTTCGGATACTCTGGCGGTGCCGCGTTGCCCATATTTGATGCCCTAGAAACCGTCAAGACCAAGATGAAGTTCATTTTGGTGCGCCATGAACAAGGTGCGGTACACATGGCCGATGGCTACGCTCGCGCCACCGGCAGACCTGCTTGCGTTTTGGTAACATCCGGCCCAGGAGCAGGCAACACGGTCACAGGCTTGATGACCGCTCAAATGGACTCGGTGCCAATGATTGTTCTTTGCGGACAACAAGTTACCTGGATGCTCGGCAAAGACGCTTTCCAAGAAGCCGACATTTTTGGCATCACCATGCCAGTCGTGAAGCATAACTTCTTGGTAAAATCCACCAACGACCTCCCACGCGTTGCTCGCGAAGCCTTCCACATTGCCACCACGGGTCGCCCAGGTGTGGTTCTCATCGATGTTCCTAAAGATGTTTCCCAATCCCCTTTCACCGGCGATTTGGATCCTGAAATGGATCTCCCTGGCTACCACCCCGAAGAAGCTCTCAACATTTGCCCGACTGCCATCGACGAAGCGATTCAGCTCATTTCCCAGTCTCGCCGACCCCTCATCCTCGCTGGCCAAGGCGCAATGATTTCCCGCGCTGGCGAGGAATTGATGCACTTTGCGGAAACGCTCAACTGCCCCGTTACCAATACGCTGCTTGGCAAAGGTGTATTCCCCGAAACCCACAGACTCTCTCTTGGAATGCTCGGCATGCATGGCACCGCTTATGCGAACAAAGCCGTCTGTGAAGCCGACCTCATTTTCAACGTCGGCTCACGCTTCGACGACCGCATCATCGGCCAACCGCACATGTTTGGTCGCCATGCCAAAATCATTCACGTTGACATCGATGCCGCAGAGATGAAAAAAATGATCCGCCCTGATGTGCAAATCATCGGCGACGCCAAAGCCGCCTTGCGCGAGCTCAACAAGCGCATTTCTCGCCTCGACACCAACGAATGGTGCGCCACGCTTGATGGCTACAAAAAGAAATTCCCCCTTTCTTACAAAAAACAAGGTGGTCTTCGCCAGCAGCAAGTCATCCAAGAACTCTACAAACAGACCAAAGGAAAAGCCATCGTCTCAACTGACGTGGGCCAACACCAAATGTGGGCGGCACAGTTTTTCCTCAACGATCGTCCTTACGAATGGCTTTCTTCCGGCGGAGCTGGCACCATGGGCTTCGGCTTCCCTGCTGCCATCGGCGCGGCATTCGCTTGCCCCGACAAAACCGTCATCTCCATTTCGGGTGACGGCGGCTTCCAAATGACTCTCTTTGAACTCGCGACCGCCGCCATTCACAAGCTGCCCGTGAAAATCGTGGTCTTAAACAACCACTATCTCGGCATGGTACGCCAGTGGCAAGAGTTGTTCTTCGAAGATCGCCTCTCTGGCGTCGATCTTGTCGGCAACCCCGACTTCTGCAAGCTCGCCGCTGCCTACGGCATTCCGAGTGTCCACATCAAGCGCCCTGCCGATGTCACACGCATGATCAAAAAAGCTCTCGCTTATAACGATGGCCCGATCCTGATTCATGCCGAATGCATCAAGACCGACAACGTATTCCCAATGATCCCTGCCGGTGCGGCACTCGAAGACATGCTCATCGAGCCACCGAAGCACAAAATGGCCAAACCCACCGGTTCCACGTGATCTAACGACTCTAAAATCCACATCACTGCACACTCACACCTACCTACGACCATGCAACCCATCGTCACTACAGATACTCCCACGGCACCTTCCCCTGACCAAGCCATTCATACTCTCTCGGTTCTCGTCAACAACCGTCCCGGAGTGTTGATGCGCATCTGTCAGGTTTTCGCTCGCCGCGGCTTCAATATCGACAGTCTTGTCGTATCCCAAGGCCGCGATGCTCGCTTCTCGCGCATGACTATCGGCATCGTCGGCGACCCCGCCGGACTTGAGCAAATCATCAAACAAGTGGGGAAACTCATCGATGTCATGCATTGCTACGAACACACTAGCGACAACTCCGTGGTTCGTGAGTTGGTGATGATCAAGATTGCCTGTTCCCCCGAGGAGCGTTCCCAAGCCCTACAAATCACCGAGCATTTTAGCGGAAAAACCGTGGATCTCACACCTACCAGCATGATCATCATGATCACTGGCGAAAGTTCCAAGGCCGATGCCGCCATCACGATGTTTTCACAATTCAAGATCATCGAGACCGTTCGCACCGGAAAAGTCGTCATGGCTCGCGGCGAACAGCCTACGTAACATCGCAGTTGTTAGAACGAAACCAATGGGTTTCGCAGCAAAATGCTGCGGAACCTTTTTTGCATTACTGAGGCTACTTACTTAACTCGCGTCGGTCACGACGATCAAGATAGAGTGTTTGACAAAACAAGTAGATTCCAAGAATTATCGCAGAGAACAAACGGTCATCTGCGGCGCGAATTGTAATAAGGAATGCGAGAGTATATATCGCAATAAGATCAGAACCCGAGTTTTCATTGCAGATGAACGAGATGATTCGCCAGCCGAGCCACGCTAGCAAAGGCAGAGCAAAAATCATCCAATATCCGCCATTTACAGCCATGTAGAGAAGATAAAGCGGAAATAATAGCCACTGCCAACCAAGTGAATGAAAGGCATCCCATCCTCTACCAAGAAAGATCGGCGTGAAAGCTCCCGCAATCGCAAAGAAACATCCGAAGAAGAGTCGCAACGGCAATGAAGCAATTGTATGAGACAACAGATCAAGTGGGTCAATTCTCATCTTTAGGTCTATGGTTGGAGTGAGGAAAGTTTACTGAAAAATGATGTATCTAACGCAGATAACGCCTGAATGCATCCCTAATGTCTGAATTCCCTTGCGCCGTGAATGGCGGCGTTACGTTTTTTTAGATCTCGGTTTAAGTTCATGGCATCATTTTAGATGAATTTTCGCGAAATAGAAGCTGAAAGAGCATCAAGATGTCGAACCTTTTGGAAATAGAGCGCGATTTTACTACGATCTAGGATTTCTCATCATAGCCGTTTGAGGAAAAAGGCTGATGATGAACAAGAATTTTGCAAATTGCTGCTAGGAATCCCGATCTTTCTGTGACAGGCTCTTGCTACCGCAGAAGGGTTGCAGCCGCGGTGCAACCGCAAGAGCAACATTGAGATATCGCTATGACCAGTAAGAATACGCCCATTAAAGGAGAACAACTCGCCCGCGCCTGCGCCAAGGCTGCCGATGAATGCAAAGCAGAACACATCCAATTGTGGGATCTGCGGGGGCAATCGACCATCACAGATTTTGTGGTTTTGTGCTCGGGGTCTTCGATGCCGCACTTGCGCGCCATCATGCGGGATGTAGCGGGTCACGTCAGCGAAATGCATGAAGTGCGACCTGCGATGTCGGAAGGCAATGCCGATAGCCGCTGGGTGGTGTTAGATTACATCGATGTGATGGTGCATGTGATGCACGTGGAATTGCGGGATTACTACAGCCTCGAAGAGCTTTGGGCGAAGGCGACTCCCCTTGAATGGCAAGCATGAGGCAGTTAGCAGAAGATGGACGCAGCAGCTCAACAGAATTTTGCGTTTGCCTTTTTGAGCCTTCTTTTTGAGGGCATTCCTTTCATTTTGTTGGGAACCTTGGTGAGCGGCTTCATCGATATCTACATGCCTCCGGGGATGTTGGAGCGATGGCTGCCAAAACGCGCTTGGCTAGCGGTGGTGGTAGCAGCTTTACTCGGGGGAATTTTTCCTGTTTGCGAATGTGCCATCGTGCCGGTAATACGCCGCTTGGTACGCAAGGGTCTGCCGGTTTCTTGTGCGCTATCGTTCATGCTGGCGGCGCCGATTTTTAATCCGATCACCGCGTATAGCACATGGCAGGCGTTCACGGGACAACCGGTGATGATTGCGGGAAATATCTTGGAAGCAAGCTTAGTAATGACCCTGGCTCGTTGCTTGCTCGGCGTGGGTGTGGCATCGCTCGTCGGTTGGGCGACCTTGCGAGTTGCGCGGGAATGGCTGCTGAAGGCCGAGTTACTGCGTGCGCTGGAACAAGAAGAGGTAGGTCAAAGCAGGGATCGCAAACTGATGCGGGGATTTCAGGTGCTGGAGGATGATACGCGATTGATCGCGGCGATGCGCTCGGCGCTACGTGACTTCATCGATGTGGCAGTGTATTTTTCTATTGGCGTGGCGATCACCGCTTTGTTCAATACAGGCATAGCTCCGGGAGCGAAGTGGCTAGATTCCCTCGCCACTCATGCTTGGGGTGCGACGGCGGCGTTGATGGTGCTGTCATTTGTGTTGAGTTTGTGCAGCTCGTCCGATGCGTTCATCGCGGCGACCTTGGCGAAATTTACCTACGGGGCGAAACTGGCGTTTTTGACCTTCGGGCCGATGTTGGATTTGAAGTTGTTTTTCTTGTATCAAACCGTACTGAGCCGCCGATTTCTCTTGGTTTTATCCTTGAGTCTGTTTGCGACAATCTGGGGCGCGGCGATGCTTTTTCAGTGGTATCTTAATACGCAAACCCTGCCATGAATTTTACGCTTCAACGGATCTTCTTTCCTCTCGCGGCCCTGAGCTGGGCGGTGGTGATGTTGTACTTTTACGCTTCTGGTCGCTTGCGTTTTTATCTCGCTCCTACCTTTCAGCCGATCTGTTTGGTGGGCGGATTGTTGTTGGCAGTGGTTTCACTATTTGTGCTGCTGACATATCGCGAAAAGGCCGATTGCGGACATGATCACACGGAGAGCGATGCGGCAGATCATGAAACGAGTGAAATGCACCCGCTGGCCTCGTTTCTGCTGATGGTGCTGCCGCTCATCGCCGCGGTGGCGTGGACGAAGGATTCGTTTTCGTTAGAGGCACTGGAGCACAAATCTCTCTACGATGCCCCGCCAGCGTTGAATCCGTATTTGGCGCAACGTCAGCCGATGACGAAGGAGGAATTAGAGAAAACCTATCGCAAAAATGCAGCGGGCGATATGCAGTTTAACTTGATGGAGCTGTATTTTGCCATTGGCGATCCGGAGATGATTCGGCTGATCGACGGCATGAAGGTCGAGACCGAGGGGCGCATGGTAGCAGAAAAAGTCAACAATCCAGCTGGCACGCGGAAGCGGCTGTATCGGCTCTTCATCACCTGCTGCGCGGCGGATGCGCGAGCCATTCCGATTGTGGCAGAATTTTCACAAACGCCCCCGACGATCAACGAAAACGAGTGGGTGAAAGTTACAGGAGTGATTCGTTTCCCCGTGGAAAACGGTGCGACGCAAGCCGTATTGGAGGTGAAAAGCTGCGAAAAGTCGGATCCTCCCTGGGAGGAGAGCTTTATGCGAAATCAGTAGCAATCCATTGCGGATGCGGGTCATTATCCACCGATCGTTCCTTGCCAAGCCCAAATGGTGGGGTCGAGACGTTCGCGAGCTTGCTGAATCAGGCTGCTGCCAAGTTCGGCTTTTTTGAGGATGGCGAAGATGGCGGAGCCTGATCCGCTCATACCTGCCACAGTGACTTCTGGCCGAGCCATGAGCCATTTTTTGAGTTCGCCAAGGAAGATGAATTTCCCGAACACGGGCTTTTCCAAATCGTTGACGATTTCACCCCATGGGAATAGTTTTGGCTCGTAGTCCATGCCAGCCAACTCGAAGGGTTGCGCGGTGCGACTGTAAGCATCGACGGTGGACACGGCAAAAGCAGGTTTGAAAATGACGATACTGAGCGCGGGTAGCGCGGTGGCGACTGGCGTGATAATCTCGCCACGTCCTGTGCAGCGGGCGGTGGAATTGCCTAAGAAAAATGGCACATCACTGCCGAGTTGTGCCGCGGCTGCGTGGAGTTTTTCTTCCGATAGCACGCCGTTATGCAAGGTATTCCAGGCGCGCAAGGTAGCTGCGGCATTGCTGCTGCCGCCGCCTAATCCCGCTCCATGAGGAATCACCTTGGTCAAATGCACTGCGGCTTTGCATTTTTTCTTCGAGAGTTTTTCAAAGAGTTTTGTCGCTTTGACGACGAGATTTGTGTCATCGACAGGCAGGTCTGGAGCATCGCAGGTGAAAGAAAAGGCCTTGGCTGTTTCAAAGGTCAGTTCATCGGCAAGACCTGGAACGGGAGTCATTAAGGTGTCGATTTCATGAAATCCATCGTCGCGCTTGCCGAGAAGACGCAGAGAAAGGTTCAGTTTCGCGGGAGAAGAAATGCGGAGTGGAGATTCGCTCATGATTTAGAGTGGTAGAGGGCGACCGAGCAAAGCCATGAGGCGGCCGGTGCGCCCGAGTTCTTTACGGTAACTGTAGAAGGCTTGCAAGTCTGAGCCGGTACAAATCCCACAATCGTGAAAATCTGCAACGCCCGCCTGCTCTGCTTGTGCGCGAATGGTGGCGGCAAAATCGATTTCGTAATGGGGCGGACGAATGCATGGCCCTAGCACACCGACGACATCTTTTGGCTGAGTGCCGAAGTTTTGCTGCATGGCATGGAGGGCAACTTGGAGAATGTTTTTCTCTGTTCCCACCTTGCCAGAATGCAGCAAGCCGTAGGCACCGGTAGCGCGATCTGCCAACCATATTGCCCCACAATCGGCAACGTAGATGGCTAGCACATGGCCAGCTTCGCCGCAAATCAAGCCATCCACGACAGCGATGATAGGCAAGCCATCGGGCGCGAGAATGGTAGGACTTTTTTCCGCGATGGCGACATCGTTACCATGAACCTGTTCGGCACGCGACCATTGCGCGGTAGAAAAACCGAGTTCCTGCACGGCTTTGGTATGAGCATCGCGCAGTCGCCGCATCGCCTCATCGCGCTCACAATCCACCGCAAGCGATGGAATGCGAGTCACGAACGCAGCGCGTAGGCCTGTGCCGGAAGTGATAAGAGAAAGGAAATCAGTCATGGAAACCAGATGCTGGCTATTCCAGCAACACGCCGCAGCTTACCGAACTCTGGGCAAATGTCCATGACCAGTGTCACGAAAAAAGCTCTTAGTAAACTTGTTTGTGCGTAGTAATTTTCATGCGCCCTTGGGGGCTCGTTTTTCCACTGTCTCATGCTTGGCGACTTGTTCATCCAGATGTTGAAAAAGTTCCGCTGCCGAAGAGAAAGGCCCCGAAAGATTAGCGGGGTCTTCTGATTCATCCAAGGCTTTGAGGATGCGAGCTTCTTGCTCGGCGGAAAACTCGGGCTCAGCTTTAAGAAGAAAAGGAATACTGCGTGTTTTTGCGACCTTGGTAAAAAAGATCCGCACAGCTGTGGTAGTGTCCAAGCCCATTTCCGCAAAGACTTCCTCCGCTTGCTCTTTTAGGCTTCGCTCCATTCGCACTTGTAATTTTACCGCTTGCGTATTCATGGAATTATTATGGATGAATCGCATGCCAATGCAATCCATTTGTCCGCTAATTTGCTCAAATCATTCAATGCAAGTGCATCTCGAAGCGTGTGGTGAGGTTTTGCTATTGGCGGTGGCTTTGAGTTGGAGGATCATTGCGACGTGGGTGTCAGCATCAGCGATGACATCCGCAGGGCCAAAAAAATCCTACGCCAATGAATAGATTAGGCGAAAAGTTCCCTGACTTGCTGCCCTAATCATATGCAAACCTACTCGCGGATGCTCTGCACCCTACAGGCGAATGGTTTACCCCTCGCTATCAAACGTACCAACCTCACGCGCGAATGGTTCCTACCTTCTACACGATCGCTGCAACCTTTCCTGTGAATGGTCTCCACCTTTCGCAGCAACGCTCCGTGCTTACACGCGAATGGTCTCCACCATTCACGGGAACGCTCCAACCTTACGCACGAATGGCCTATACCATTCACGCGTAAGGTTTCGAGCTTATGCGGCTATCTAGCCTCCGCTGCGCGTTTCATAACTCGTGGCGAGCGACATGGAAAATGATGGAGCACTACCAACCCCAAACGGGGTTGAGTCTCAAAGCCCGGGGTTGCCGGAGAGAAACGGAGGCTACCCCGGGATCATTCGCCACAGGTTCATACAACCCCAAAGGGGTTGTGTCCATGCCGTGCCCCCCACCGTCGCGCACGGACTCAACGCCTTCGGCGTTGGGATATTCTGTCGGTGGATCACCCAGGGTAGGCTTTGCCAACCCTGGGCTATGGTACGCAAGCCCCTTGGGCTAGTTTGACGGCAGAATATTGGCTCCTTACATCCATCGTTGTAAGTTTTACGCGGCACTAGGCTACAGTCTGAAAATGTTAGGCTTTTGGCGAGGTGCTGGCCTTTTTTCACTTGCGGCGGCGCACTTCGCGTAGCGACCTAAGCAACTCAGGTGTAGGGTCTGTCAACTTGTTTGATGAGCACTAACTCAATGGTAGAGATGAAACTCTCACTTGAGTTTTTTCAAATACTTGGGCGGGTTGGCCTCGAACTTTTTGATGCATGGTTTGCAGCAGAATTTGATTTGTTGGCCATCGTAGATTTTGACGATCTCGCCACCCATGCTGTCGAGATCGTTGTCGGTGACGATGCAGGTTTTGAGCGGGTAGGATTTGGTTTTCGCGGCGGCTTGAGTTGCTACGGGGGTGGTTTGCGCCGTGTCCGGGGCAGCGCAGGCAGCGAGTGTGAAGCCGATGAGGGCGGTGGTGAACAGTGTGTGTAGTGTTGTTTTCATCAGGGGTATGTTTTTGTTTGTTTTGGTTTTTTGAAGACGCGATGGGCCATCAAAAGCGGATCAGGACTCCGGCTCCGAGGCCGTAGTCACTGTGGAAAGAGGCGGTGAGAGAGGTGCTGCGGGTGAGGGTGCAGTCGGCTCCGGCACTCCATTCCCAGTGGGTTCCAGTGTCGTAGAAGACATCGCCGAAAACGCCGAAGCGCGGGGTGATCTGAAGACGCTTGGCGAGGGTGAGCCGGGCATCGCCCTCGCTGTCGATGCTAACATTTGACCACAGCATGAGCGGTAGGCGGTAGTTGATGCCGGTGATGGCACGGTCTTCGGCGTCTTCGTCATTGGTGAAACGTTAGCCTGCGAAGGCTTGGAAGTTCGGGTTGAAATAGTGCTGATAGAGAGCATCGATCTCGTATTGCGAGTCTTCCACGTCCTGCCAGCCGACTTCCCAGGCGAGTTGGAGGTCATTTCTGGGGTTCATCCATGTGAGCAGGCCCTCGCTCATGTTGCTCTGGAGTGAAGCGGCTCCCCAGATGTAGCTCATGTCGTGCGCGTGCTCACCGAGGCTGGTGGCATGGGGGCCTGCTAGGGGCTGAGGCGGGCTGGTTTTTTCTTCGTCTTCATAGCGGAAGACGCGGGCCATGCCGGACATCATGTGATAGAGGATGTGGCAGTGGAACATCCAGTCGCGTGCTTCGTTTGCCTCGAACTCGACGGTGCGCTTGGTCATCGGCGGGACATCGACGGTGTGCTTGAGCGGCGAGCGGGAGCCATTTCCCATGAGCAGGCGAAAGAAGTGGCCGTGGAGGTGGATGGGGTGGTGCATCATGGTGTCGTTCACCAGCTCCAGCTCGATGATTTCGCCCTTTTTGATGATGACGTAGGGCTGCTCCGCCATGGTTTTGCCATCGAAAGACCAGACGTAGCGGCTCATGTCGCCGGTGAGGTGGAGGGTGATCTTGCGGCGTGGCAATTTCGCAGGAAGCGAGGTGTCTTTCACGGCCTTGAGAAGACGATAAGGGGAACCGGGGCGCGGCAGATTCAGCGAGGCTCGCGGGTCGTCTTCCTTTTCCTCAAGAGCGAGGTTGAGCATTTCATCCATCTGATAGAGATTCGGCTTCGGTGGATCGCTGGCGGGATGTTTTTTTGCCTTGACCAAAGAAGGCGGAGACGCGCCCGCTGCCGTCTTGGGTGGTGGCGCGGAATTCATACTCACCGCTCGGCGGGATGGTGATGATCAAATCGTATGTCTCGGCGATGGCCATCAAAAATCGGTTCACCTTCACGGGTTGCACGGGCAGCCCATCTGCGGCGACGATGATCATGGGACCTGCGGATGAATGTAGGTGGAAATAGGTGGCCGCGGCGGCATTGATGAGGCGTAGGCGCACGCGCTCGCCGGGACGACCGTCGATGCGGGTCTGCCGTTGGCCATTGATGAGAAAGGCATGGTAGCCCACGTCGGAAACATCCATGGGCGGCATTCGGCTCCACTCGCGCTTGAAATAGTCGGTGAAATTTCCTCGTTGCGATGCGCCGAGGATGGACTGCGAGTTCCGGCGCATGAGGCCGAAGTAATCGCTGCCACGCATGAGCATGCGCATCACCTCGCGCGGGTCAGTGTCCGTCCAGTCGGAGAGGATGAGGACTTTTTCACGATCTGTTTTGACCAACTCGCCCCCGCGCGGCTCGATGACGATGCTGCCGTAAACGCCGTTCTGTTCTTGGAGATGGGTGTGGGAGTGATACCAGTAAGTGCCAGCATGGCGCAGGGAAAACTGGAAGGTGTGCGTGGTGCCGGGGAGAATAGGCGGGGTGGTGATGTGTGGCACGCCGTCCTCTTTGTTCGGCAAGAGCAAGCCGTGCCAGTGCGTCGAGGTGGTCTCATGCTTGAGGTCATTGTGGACGCGGATGCGGGCGAAGTCGCCCTCGCGGAAGCGTAAGGTAGGGCCAGGGATGCCGCCGTTGATGGTGAGGACGCGGACGAGCTTGCCTGCGGGACTCTGGCGTGCCTCGGCGATGCGCAGGTCATACTCGACGACGCGCTGTCCGGGCGCGGGCTTGGCAGATTTGCACCACTCGCAAGCGAGCGCAGTGGCTGGCAGCAAAAAGGCGGCGCATGCGGATAGAAAGAAATGTTTCATTGGATATTTCTAATAGTGAAATGTCGGCATCGATACGAAGGGCAAACTGACACCATAACATAGGTTTATGAATCAGAAGTTTTTTTTGGGACAAAAACGAAATAAGGCCCCCCGCCATGAGAATCATCGCGAGGGGCCTTGAATTAGTGAAGATGTAACTCGAAACGAGTCGTGATGACTTTGCTAGCGGCTGTTGGTTTGAGTTGGAGAATCATCGCCACATGTTCGCCTTTTGGGAGAGGAACTGAGGAAATGAGTGCTTCTGAGCCTGCTTGTTTGGTGAACTCCATTTTCGTCGGCGCGGAACGCTCACCGGCTATGCCTGACACGCTGAGTTCACCTAGCGGCACGGCTTTCATTTTTTCATCGAGGCGATAGACAAGAGCTTTGCGATCCGCATTGACCACGATTTCCAAAATGACCCCTTGCTTGGTGTTTTGAATGTGACCACCGTTCGGACCTTTTTTGTCGTGATGGTCATGATCGTGTGCCTCGCTTTTTTTATCGTGGTCATGATCGTGTTTATCTGCGGCTAAACCCATGGAGATGGAGAGTGCGGCAATGATGATGGTGTTCATTTTCGTTTTCATACTTTGTTTTGTGTTGTTTTGTTTCTATTTTAGTAATGGGAGATGGGTGAAAATCAGTGGGTCGCGGGCGCGTTGAGAGCCAGTGATTTGAGCGCGGCTTTCTTGCCGAAGAGTCGGAAAATGGCGGGAGTGACTGCGAAGTCGAGCAGCGTGGAACTGACCAGACCGCCGACGATGCAAATCGCAACCGGGCTGAGAATTTCCTTGCCCGGCTCGCCCATGGCGATGACGAAGGGGATGAGAGCGATACCAGCCGAAAGAGCCGTCATGGTAACCGGCACAAAGCGTTCGAGGGTGCCGCGTTCGATCATGGAATACGTAAAGCCCTCGCCCTCATGCTTCATCAAATGGAGATAGTGAGAGATCATCATGATACCGTTGCGAGCAGCAATCCCGCCCACTGCAATGAAGCCGACGAGCGTGGCGATGCTGATATTGCCCACAAGCCACCAAGTCAGGGCGAGGCTGCCCATCAAAGCAAGCGGCAGATTGAGCAGCACTTGCATGGCCAGAATCAAGCTGCGGAAATACGACCAAAGCAGAAGAAGAATCAACAGCAAGATGCCGACAAACAAGAGGACGATGCGTTGGGTAGCAGCCTGTTCGGCGCGGAAATCGCCTTCATAGCTGATGAAATATCCCGCTGGGGTAGGCACTTCCTTGCGGACTTTTTCTTCGAGCTGCTTGACTAATGCTCCGGCATCGCGCTCGCTGGGCTTGATCGAAACCACATAACGCCGCTGGGTGTTTTCCCGATAGACCGAACTGGGGCCTGCCGCCTCGTGAACATGGGCGACGAGATGCAGAGGAATGCTATCGCCCTTAACGGTGTGAATAGGCAAATTCCGAATCGTTTCGGCATCGCCGCGCCAGCTTTCAGGAAGTCGGATGGCGAGGTCGATGACCCGCTGATCTTCGCGAAGCTGCCCAACGACAGCGCCGCCTAACAAGGCGGACAGTTCCGCGTTCAGTTCGCCGGGCAAAACGCCATGGACTGATGCTCGCTCGCGGTCGAACTCGATGCGCAGTTGGGGAATCGAGGCCTGCAAATCGAGCTTGGCACCCTCAAGGCCGGGGATGCTTTGGCAAACCTTTTGCACCTGTTCGCCGATGTGCGTGATGGTCGCCAAATCGGGGCCGAAAATTTTCACCGCCACGGGAGAAGTGACCCCACTGAGCAAATGGCTGATGCGGTGAGACAAGGGGCCGGAGATGATGCTGAAGGTGCCGGGCACTGTCTTGATGCGGTCGCGAATGTCATCAAGCACGACTTTGAGCGGGCGACTTTTGCCGTCTTTTTTGAAGTCGATGTCGAACTCAACGTTGTTGACAGGGACAACGTGATCGCTGCGTTCGGCACGTCCGATGCGGCGTCCGATGTGAAGCACCTCCGGCACTTGGCGGATTTGATTTTCGACGGATTGGGAAATGATTTGCATTTCCGCAAGCGAAGTTCCCGGTGCAGCTCCCGTGGTGACGACGGCGGTTTCCTCGTGAAAGGAGGGCAGGAAATCGCGACTCATTTGCGGGTAGAGCGAGAAAGCCCAAACGAGGAGGATCGAAACGGCGGCGATGATGAGAATGGGCTGGCGCAGGCTGAAGCGAAGAATGGTTGTTTTCAGCAGCCATTGGAGCGAGCGCACGAGGCGGCCATCGTGGTGGCTATGCTCGTTTTCGTTCGATTTCACCTTGAGCAGAAAGGAACACAACACAGGAATGGCGGTGAGCGAGACGACAAAAGATGCCAGCATGCTGATGATGGTAGCGATGGCAATAGGGGCAAAAAGTTTGCCCTCCACGCCACTGAGACCGAGCAAGGGAATGAAGACTAGCACGATGAGAATTGTCGCATAAAAGATCGAGTTTCGCACCTCGCCAGAGGCTTGCGCGATGATTTCGAGTTTCGGAAGCGGTGTCACATGTCTGGCATTTTCACGCAGGCGACGGAACACATTTTCTACATCGACGATGGCATCATCCACGACCATGCCGATGGCCACAGCGAGGCCGCCGAGTGTCATGCTATTGACGCTGAGATCCAGCCAACGAAAGGTAAGCAGCGTGATGGCAAAGCTCAGCGGCATAGCCATGAGAGTGATGAAGGTGGTGCGAAAACTGAGCAGGAAAAGTAGTAGGACGACAGTGACCATGATCGCGCCTTCGATGATGGCTTTTTTTAAGTTACCGATGGAGCTATCGATGAAATCGCGCTGACGGAAGAGCACAGTAGCTTCCACACCTGCGGGCAGAGCAGGCTTGAGGGATTCAATGGCGGCCTCGATTTTTTCAGTTAGAGAAATGGTATCAAAGCCGGGAGCTTTGATGACGCTCATGATCACACCCGGACTGCCATTGACGGCGGCATCGCCCCGTTTCGGCTCCGCGCCCCAGGCTACGGTAGCGACATCTGCGAGGGTGATGGCGCGACCATGGGACATTTTGATGATGGTGCGAGCGATGTCATCGAGTTCAACGGTCATGGCAAGGTTGCGCACCATGATTTCTTGCGGCCCGCTATCGATGAAACCACCGGTGGTATTGGAAGCTGCTTGGCGAACAGACTCCTCAAGTTCCTCGATGCTAACGCCGTTGGCTTGCATGCGCCAAGGATCGGGCTGGACTTGCGCTTGTTTTACACCGCCGCCCATGTTGAGGACTTCGGCGATGCCGGGGATGGCTTGCAAGCGCGTGCGGATCGTCCAATCGGCGACCGTTCGCACATCCATGGGCACGGTTTTGCCGTCGTTGCTTTTGACCCCAATTAGCAGGATTTCCCCCATCAACGAGGCGATGGGAGTTAGATACGGCTGTGTATCATCCGGCAATCGCTCGCGTGCGACTTGCAGCCGTTCTTGCACGAACTGACGAGCTTTGTAAATGTCTGTGCCCCAGTCAAATTCCGCGAAAACCAGCGAAAGCGCGATGTCGGATGTGGAGCGCATGCGAGTGAGGCCAGCGACGCCCATCAGCGAATTTTCGATGGGTTGCGTAACGCGAGTTTCGACTTCTTCGGGAGAGAGTCCCGGAGCTTCCGTGAGGATCGTGACTGTTGGTTTTGTTAGGTCGGGCAGAACCTCCACTGGCAACTCGCTGCCAGTTTTCCAACCCAGCGCTAAAATCAAAAGCGACAGGCAAAGAATGATCGCACGATTGCGTAGCGACCAACGAATGAGTGAATTGAGCATGGTTCAGGAAAGTTCTT
>JAIYDP010000047.1 GCA_027487435.1 Verrucomicrobiaceae bacterium | reverse complement strand
GCGAGGCGGCGGGCGATGTAGCGCGGATCCTCGCCGCCCAGGATCATCCGCGCGAACCAATAGAGCCCCGCATCCGGGTCACTCCCGCGCAGGGATTTATGCAGGGCGGAGATGAGGTTGTAATGCTCCTCCCGGTCCTTGTCGTAGAGCGCGGCGCGCTTGGCCAAAAGCTGGGACAGCCCGGCCGGGTCCAGCGGCGCGGGGTCGGTCAGGGCCTGCAATTGCTCGGCGAGGTTCAGCAGGTAGCGGCCATCGCCATCGGCCATGGCCAGCAGCACCTCGCGCGCGGCGGGGTCGAGCGGCAGGGGGCGGCCCGACTCGGCCTCGGCGCGGGCCAGCAGGGCTTCGAGGCCCGCGGCGTCCAGCCGCTTCAGCACCATCACCTGGCAGCGCGAGAGCAGCGCGCCATTCAGCGCGAAGCTGGGGTTCTCCGTGGTGGCGCCGATCAGCACCACCGTGCCGTCCTCCACCACCGGCAGGAAGCCATCCTGCTGGGCTCGGTTGAAGCGATGGATCTCATCCACGAACAACAAGGTGCGCCGGCCCATGCGCCGTCTCTGCCGTGCCTCGTCAAAGGCGCGCTTGAGATCGGCCACGCCGGAGAACACCGCCGAGAGGGAGACGAAGCTGAGATCGGCCGCCTCGGCCAGCAGCCGCGCGATGGTGGTCTTGCCCACACCCGGCGGGCCCCAGAGGATCATCGAGGCCAGGCTGCCCTGCTCCAGCATGCGCATAATGGAGCCTGAGCTGCCCAAGAGATGATCCTGCCCCACCACCTCGGAGAGCGTGCGCGGACGCAGCCGGTCGGCCAGGGGCGCGCCCTCGGCCGTCACGGCTGGCTCGGCCGACGGCGGTGCCTCGGGCGGGCCGAAGAGGTCATCGGGAGCCTCGGGCTGACGGCGGGGGGTCATGAGTGTTTTCGAGGTGTATTGCCCCTGCGTCGGCTACCCGTTGGAATTGCGCATTTCTACGACATTCTTCCATTTGCCGTTTTCCTTTGCCCAGATGGAGATATACTTTCCCTGTTGTTCAGCCTCATTCGGCATTTTCCATCTCACCGAACCGTAAACGTAGCCCATGTCGTCGGACGGGCTCACATGGGCTTCAAGGGGTTCCCAGGAGAGTTCGACGCCTTCCATTTTGAGTAACTCCTTGAACATCCCCCGTTGGTTTTCCCTCCCTACGATTCTGTCCATGCCCGGGGGGCACACCATGGCATTCTCCATAATGTAGTCATCCATCGCCTGGTCTACATCCCCGGCTAGGAACATCCGAAGGATTTTTCGCTCGAGTTCCATCAGTTCATTCACACTGGTTTCTTGTTGGGTCATCATGTTTTCCTATTTGGGTTTGCTGTTGTCTTACGATTAATTCTTGGACTAGACTTAATCCTAGAATCCGCAGTTACAACCCTAAAATACGCTCAAATGTGACTGATTTCGTCTTCAAACCATTGATGCAGCGTTACCAGCATGCAAATTACAATTTTACCACGCTTTCACCCATTAGGTGAAAAGAAAAACGAATCGTATTTCCTCTCTAGCCCATGTTCTATAAGGCTTTAAGAGAAATTCTGCAATTCCAACTGCGAACTTTAGGATGATATCGGACAGGTAGATCATGAGGTCTGAAAGACCGATCAATGGCGGTGGGGACTCATCAGGGGCGCGCTTCGGTGTTCTTGATCAAGCACCACAAGCACGTCGGCAACATGGGGATGCGGGGCGTTTAGCGACGGAACATGATCGATGCGTAAGTCGTGTTCATGCACGGGAAAACAGATGAAACAACGCGAAAGAAATGCAAAGAATTGGAGAAAATGTTACCACGCCGCCCCCCGGAATTTAAAATTCTCCATAATTCACTCTAGAGTTCTTATAGTTCTCGTAAGACATTCCATCAAGTCAATAAGCGTTTCCACAGATGCCTTAAAAGATTCCATAAATGCTTTAATAGTTTTCATAGTTAACGTGAGAGTTTTCATAGATGCCGCAAGATTTTCCATAAACGTCACAATACTTCCCATAAATGCTACAAGTTTTTCTAAAATGAGCTTGATATGTCCCGTAATTGACTCCAAATTATCCATAAATCGTCGCGGCTGGTGGCAGAGGGTTTTTTGCACAGTGGCGACGGTGAACGACCTAACCAAAAACCATTATGACAATATCAGAAAAATCATTTCGCGATCGGCAGGGGAAGGCGACTTCGCTGAAAGATGCATGCAGTTCCTTTCCCGTGGCGTTTGCTCCGGCGGATTCTTCGCTCACGGTGGCGAATTTTACTACGTTCCTCGCGACGGTGACGGCGAAGAACGATGAAGTGTCGGCCTTGGTGGCGAGCTACGGCACGGCATCGCAGAGTCGTCAGGCGTTGCATGCGGAGTTGCGCGGGATGTTGACGCAGGCGCTGGGATATTTGGAGAGCAATAAGGCGTGGAAACCACAGGCGGCTACCGCGCGGGGGATCGTGGAGAAGTTCCGCGGCACCAGACCACCCGCCGCCAAGGCCGCTACGCCCGCTGTCGGGGAGACGCCGGAAATAACCAAGAAGCGCAGCCAGGGCAATCAAGCGTATGTGGAGTTGGCCGGGCATTTGGAGCAATTCATCGGAGTGTGCTCGGCGGTGCCGGGATACGCCCCGCCCGCCACGACGATCACGGTGGCGGCTTTGACGACAAAGCTCAATGCGTTCAAGACCCTGAACAGCGCTCTTTCCACCGCCGAGCAAGAACTTTCCGTAGCGCAGAAATCGCGCTACGACCTCTACTATGAGGGCGATGACTGCCTGCAACAGAAGTTCCAAGGCATCAAAAAATCCGTCAAAGGCCAGTTCGGGCTGAAGTCAGCGGAATACGCCACGGTGAAGGCAATCAAGTGGTGAGTGAGTTGGGTCGTGTGCAAAGCGTCTGTCCTCATCTCATAGTGAGGATCGCCCCCATTCAACGACGGAAACTGCGTCCCCTTTCATCACGCGAGTCGATACATCGAGAGGATCGACCTCCACTTCTTGCAGACCCCGCTAGGCCCGGTGCTGATCGATAAGACCTACCCCGCCTACGTGACGCTCGTTGTTGACAATCTCCGCTCCGCTCCATAAAATTTTTCCATGGCTACGGAATCTGAAGATTTTCTGACATGGTCTACTGACAAATCGCGCACGGTGGAGGAACTCTTTGGCATCGAACTGCTCGTCGAGAAGTGCATGCCCCAGTGGAACCACAAGCACGGCGTGAATGTCCCCTTTAACTATGAGCACATCCGCTTGACGCGGAAAAGCCGCCAACTCGATCCGCGCTACAAGCCCGATCTCACCCGCGACCAACTCGAACATGCTGCCGAGGTGCTCGACATGATCACCAGCTTCTCCACCAACGTCAGCGACGACCGCCACCTGCGCGACCTCTCCTTCCTGCGCTTCTGCGGAAACCTCACTTCCCTCTACCTTTACCATTGCGAGATCAGCGATTGGTCCGCCCTCGCGCAGCGCCCAGAGATCACATCCCTCTACATCTCCGACGATGTCGCCCGCGATCTCCGCCCCATAGCGGCCCTCGCCCAGCTCGAAAAGCTTACCCTGCGCTTGCATACCCCCTGGCCCAACATCAGCGGGCTGGAAAACCTCGGTCGCCTCACCGAGTTCTTATTTTACGGAAACGTGCTGGCCGTCACCTCCATCCCCGCCCTGCCCGCCGTGCGTGCCGCCGAGTTCCACCACGGCAGCGGCTTCAACGTCCCCCTCCGCAGCGTCGCCGATCTGCCCGCCATGCCGGAACTCCGCCGCCTCTATCTGGAAAACACCGACCTACTCGACGGCATCGAGCGTTTCCCCCACCTCCTCAACCTGGAAATCTATGGCTTCCTGCCCGATGTCACCCCTCTCGCCGCCAACGTCGCGCTCACCCACCTCTACCTCAGCGGTGTGCAATACTCCGACCTGTCCCCCCTCATCGCGATGCGCAACCTCTGCCGCATCACCCTGCGCAACGAATTCCCTCCGGATCTCGCCCCCCTCACTGAGCTGCCCCGCCTGCATGAGATCATCGTTAAATCCGAGGCGATCGTCCCGCCCGAACTCGCTACCCTCAACGCCCTCTGTGCCCCGTGGGAGGATGAGTTCTGCTGCAATCCACCGCGCCAACTGCCCCCGTTGCGCCTCATCGTGGTGGGCAAGCGCAAAAAGGACTACAAAGCCAAGGCCGACTCCGGCGGCATCCCGCGCGACTTCGGCGATGACCACGAAATGGCCATATCCGAGAGCATCTGGTTCGTCCGCCAGCTCAACCGCCGCATCACTCGCATCCTCGGCAAAGGCTGGGGGGCGGAGAGCGAGAGCGGCGCGGCCGCCGCCCACAACCGCGGTCACCTCTACATCAACATCCGCCGCCAGCGCGATCTCGACCACCTCCCCGCCGTCGTCCGCACTCTGCGCCAGCTCATCGCCACCAGCCGCTACCGCTGGCATCTCGATGTCCTTGTGGAACCCCTCGCCGAATACGAGCGCGACCTCGACGAAATAGAAGACGACGACGAAGAAGAAGAAACCTTCGATGCCGATCGCGAGCGCGAGGAATGGGAATACCGCCACCAGCGCCAGCGCGAACGCCACGAATACCTCAGACGTCGCTATCAGAGCCGCCTCTGCGAGGAACTCGGCGTCGAGCCGGTGCCGGCTCCCTCCGCCGCCCCGCCGCCCCCGCAAGAGCATACCGAAAGCAAAGATCCCGCCCCTACCTACGACCTAGGCACTGACCTCACCCTTTACTTTACTCTTACCGAAAAAGCCGTCGTCATCGGCGAGCGCGACCGTGGCCTCGCCGAAATGCTGCTTGAAATGAAAGCCGAGGACATGTGAGGAGAGTTGGGGCGACACAAGCCGTCATCCCAGACGATCCTCCACTCATTCCACAGCTCCATCGGAGCGTTTCGATACTATCATAGCCTGATACCGGACAGGTAGATCATGAGGTCTGAAAGACCGATGGATGGCGGTGGGGACTTATCAGGGCGCGCCTCGGTGCTCTTGAATAAGCACCACAAGCGCGTCGGCAACATTGGGATTGCGGAGCGTTTAGGTATGGGGCATGATTTACCCGTAAGTCGTCAAATCGAGCAAGGGAAAACAGATGAAACAACGCGAAACAAATGCAAAGAGTTGGAGAAAATGTTACCATGCGTTGACTGAACCCAGAGATGGCTGCCATTTCAGCAAAGCTGGCTACGAAAACATGGCGAACCGAATCTTGCCGGTTGTCAGCAGGGATTTTTACGGAGTCGTGCCTGCCAGTGCCATCACCGCGCCCATCTCAAAGCGTGCCTATTTCACCTCGGCAGTCCGCACGGCCATCGCGCTGGAGTTTGACCAGCCCATGCGCTGGAGCAGCTATTCAACGCCGAACTACTATGTGAACGATGCCGCCGACCTTGTTTCCTCGGGCAGTGCCTCTGGAAACATCGTCACGCTCCAGTTAGCCAGCGCTGCCGATGCCAGTGCCACACCTTCTATTGTTCGCCGTTCCCACATGACCACAGCGGTCGCCCCTTTTTTGATGGCCCAACACCATAGTAAGCAATGAAAAATCCATCTGTTCTACATCGAAGCATCTTCCTGCCCGCGCTAGCACTCGTCCTTTCCCTGGCAGCAGTTTGCACGGCTCAGACCACACCGCCTGATCTCACCGCGCCGGGCGTGATCGCAGGCATTGACCGAAACAACACCTTCAACCTCGGCTCCACTGGCTTACGCGGGTGGATTCACTGCAATACGCAGGGATTCGATTATGCCGCCTCTGGGCGTATTTCTGATGCCAGCCGCCAGATTCTCGTCACCGTCACCAGTCCCCCGGGCGATAGCGTGGTGCAGGTGAACGACGTTATCCTCGGAGCCATCGCCACCGATTCCGGCACAGTGCCCTCCTTCAGTTCCGATGCCCGCAAGGCTCTTGGCAACGCCATCACTGATGCGGAGAAAACCGCTGCCGGCACCCTGCGCCTGAAGCTCTGGCGGGCGGGCAACCTCATCGAGGTGAACATCCCCATCGTCACACGCGGCACTTATTCCGCCACCGCGCCCTACAACAATTGCCCAAAATCCACAACCATCCTCAACCTCACCCGCAACCAGATGGTCGGCGAGCTCCTCGCCAATGCAAACTACCTCAATAGCGGCGAAGGCCACGCCAATGCGATCAATGCGCTGGCTCTTCTCGCCAGTGTCCAGGAAGGCGATCCGAACTACAACGATGTCCAGCTCCGCCTGCAAACCTACGCGCGCTCCCTCGCCAGCCGCTTCCCAGCCAGCGATGACTGGAACTGGGATCCAGCCTATCAATTGGTCTTCCTCGCCGAGTATTACCTGCTTACCAGCGATGCGCAAGTCGTCACGACCATCAATTCCTTTACCCTCTGGCTCACCCAAACCCAAAGCATGTGGGGCACCTACGGCCACTCGCCCTCGTTTCTTCACAAGGATGGCTCAGGCCGCCGCATCGCGAACGGCTACGGCCCAGTCAACTCGGTGGGTAACATCGCCAACATCGCCATCGTGCTCGGGAAAAAAGCCCTGCTAGCAGCCGGCCAGCCCATTGACCCAGAAATCGATGCCGCCATCCAGCGCGCATCGGGCTTCCTCAGCTCCTATGTCAACAAAGGTGGCATCCCCTACGGCGAACACATGCCCACCCTATGGCATGCCTCCAACGGCAAAGATGCCTCGGCTGCCGTGTTTTTCGGAATCCAGGACAACTACGCGGTCCAGACCGAATATTTCAGCCGCATGGCCATCGCTGGCTGGGTCGGGGTGGAAGTGGGTCATGCCGGGCAGGAATTAGGCCTGCTTTGGGCCGCTCTCGGTGCCGCCATGGGTGGGGAAACCGCCGCTGCTGAGCATTTTAAGCAACTTCTCTGGCGCTTCGATCTCACCCGCCGCACCGATAGCTCCTTCGCCCACGATAGCGATAACGGCGACTATTACGACGGCGGCACCACCACGGGCGGCACCTATCTTGGGGTCGCCGCCCAATACGGCGTCAAAGGCACCGCCATCAACCTCCTCACCTACAGCCTGCCGCTCAAACGTCTTCTCATCACCGGAAAACAAGCCAAACCAGCCTACACGCTCGCTGCCACCAAAGTCGCCAACGCAGTCTCCGCGGGCTTCTTCCGCGTGGATCGCACCAGCCTCACCATCCCCCAGCTTTTCACCGCCCTGGGCGAGTATGATCCTGTCGTGCGTTATTACGCCGCAGTCGAGATCGCCTCCCGCAACCTGTCCACCACTGACCTCACCAACCTGCGCGGCCTGCTTGCCAACCCCGACCCCAACATCCGCCAAAGTGCCGCCGAAGCCCTCGGCATCCGCAAGGACACCACCGCACTGCTCACCCTTGTCGGCATGCTCGATGATCCCGATCTCTGGGTCCGTCAGAAAGCCGCCGCCGCCATCCGCAACTACCCTGCCAGCACCGTCAGCACCCATCGCGATGCCTTGATCAACGCCTTCATTACCAATGCACCCGCCGATCCTGATGCCATCCACTGGACTGATCCCATGCAGTTCAGCCAATCCGCACTCTCCGATGTAATTTTTGTCCAACTGGCCGACTCCACCATCAATGCGCCGAAAGAAACCCACCTCTACCCTGCCTTGCGTATCGGCCTCTCGCTGCCCACGGGCTACTACCGCACCCCCATCGCCGCATTTGCCAGAAACCGGCTGAATGTTACTGACCTCCAATCCCTGTATCCAGAGCTGGTCCAAGTGCTTTCCTACGACACCCCTGCTGACCGCATGTTCAGCGAGGGCAGCCGCGCCGCCGCGATCGGCTTCATGGCCGATATGAAGATCAACGAGTGTGTTCCGCTGGCCCTGGCCATGCTGGAGACCCACGGAACCTTCGCCGAAGCATATCTCATCGAAGCACTCCGGACTCTCGTCTCCTACGGCGATGCCGCCCGCTACACCCTGCCTAAGCTCAGAGCCATCAAGGCCGCTTGGGATTTGCGATTGTGGGACGGCGGATTGCCCCACAACGATCTCAGCAATGCGATTCTCGCCATTGAGAATGCCACCTCCGCCCCGGCCACCAATCTCGGAAAATGCGTGGCCAACTCCCAGATCGTCGCCACCACGGGCACGAGTGCGATCACACTCACCGGCGCCACGCCACGCGGGAGCATCTCCTTCCAGAAACTCACCGATCCCGCACACGGCACTCTCACCGGCACCGCCCCCAACTTCACCTACACGCCTCACAGCGGCTTCAGCGGCACCGATCAATTCACCTTCCAGACTACAGACTCCCTGACCACCTCCGCCACCGCCACCGTGTCCCTCATCGTCGGCTCGTCCGGCACTGGCATCGCAGGTGCGTATTTCGACAACGCCGACTTCACCGGCCCGGCGCTTCCCCGCACCGATCCCCAAATCAACTTCGACTGGGGCACCGGCTCGCCCGATCCCGCCATCGGCTCCGATACCTTCAGCACCCGCTGGAGCGGCTACCTGCTCGCCCCAGAAACTGGCACCTACACCCTCTCCGCCCTCTCCAGCGATGGCATCCGCGCCTTCCTCAACGGCGTGCAGGTCATCAACAACCTCAACGATCAAGCCACCCGCTGGACTGATGGCACATCCATCTCCCTCACCGCCGGGCAAAAAGTCCCACTCTTCCTCGAATACTACGAAAACACCGGCTCAGCCGTCGCCAAGCTCAAGTGGACCGGCCCGTCGTTCGCAGGCTTGAATGGCGACATCATCCCGCAAGACTACTATTTCGACAGCAATAGCAGCGGCGGCACGGATGTCACCGCGCCAGTCATCACCGCCTTCAGCCCGGCAGACAACTCCAGCGGCGTCGCCCACGCCACTGACCTCGTGGCAACTTTTAGCGAAAATATCGTCCGCGGCACCGGCAACATCACGCTCAAGAACCTCAGCGACGGCACGCAGACTGTCATCCCCGTCACCGATACCACGCAGGTCACGCTCTCCGGTGCCACCCTGCTCATCAACCCCACGGCACTCCTACCGGGCAGCAAAAACCACGCCGTCCGCATCGATGCCGCTGCCATCGCCGACACCGCTGGCAACCCCTTCGCTGGCATTGCCAACGACACCAGCTGGAACTTCACCACCACAGCTCCTGATACCACCAAGCCCACCCCAGATCCTATGAGCTTCGCGGTGCCACCGCAAACGGGCGGCTCCACCTCCATCACCATGACTGCCACCACCGCTAGCGACTCCAGCGGCGTGGAATACCGCTTCAACAATCTCACGCTGGGAACCAGCAGCCCGTGGCAGAGCAGCCCGGTTCTTACCGCCACCGGCCTCGCCCCCTCCACCACCTACTCCTTCACCGTGCAGGCTCGCGACAAGAGCGTAGCCGGAAACACCACCACCGCCTCCGCACCCGCCAGCGCCAAGACCCTCGGCAGCGGGCCGCTGGATGTAATAAGCGTCAACTTTTACGCCTATGGCAGCTTCCCCACTGCGGATCGCCACACCGTCACGCTCGAAGCTGGTGAATCCGCTGGGGTCGGTTTGTTTCATCTCAGCGGCTGGCAGAATTACTCGATCCCCTGGGGCCTGAGTTCCCCCGCCGCACCGTTCACGCTCACCAGCAATGTCGGGTCAACGGCAACCATGCGGCTCAATGATGTGCGCAACGGGTGGACCTATAGTAGCGTACCCCATACCTTCTTCAGAGGCGGCAATGGGGATTTGATGAATGGGCACGCCAACGGCACCGAGGACCCCTATGACCAATCCGCACTGTTCAACATGGATGTCTCAAACATTGCCTACCCCAGCTACGACCTCATCCTTTACCTAGCTGCCAATGAAGCGCAATTCGGCGATGGCAAGGGCAAGATCGTCCTCAATGGCGGTGCCGAGCAGGACTTCACCCTAAAGGCGGGGGAATTCACTGGCTTCGTCGAGATCACCAATGCCACCACACCGGGGAACTACATCGTTTTCCGCGGACTGACCAGTCCTTCCCTGAACCTGAAAGTCTGGGGCAAGGGCTTCAACCACATGGGCCCAGCCGGCTTTCAGATCGTCAACTATGGCACGCCCACCGCCGATGCCATCCCGCCGCTGACCTCTTCTCTAAGCCCAGCGGACAATGCAACTGGCGTCGCCGTCGGGGCGAATCTGGTCGCCACCTTCAGCGAAAACATCGCCATCGGCTCTGGTAACATCACCATCAAGAACCTGACGGACACCTCAGAAACGACCATCGCCGTCACCGACGCCACGCAAGTTTCGCTCTCCGGCACCGTCCTGACGATCAACCCGACGGCAAACCTTGCCAACGGTAAAAACTACGCCATTCACATCGCACCGACCGCGATCAAAGACCTCGCCAACAACCCCTTCGCTGGCATCACCAACGACGCCACCTGGAACTTCGCCACCGTGCCCGACACCACCGCGCCGACCATCACCAATCGCAATCCCGCCGACAACGCCACCGCCGTGGCTATCGGCACAAACATCGTGGCGACATTCAGCGAACCCATCGTCGCTGGCACTGGCAACATCACGATCCGAAGAACTAGCAACAATACGAATACCAACATCGTCGTCACCGATAGCACCCAAATCACCATTTCCGGAAACGTCCTCACCATCAACCCCACGGCAGACCTGCTGCCCAACACCGCCTACGCCATCCGCATCGCTACCACCGCCATCGACGACCTCGCGGGCAATAGCTACGCAGGCATTACGAACAACACGACCTGGAACTTCACCACCGGCGCTGCGCCAGACACCACCGCGCCGACGCCGAACCCGATGACCTTCGCATCGCCGCCCGCATCGTCCGGCTCCACCTCCATCACCATGACCGCCACCACCGCCAGCGATCCCAGCGGCGTGGAATATCGCTTCACCAATGTCACGCTCGGCACCAGCAGCCCCTGGCAAGATAGCGCTTCTTATGCCGCCACCGGCCTCAGCCCCGCCACCAGCTACTCCTTCACCGTGCAGGCTCGCGACAAGAGTCCCGCCCAAAACACCACCACCGCCTCTGCGGCCGCAAGTGCCTCGACTCAGGCCGATGGTGCACTCGATGCGATGAGCGTGAATTTCTACGCCTATGGCCCGTTGAACTCCGCCAACCACAATACCGTCACGCTCCAAGCAGCAGAATCCGCTGGTGTCGCGCCCTACACCATCAGCGGCTGGCAAAATATCGAGATCCCCTTCGGACTGGACTCACCCATGGACCCTTTCACCCTCACCAGTAATCTCGGAGGCACCGCCACACTCACGATCAACGATCTGCGCAACGGCTGGACTTTCGATGAAACCCCCAATCCCAATTTCGGCGGCAACGGCGATCTCATGGACGCCCACGCCAACGGCACCGAAGACCCCTACGATGAGTCCGCCAAATTCGACATGGTCGTGACCAACATTCCCTATCCGGTTTACGACCTCGTCGTTTACATCAGCGCCAATGAGGCTCAATTTGGCGATGGCACCGGCAAGCTGATCCTCAATGGCGGTGCCGTGCAGAATTTCGTGCTTCCCTCGGGGAAATTCGCCGGATTTGCCGAAATCACCAACGCCACCACCCCGGGCAATTTCATCATCTTCCGGAAATTGAGAACCTCCTCACTGACCCTGAAAGTCTGGGGCAATGGCTTCAACCACATCGGCCCGGCGGGTTTCCAGATCGTCAAGGACACCAGTGGCATTCTCCCGCCTGGCCCCGCCAGCAACCCGAGTCCGCTCAACGCCACCGTGGGTCATCCGGTGGACACGGATTTGAGCTGGACCGCCGGGGTCGATGCCCTCTCCCGCAACGTGTACTTCGGCACCAATCCAACGCTGGGAGCCAGTGAACTCCGCGGTAATCAAACCGCCACCACCTTCGATCCTGGCACCTTGGCCAATGGCACCTACTACTGGCGCATCGATGAAATCAACGTGGACGGTGTCACCACCGGCCCAGTCTGGAGCTTCCAGGTCGGGCCACCTGCTAAGGCCTTCCGCCCGATGCCATGGAACGGCATGAAAGCCGTCGCCACCAATCTGGACTTGCTGAAATGGGTGGCAGGCGCGTCTGCCACGGCCAGCTCCCATGACGTGTATTTCGGCACGGACTCCACTCCCGACTCCAGCGAGTTCATCGGCAACCAAACCGCTACTACCTACAGTCCCGGCCCGCTCAGCCCCGGCACCACCTACTACTGGCGCGTGGATCAAGTGAACGCTCAAGGCACCACCACGGGCGATGTCTGGAGCTTCACCACGCCCGGCAGCGGTCCCAACAAGGTGAAAATCTTCATCCTCGTCGGCCAATCCAACATGGTAGGCCATGGTGAAATGGAACCCATCGGCACTCCGGGCACCCTGCAATACACGCACAGCAACGAGCCAGCCACCTATGCGCACCTGAAAAATGGCAGCAGCTGGGCCGTGCGTGACGATGTCTGGATTTATTACAACCGCGATGGCTCCCTCGTCAAAGGCGGGCTCACCACAGGCTACGGTGCCAGCAGCACCACCATCGGCCCCGAGCTTCAGTTCGGCCATGCCATTGGTGCCCACTACGGCCAGAATGTTCTTCTCATCAAAACCTCATGGGGCGGCAAGAGCCTCCAGACAGACTTCCGCCCGCCCAGTGCCGGATGGAACATCGATGTGCCGGGGAAGGCTGGCGACCAAGGCTTTTCCTTCACCGAGATGCTCAACCAAGTTCTTGATGCCACGGCCAACATCCAAACCCATTTCCCCGCTTACAATCCCGCCGATGGCTTTGAGTTCGTCGGCTTTGCCTGGCACCAGGGCTGGAATGACTACGTCTCCACGAGTGCGTCCGCTGAATATGAGGCAAACATGGAGAAATTCATCAAAGATCTGCGGTGCGCGGTAGGCGTTCCCAATCTGCCCTTCGTCATTGCCTCCACCGGCCAAACGCACCCCACGACCTATAGCCAAATCGAGCAGGCGCAGTTGAAAATGGAAGACTTCACCAAGTATCCCGCCTTCAATGGCAACGTCGCCGTGGTCGATGCCAAACCCTTCTTGATCCCGGTATCCTCCTCACCCGCCGATGAAGGCTACCACTGGAACCGCAATGCCAAGAGCTACTACATGATCGGTGATGCCCTCGCCAGCGAGATGATTGGCCTGCAGCCAGACACCACACCGCCTATGCCCGACCCGATGTCCTTCGCCACCCCACCCACTGCACAGGGGCAAACCTCCATCGCCATGACCGCCACCACCGCCAGCGATCCCAGCGGCGTGGAATATCGCTTCACCAATGTCACGCTCGGCACCGGCAGCCCCTGGCAAGATAGTGCTTCTTACATCGCCACCGGCCTCAGCCCCGCCACCAGCTACTCCTTCACCGTGCAGGCTCGCGACAAGAGTCCCGCCCAAAACACCACCACCGCCTATGCGGCCGCCCCTGCCACCACCGCCAACACAGCCTACGGCACCTGGTCCGGCGGTGCAGCATTCGGCGCCGATGACAACAACGACGGCGTGGACAACGGCATAGCCTGGATGCTCGGCGCTGCTGGAGTATCAGAAAATGCCCTCGATAAAATCCCCAAAGCCACCCACAACGGCACCAACCTGCGCCTCACCTTCCGCTGCCTCAAGTCCTCCCTGCGCGATGGAGTGCCACTGAAAATCCAGTTCAGCACCGACCTCGGCTTGACCGACCCATGGACTAGCCACGAGGTGGCGGTTCCTGATGCTAACGCCACCGTCAACAGCGTGGTATTTGAAATCAGCGATAACGGCGACTACCTGCAAGTCATCGCCGACATCCCCGCCACCGGCAATAAAATTTTTGCCCGCCTGAGTGCCGTACCCACGCCATAAACCCGAGATCCGAAGTAGAGCGCCAATGTTCATGATTTTTTGAGGAGATGAGAGTTGGGGCGAAACAATCCGTCATCACCGCATCGTCCTCCAGTCATTCCGCAGCTCCATCGGAGCGTTTCGATACCAGCATAGCCCGCAGGGCTATGATATCGGACAGGTAGATCATGAGGTCTGAAAGACCGATCAATGGCGGTGGGGACTTATCAGGTGCGCGCTTCGTTGCTCTTGATCAAGAGCCACAAGCACGTCGGCAACATGGGGATGCGGAGCGTTTAGCGACGGAACATGATCGATCCGTAAGTCATGTAATCATGCACGGGAAAACAGATGAAACAACGCGAAAGCAACGCAAAGAATTGGAGAAAATGTTACCACGCCGCCCCCCGGACTGTGCATAAAAAAATCTTGTCAAAGTGGTCGGGAAAGTTATGCTTGCAGCGTATGAAGACCACTGCAATAACCAGCAACGGCCTCGACCCACTGCTGTTTCGTCGCGTAGATCTTCCCTGCACATTGCTCACTCGGCACCTTACACTTCATCAGCCCCCTTTTCCCCTGCCACAGGCTCTTTCAATGGCCTTCCATCTGCGGCCTCCACTGCGATCCCGAAATTCTTTTCTGCGATCTCGATTTTCATTTCTGCGGTGCCGATTTTCTCTTCTGCGCACCCGGAAACCCTTTCTGCGGTCCCAAAAACCTCTTCTGCGGTGTCGATTTTCCCTTCTGCGGTTCGGAAAAGACAGGCTGCGCTGCCGATTTCACTCGCGCTTGGCACGAAATCGCTCGCTGCACTGCGGATTTTCCTCGCTGGGCACTCGGATTTCCTTTCTGCGGCGCGGATTATCCCTTCTGCGGCTCGCCGATTCTCCGCAACTGCCTGAATTTCGACGACTTACGAACTCTCCACCTATACGAAAAACAAAAACAACAATCCTATGACACCCGAAGATCCCACCAACACTCCCGCCCCGGCTCCCAATGAACCCGGCACCAGCCCCTCGCCGCTCAACGAGGCCCAACTCGCCTCTCTCACCAAGACCGAGGAAATCTGCCGCACCGCCCTCAAGGCGGATTACCTGCACGAACTCATCACCCTAGAAGACGGCGAGGTGCCCGGCGATGACGACGTTTCCGAAGCCGCAATCAAGGCCATCCTCTCTCTCTGCGAATCCGCCCGCGGAAAAAGTTCCGCCGCCGTCAGTGCCACCGGCCAAAAAGAACAAAGCACCACGGATGAGGAAAAGGCGGAAAAAGCCCTCGTCGCCCTAGTCCGCGAGTTCCAGGCACGCGCCCGCCAGAAGCATTTCTCCAAAAACCCGGCCGCCCTCGCCGAATACGGCATCGGTCTCAAGATCTCCAACAGCCGCGCCGTGCTCGAAGGCTGGGGCCAGACCTGTTACGACAAAACCGCCACCGACAAACTCCCCAAAATCAGCGAAACCAAACGCGCCGCCCTCAAAGCCGCCCTCGAAACCTACAAAAACACCCAGACCGGCCAAACGGGAGCCATCGGCCAGGCCAGCGGCATCCGCCTCGACCGGAATGCCCTCGTCGAACAAGCCACAGAGCGCCGCATGTGGCTCCAATTCGCCGCCGATGCCGAATGGCCCCACACCAACCCCGCCAACACCCCCATCCGCCGCGAGTTCCAACTCCCCGCAACCCGGGCGTTCATTGGGTGATCTCCACTCAAAAATCAGGTCGTCTCTCTCTGAGGTCATTGCCAGCAAAGCTCAAATCAATCATGAAACCCTCCACCAACGATGCAAAATGCGAGAAAAAATGTTACCATGCGCGGACTGACACCAGAGAGGCATTTTGTCTGTCACGATGCTCGGTCACGATGCTCGTTGATGGGTGCGGTAGGTTCTTAGGATTGGTGCGGATATACGGTGGGAAAAAATTGGATTCCCGAATTTCAGGAAATGGGGCGTTGTTAATAAGTAAAACGGGCTATTCAGACGAGGAAAAAAATAATGAAATCATTCACGAACCATGCAAAGATTACGAATAAATGTTATTTCAGGCCCCCAGAGAACATGTCGATTCTGCCTGAGTTATCAGAATGACAAGATTTTTGGTAAGTTTTTCTCATCATTCTCATTGAAAATCAAAGGATTGCGCGTTAGCGTGATGCGGACAACTCATTACCCCATTCAACCCATTTAAAAAATGAAAAATCTAATAGTCAGATTGTTAGCACTATGGCTAACAGTCATTTCGAGATTGGGGAAACTTTTCATTGCCTTGCCCATGATGGTTTTGTGCGCTGATGAAACAAATGGAGTGATTCCTGATGATTCTGAAATGGATGAATTCACCGCAAAAAGGAAATGGGATCAGTTTGAGCATACGCTACTTTCGCGCAAAATGAGGTTTACTGGCAGTAGACTAGAACTTTCTCCTGGTGACGAGATGAGGCTTAGAACTTGGGTTGGCTCATTAAAAACGAAAGAGGATAAATTGATCGCTTTAGAGAAATTGTCTTTGAACCAATTTCTGGGAGGATGCATTGCTAATGGAGCCTTACACAGAGATTTAGTTCAGGTGCTGATGCGTGACCAAGACCGCGAAGTTGCCCTTCGGGCAGCCCATTTGGCGTGGCCAAAAAGCTATTGGCCACAATGCAAACCAGAAATTGATGCATTGCTGATAAATGCATCAGCAAGCGAAGCCTTGATTCTTTGCTTTTTGTTTCCAGAAAATGTGAGCCCAGAGATTGACAAAAAATTGGACGATTTTATAAAAGCAGAAAAAGACCCATTTGCGATCAAGCAGCTTCAAGAATGCAAAAGCACTTCTAAAAAGCCAGACTCGGGTGAACGAGAAGATGTTGCGATCTCATTTCCTAATGAAAGTCCGGAATTGATTTTAGAGCGTTTCGAGAATGGGAAAGCGAATGCGTCTATTTTTCGTCAAATTCGAGATTTAAAATCAAAGAAATTAGTCAAGAAAATGGAGGAATTAGCTCGTCGCCCAAATCCGGCTAGCGACCGCAGGGAAGCCCTTGTGACTCTTTTGTTCATTGATGGTAATGCCCAAGAAGATCTGTTTGTGAAGATGCTGGACGATACTGAATCGCAAATTCGCGAGACTGCTGCTTATTGCTTGGGAGATTTGCGCTTATCGAAACATGCCGAAAAAATCGAGAAATTATTGCAAGGTTCACCTGATACTCCGCAAGTGCCAGACGAAACCAAAGAATGTGTAGCATTCGTACTAGGGGCTATGAGAGTTCAAAAATCCCCACCAGTGATAAAATAATTTTTGCGGAAAACCATTGAGCTATCGATAAAAAGTGACTGTCCCCATGCATATTATGCCGAATGGCCCCACACCAACCCCGCCAACACCCCCATCCGCCGCGAGTTCCAACTTCCTGCAAACCGGGCGTTCATCGGCTGACACCCTCAAAAACAGGACGTCTCTCTCTGAGGTCATTGCCAGCAAAGCTCAAATAAATCATGAAACCCTCCACCAACGATGCAAAATGCGAGAAAAAATGTTACCATGCGCGGACTGAACCCAGAGAGACCCCAGAGATGGGAATAAGCCAAGGTAATAGATCATCTATTTTAGTATAACATCAAAGTAACTCGCTCATCTATGCCTTGTACAAAGTGTCTGTCCCCATCTCATGCCCGATCCAAGTGAGTTCGAGTTTTTGTTTGTTGTAAGTTGACATTATGAGTTCTTAAAGGCTTTGACGCAAGCTTGCCATGTTGCAGGGTGCGTCGTTCGTAGTATAGACATGGGATCATCATTGATTCCAGCACCTCTAAAACACCACCCCAGTAAACCATATTCATTCTCACACGTGAGCTTGGAGATTAAAATCTTGATATCGCAAGTTTGCGCATCAACAGCTTCTTGGATTAGTTGGCGAATACGCCGATAAGCCCTTTGATGACCAGTAGCGAGTGACTCTCTCTTATCTAAGCCAAACACTGTAACAGTGGCGACTCCTTTAGCAGCAGGAACTCTGTTCGTGTCGTATCTGGCGGTAATGTTTCCAGTTTGTGGATCAAAATCAAGTGATTGCCAAGGATCATCCTGACAGGGATTTATCAACAACGGCTTATTATTGTCGTCCAAAGGAAACCTTACACCTTTATGATCACGACCGCAGGCTGTACAGCCGAGTAGCATGTTCTTCCAAAGAAACATCTTTTTGGGATAGGCATTTTTTGGCCAGAAGTGTTCTATGTCGGTGCCCTGCGAGTCATTGCAATACATGCACCGCTCTCTGGATCCTGCCATTTTTTTTAACGTATCAAAAGCAATTGTCAGAGGTTTATTCTGACGCGCTCGCTTCCATTCCTTCTGTACATCAAGCTCATTACGCTTGTGTTTTTTGTCAGCCATCTTTTGCTCGTTCTTAAGCTTATTAGACGTAGCTTTATGCAGCCGCTTTCTGGAAATTTTGCGCATAAATCATAGTTCTTCGTCATTATTAACGAATAGTTCGAGTTGATGGAACCGTTTCTGCTCTTTTGCGCTTAGTTGGCCTACTGCACGTCGAACTGCTACGAGATCAGAATATTCTGCTCTCGCTTTGACCGCTACAGGGGATCGGGTGTTTTCTAGTCCGAATGCTGAAGTGAGCAGAATGGTGTCAGGCCTTCCTGCGATGATTATGTTGTATTCTTCTTCACTTAGGCGGAAAGGCTCCCTGTCGCTTCCAGGCTCGGGAAGCACAAACAATCCACCAGGATCAGCAGCTTGGCAGATGATAGGGCTGTGAGTAGTAACAATGAACTGAATTCTAGGGAAATGGCGTTTGAGCCAAAAGCCAATTTCGCGTTGCCACTCGGGATGCAAATGAGCATCGATTTCATCAATCAGAATGACTCCTGAGCGAGTCACTTCAAAGTTTCCGTCGAGTGTCTCATGAATGAGGTTTTCATGACCGTAAGCATTGATAAGATGGCGAAGTATGTCTGCTACCAAGGCTAGAGCAGAGCGATAGCCGTCACTCATAGTAGCCCATGATATTTCAACACCATTTCGGTCTTTCAGCCATAGGCCATCTGAATCGACGCGATCTACGCTGATTTGATTCGGCAGTAAATCGTGCCGTAGGATTTGAAGTAGCATGGTCAGTTGACTGCGCTCTGCAGCCTTCATCTCATGCTTTTTGTGGTCTAACTCACGGAGCCAACGATCAACTTCGGCAAGCGACGCCGCTTCCTCAAACATTGTCACAAAACGCTCAGTGCTCGGAGCTGACATGAGGCGCTGCGCAATCGGAGATTCGCCAAAGACTCTGCGAAATGGTCCGTAGCCACAGCTAAACCAACCACTAGATCCATTAGCCCAGATGGTTCTTTCTGGCGTCTGGTAGGTTTTAGCTCTTCCTTGCGGTGTTTGTACTTTCAGTGATGTTTCTTTATCACCGTTTTCTAGTAATAGTAGCGCTGGAAACATGTCGTCGGGCTTTTTACCACCACCGCTTAAAGCATCGTCTTTCTGCACGCGGACTATTTCCAGTTCGATGTGAGCTTTTTTATCAGGGGCGTCGTGCCTAACCCATTTGTTGAAGCTTGGTTGTAATGCTCTCGCAGTATCACGCCCCGTGAGGCCAATGGCTATCGACTTAAGAAGGGTGCTTTTGCCTGCACCATTATCTCCGGTGAAGACAGTCCATCCGGCATAGCTCTTGTCAGGACGCTGCAGATCAAATTCGAGGCTTTTGAATCCACGAATGTTGGTGAGTTTGATCTTGTGAATATACATGATGTTTGAAGATGCTAGTCTAAGAGTATTTTTCAGTAAAGCGTGAATAGCGGATTTAGCGTAACTAGTTTTTGGCAATTTTCCCTCGATCTTTTCGGTGAGGAGTTCACGGATTTGGACAATTTCTCCGGGGTCAGTCCGTCTCCGGGGTCTCTCCGGGGTCATCTCTCCGAGGTCAGTCCGCGCATGGTAACATTTTGAAAATCTGTTAGGCTACCAGATTTAGAAATAGACTGAGAGTGCATGTGCAAAGTGTCCCCATCTCATGATTCTAATGCACCAAAGGTGCTTGCCATACCAGCCTAGCCCATCGGGCTAGGTATGATGACAAACAAAAATAGGGAGGGCTGAAAGCCCGCTCTATGTCGTATGGCCAAACAACATCGCCCACCATGGATCGGGCTTTCAGCCCTCAGGAATGTTGGTAAACCCGCAACCCTAGCCCGTCGGGCTAGGCTGGTATCGCGGTGTGCCGTTGGCGCGGAAGAATCATGATGAAACAACGCACTTCATACTTTGTCAAAACTGACGGGTTCCGTTTTCCGTTTGCGTTTGAGAACATTTTCATCCCCCCACCTCAAACACCCTCGCCTCCCGTTCTTGTTGGAACTGGTCGGTGTAGATGGCGTCTCCGGGGTCAGTCTCCGGGGTCAGTCCGCGCATGGTAACATTTTGAAAATCTGAATCGATGCAAGGTGTCCGACAAATATTGATGTGAGTTTATGACGGGATTCCCTTGGGCTTTAGCCGTTCAGCAGGGGCTTTTCAGTGATCAGTTTCCTTCTGATGACGATTTAGCGGCGGCGGCGAGCATTTGGTCGTGGGCGGCTTCTGCTACTCCTTCGGCGCATAGCCTTTCGCCGATGCTTCGTCCATCGGCATCTTCGTTGTCACCGAAGACGGTCACCGCTTCGTGGCTGGGTGAACCCGGGATCGGGTCCCAGCGTTCGGACTCGGGAAGGGATTCCATCAAGGTTTGCTGGGCATCGAACTCTTCTCCGCATGTCAGCTCGCGCAGGGCTTCATCCCAATCGGACATCGATGCATCGTAGGCTTCACGACCGTTGATGACGGCCAATTCCTCGGCGCGTTTTCGAACCATGTCAGGGCTTACCGTGCCAATGCCGGTGCCGTGGATGCTGATTGGGGCTTCTTGGAGTGGATCGATGTTCATGATGTTCTGAGGAGATGAGGTTTGGCGTAAGCCGAGTTAACGCGATTTTCGGAAAAATGCCCATGGGGTAAAACCCTACAACGTTGCGGCAAAGGTCGCGGATTTCCTGCGTGGTCTGAGACGAGCGTCTCAAAAAGCTTGCGCGATCTCTCGGGCGAGCTGCTCCTGAGCCATGTTCATGGCATGGACACGGGCAGCGATGATGGTGGACTTGTGCTGCCAGATCGTGGCAAGGAAATCGTTTTTCTTAGGTTCATTCATGTCGTAGTGCGTCGATAGGATTGAGTCGTGCCGCGCCACGAGCTGGAGTGTAGCCGAAGATTACGCCGACGGCAGCGGAGAAGAGGAAAGCGATCAGGTTGATCTGAGAGTTGAAATGGAAGGGCACGGAGATGAGCCGCGAGAGTCCGGCGCAGAGTGCGAGCGCGAGCAGGATGCCCGCAATTCCGCCGACGCAGGAGAGCGTTACGGCCTCGACCAGAAACTGCAGGAGCACTTCACGGGCGGTAGCTCCGATGGCAAGTCGGATGCCGATCTCGCGGGTGCGCTCCGTCACGGAAACCAGCATGATGTTCATGATCCCAATCCCGCCGACAAGCAGCGATACGCCAGCGACGGCGGCCAGTAGCATGGTCATGAGCTGGGTGGTGGAGCCAAGGGTTTCCGCGATTTGTCGGGTGTCAAAGACATTGAAGTCGTTGTCCTGATTGCTGTGCAGATTCCGGCGCTCGCGCATGATCGACGTGATCTCGGCAATTAGGGCGATGCTGTTTGAGCCCTCATGAGCGGAAATGGAGATTTGGTTGATATCGTGGGAGGAGGTTTTTCCCGTCATGCGCCGCTGCATCGTGGAAAGTGGTACGATGATCGTGTCGTCCTGATCGCCCATGCCGGCCTGCCCCTTGGTGGCGAGGAGTCCGATGACTTGGCAGGAGGCGCGACCGATGCGGATTCGCTCGCCGACGGGGTTCGCCATGTCGAAAAGTTCCTTGCGCACGGTGTTTCCGATCACGCAAACCGCCCCGCCGGAGCGGAGATCAGCAGCGGTGAAAAGGCGACCCTCGGCAAGGTTCCATTTGTTGATTTGAAAATAGATCGGCGTGGTGCCTGTAACGGTGGAACTACGGGCATTGTGCCGATAGATCGTGCTGAGAGCCTCGGTGCGGACAGGGGCGATGGCATCGATGTTGGCAATCTGCTCGCCTAAGGTATCGGCATCCTTCTCGGTGAAGTGCGGCACGCCCGCCGATGAGGAACGCGATCCGAATCCTGCACCGGGCCGCAGCGTGAGCAGATTGCTGCCGAGGCTGGAAATTTGCGCCTTCACCGCCAGCGTGGCACCTTGTCCCAGAGTGACCATGGTGATGATCGCCGCAACGCCGATGAAGATTCCAAGCACGGTGAGGAAAGATCGCGTGACATTGCGACCGATTTCCCGCAGGGCGATGGCTAGAGCGTTCCAGATCATCGGGCGGACTGGGTGTCGGATTCGATCAAGCCGTCCTTGATCACCAAGGTGCGTCTAGCGGTGGCGGCGACGTGGTCATCGTGAGTCACCATCAGGATGGTAATGCCACGGTCAACGTTGAGGCGGGTGAGGATTTCCATGACCTCGCGTGTGGTGACGGAATCAAGGTTTCCCGTGGGTTCATCAGCGAAAAGCGTGCTGGGCTCGGTGACAATGGCGCGGGCGATCGCCACTCGTTGTTGTTGTCCGCCCGAAAGTTCGCCCGGGGTGCTGGTGAGTTTTGTTGGAAGACCTACGGAGGTCAGCGCGGCCAGGGCCTTTTCGTGACGACTCTTTCGCGACATGCCGCGATAGAGCAGCGGAAGCTCGACGTTCTCCTGCGCGCTGGTGCGAGCCAGTAAATTGAATCCCTGAAAAATGAAGCCGAGCGCGTAGCGGCGCAACAGCGAGCGCTCCTCTGATGTGAGACTCTCCACGGCGATCCCTTCGTATTCGTAGGTGCCGGTCGTAGGAGTGTCGAGACAGCCGAGGACGTTCATGAGTGTGGATTTTCCTGATCCACTCGTCCCCATGATGGCGACGAACTCGCCGCGCTGAATGGTTACGTCGATGCCCTTGAGCGCCTGAAACGCGGCGTCGCCGAGCCCGTAGGTTTTCGTGAGACCACGCGCTACGAGGAGGGGAACTTGGTGGGGGGAGGTGGTCATGAGGAAGGCTGGTTAGCACGGGTGATGATGAGCAGGCCCTCGGTGAGCCCATCACCAGAGACTTCCGTACGATGTCCATCGCTAAAGCCAACTTTTACGGAAATGGATTCTGGGCGACCATCGCGCAGGATCCAGATCTGCTTTTGGTCGGTGGCCGACTTCGCCTCCGTTTCCGTGGGTCTGCTGCTGTTTCTCGTGGGCATGGGAATCAAATTCTGGACAAAGGATTTCTTGGCCTTGCCAGTGGAGGTTGACGACGTCGCGGGATCGAAGCGCAGCGCGGAGGTGGGGACGAGAAACACGTTCTTGCTCTCGGCGACGCGGATGTCGGAAGTGGCGGTCATGCCGGGGCGCAGGCTGAGATCGTCATTGCTGACTTCCAGATCGGCCTCGTACGTCACCACGTTTTGCGTCACAGCAGAGCCGTAGGAAACGACGGAAACGGTGGCGGCGTAGATGCGATCCGGCCACGCATCCACGGTGAAGGTGGATTTCTGTCCCATGGCGACGCGGCCAATGTCCGCCTCGGCAATCGCGACCTCGAGCTTCATTTTCTCCAGCTTCTCCGCGATGACGAACAACTGTGGCGCGGTGAAACTGGCGGCTACGGTCTGCCCAGGCTCGATGGTGCGGGTCAGCACCACGCCATCGATGGGAGACTTGATGATCGCCAAGGTGAGATCCGTTTCATTTACCAGCACCTGAGCTTGTGCTTGGGAAACCTGAGCCTCGGCGCTTTGCAAATTCGCACGAGCGCGATCCGTTGCTGCAGTCGCGGTATCGATTTCCAGTTGCGCGGGGAGCCTTCCCCCGCTGAGACTGTGGAGTTCCTGGAGTCGTGCGAGCGCAGTCTGGGTTTCCTTTAGCGTGGCGTGCGCCAGTGCGACAAGTGCCTGCGCGGAGCGGACGGCCGCACGGCTGATCTCAGTTTGCTGCGAGAGCTTGGTGTTGTCGAGTTTGGCGAGAGCCTGCCCTTTGGTCACGTGGCTGTTGAAATCGACATAAACTTCCAGCGTGGTGCCGGAGAGTTCGCTACCCACGATGACCTCATTGGTAGGAAAAAGGTTTCCCGTGGCGGTGATGGTGAGATTCACGTCGCCGCGCTGCAAGACCTCCGTGGCAAACGCGGGCGGTTGGTTTTTTGCTTGGGAAATCTGCCGCCACCAGATGATGCCAGCGGATGCCAGCACGAGAATCGTTAGGCTCCCGTACCAGAACCATGCGGAATGTTTCCCCTTGCCGCCGTTCTTGATGGCAGCTTTAAGATCAGCAGGTGCGGCGGCGGTGTCAGCCTTCTTGGGCGGGGTGGGAGATGGAGGATTCATTGATCCTAGAATCCGCAGTTACAACGCTAAAATACGCTCAAATGTGACTGATTTCGTCTTCAAACCATTGATGCAGCGTTACCAGCATGCAAATTACATTTTAACCACGTTTTCACCCATTAGGTGAAAAGAAAAACGAATCGTATTTCCTCTCTAGCCCATGTTCTATAAGGCTTTAAGAGAAATTCTGCAATTCCAACTGCGAACTTTAGG
>JAIYDP010000198.1 GCA_027487435.1 Verrucomicrobiaceae bacterium | reverse complement strand
TGAGACGATAGGTCTTGTGAGAGTAGGTCGTCGCCAGGTATATGCCCCGTTCATGGAAACATGAGCGGGGCTCTTTTTTTATACACGATCGCCCACCGCTGCGGTATGCCCGAGAGCAAGTCAACTTCATCCTGTCCAGCTTCGTGTCTCCATTACCGTCTTTTACTCGCCGCCCCCCCCCAGCCATCAAGGCTTCCTGTGTCGCAAGGCGACGCATATCCGACGAAAAAAAGTCCGTAAACCGCACGCCTCTTTCCCGAAATGGCTACGTTAAGAAAAAATCATCTCTTCCAGCCAAGTGGGGATTTTCCTAAACCCGAAATCCGCAGTATAACGCCGCCATTCGCTGCCATCATTTGCGACACAAGGTATTTCAAACCTTGTCGCAGCATCTTAGATTGGATGCAGCCAATACTGTCATGAAACTTCTTCACATCAAAGCCAGGCCGCGACTTTCTCGCGCTCTATTTCGGATCTCGGAATGAGTCCCATCTCATCATCAAGTCATGGATCAATGGATGGCGAAAAGGTGATGACTCATGCATTGGTTATCATCCTGATGCGTTATGCTCACCAATTACGAAGAAATTAGCACAATGTCATTGTGCATTGTTATTTTGTGAAGGTGGTTCCTCTTCTTTCATGCGAAAATCCCGATAGTAGTAGATTTTCGGCAACTTTCCTCCTGTGTTTACGATGAATCCCACATGTTTGTGATCAACATCATGCCACCAACTCTGCTCAGTGATGGGAGATGGAGGGGCGGTGCCGTTTGCTTTGTAGGCAAAACGGGCGATGTAGTAACCACTGATTGCAGCTGGTGCTTGGGATATGGCGCGACTACTCGGCTTAATACTCAGATCGACCTTTCCAAGTTTGGCGAATATCAGATGTTTGGTGAAATTGTACCACAGTGTTTCACCGTTTTTGAGTTTCGTATCTCCTGCATCCACGAGGTTCAATTTTATAGGCAAATACTTGTTGGTAGGGTCCGATAAAACGATGATATAACTATCCGTCACATCTTCAGGGATGGTAAGCCTTGGCGCATCGGCCGGAAGTAGCTTGGGATCATTGATTTCCTGACTTGTCATCGTGAGTGTGATGTTTCCAAGTGGAAGCTCAATTACTTCAGATAAATTCATACTCGGCAAGGTGATGTTTGTCGATTTCCCGCCATCGAAAAGAAATGCGGATTTGGTTACATCGTTGGGGCGCTCGGGAAATACAACTCGACAAGTTCTGGACTTAGCATGTGCCGTACTAACAATCAACCAAGCTAGGATCATACACCAAGAACTTCTAACGAGAAAAATCATGGCTTCAGCATACGATTGATTGATATGGCAGCTTTCAAACTTCGTCGGCATTTAACCAGCGGAAGGAAGATATTTTATAGGCTCTGCCAAATGCTCGATTGATTGGGCTCGCGGGAGGCTCTACGGAATCAGCTGCGTCGTCTGCGCTGACGAAATCGCTTGTTCGTTTGACTACAGCTTCGCACCAAGCCTTGGCGATGACTTTGCCAGACGGATCTACAGCATCACCGTAGGCACGGATGGTAAAGGTATCATCTCTGACGCTGAGTATGGGGGCAATCGGACGAAGAATATCTGCCTGACGAATCCACGATGGTGCACCGAAGGAACTCGACCCCGTCGCAGCTTGAGGAAAAACATAGCCAACGCCTGCGAGCTTTGGATCGTTGATGTTCATGGTGTTTTGCGAGAGGCCATTGGCTGGGTTGCGTAATTGAGCCATAGGATCTTCATCGAGCCGGTTTAGGGCGGTTTGTACAGCGCCTGCGAGAGCCAGATTTTCGTTGCTGCTGATCTGGCGGTTTACGAACTCGGAAAGCGAGAGGAAAGGACCTCGCAGACGGACTTGCTCAACGACTCCTTGAGCAAGATTTGTGATCTGGCTATCCGTGAGATTTCGGAAGCCCGTGAATTCTGAGGCATTCGCAAATTGACCTGCCAAGCCAGGTCCTGTTCCCGCCTCGATGTCTGATGCCACAGGACCACGAGTGACCACGTTTTTCTTGGCAACAGCCGTGCTTACGATGCCGTTAGCGCTTTGCATGGCGATACTTTCCAAAGCCTTAGCATGCCCAAATATCGCTTTCCAAGCTTCGACAGATGTAGAATTGACATTGAACATTCCTTCAACTTCAAATCGTGATGCAATTTTCAGCCATCCATCATGGCTGTCGATGTATTGGCTAACTCGCTTGGTAGCCTCAGAGTTGTCGATTTTGCTGTCCACAGCAATAGGACGGTAGGCTCGATTGGCGAGTTTTCTTTCTCCTCGCAGAAATTCCCGATACACAGAACTGATGTCTTTGTTGATGCTATTACCAAAATCTCTAGGATCGGGAGCGATAGAGGAAAGAAACCAATCGTCCATAAGCAGGTGATTGGCGCAATATGCGTCGTCATGCTGCAAATTGTGCTGTTCTGAGCTCGGAGATAATACCGAAGGAACGGTCTGATTCATGGGGATGAATGGAGTTGCATCGGCATTTCCAATGAGATTCATCTGAAAAGGAGGATAGGGATTCTGTCCACGTGGGTTCCAGCTCTGCAATTCCAGAATGGAAGCCATGGGGCGCAAAGGGATATCGACCATGACAAGGCGGGAAAGTCCATCGCCGCTCTGGTAGCCCGTGCCGATAAACGCCTTAGACTCGCTCACATTCGGGGTGATCGTGGAACCAATGCTCAGGGAATGGTAGGCAAAATCGAAAGGGTTGTTGGCTGGGTGATCTTTGGGGGCTTGACTCGCAGGATCGCTTAAAGCAAATGCCGCGAGTGGATTATTTTGCACTAAGCCTTTGGTTGGGCGGTTTTGTTTGGTTCCTGTGCCTGTTCCAATCGTCATGCGTGGGCCAAAACTAATGGAAAAAATCGGTATCCACGGACCAGAAGCCAATTCACCAACAGAGTAGCCAACCTCATCAATTTCATCATCTGGCCAGTATCTTGTGCCCTGGCTTTCGCTGGAGAGAGAGGTCAGGTTGTGCCGCTCATCGCCGATACCGGTTGGCATAGATCCGCCACCAAAATGGGGGTTTGGGCCCTCATCTCCAAACGAAAGGGAAAAACCGATACCCGGATCACGTGATCGATACGGTTGGGTAACTTTATCCGTTTTCATCAGGAACCAAAAGCGCTGTCCTGCTGTGAGATTTCCAGGCAGACCCGTTTGGAATTCGTTCCCAAGAATCGCATTTGGGTTGTATCCTTCCCTCAGCCTCATCACGCCAGACCAAGGATACTTCGTATCAACAAGACCTGGTGAGAAAATCTTCGCTTCGCCAGGTTTAAAATTCAGCGTGCCAGCGGGGAGCCAGCATCCGTACGTTCTCAAATCTGGCCAACGTTGATTGTATCCTTTCGCCACGTTACTGGGCAGTCCTGTGTCGTAGGCATTTGCATTGTTCTGCGGCCAATCGAGCGTTTGGAAGTTACCCGGTGTCAATTGTCGGTATTGGCTATTCGGAACTGCATCAGGATTTGGAAAGGTTGTTTGATTCACCACAGCTATGACCCCTGGTGGGGCGCGCCTCCAGCCGAAACCTATGTACTCGCTGTTTGAAATCGTCTGTTCTAAGGTTAAATTATAGGGATTCCAGAGCACAAAAATCGGCACATACATCATTCTCAATTGAAATTTCTTTGGGGTCTGATTTAGCCTCGCTGGGTCTTCGATTGCTCTTGCATAGACGAGGAACTGAAACCTAGCGATCTGTGGATATAGGCGCTGCACGTGCTTATAGTTGTACATTTTATCTTCTCCTAAGTTGAAGGATTGATTCGCAATCTTATCCCAAACAAACGGGCTTACGACTGAGTTACCGTAGGAGGAAAACTTTTTATAAGAAGTCGCGTAACTCATTAAAGATTCCCAAGAGGCTGAAGCTGCGTGGAATGTATAGGGAGCTCTATTGCCAATGATGGTGGAGTATTCACTCCAAGGGTAGAGATTCGACTGAATGGGTACGCTGGCAGTAATCGTAGGGCGAGGCACCATGGAAGTGCGGCCTCGCTCAGGTAGATACCGGAAAAGCGGCAATCTCCCGCCAGGATAACTTGCATAGATGCTATCCCACCGTTCCGTTAGGATCGAAAGATCCTTGCGCCAACCACCCGTGGCACTGTTTGTGAGCAAGCCAGACGCGTAAGTGGTGAGGTCGTGAAACCGTTTTTCTGGTTCTTGACTATTGCTGTCAGTGGCGATTGCTAAGGTTGAGCGGGATAGCGTTTTACGAGCGGTCTTCGCATCAGCTGTGTCGTATTGATGGAGCTCATGATCATTCAACAGATCCGGCATACCAAACGCTTCAGGGTTAGTGACCGTGTGTGTTTGCCCCATCTCTGCGAGGCCCGCAACTCCTCCGAGGCGGGGTTCAAACGGCTGAGCCAAGCATGCCTTTTGGTTTTCTGCCGCTACCCACCAAGCGAAGCGCCCAGTGTCATTCAATTTGTTGGGAACAACGTGGATTTGGCGAGTATCCGATTTCAGCAAAGATCCCTCAGCGAGGAGGGGGATCATTCCATTTTGTGGGGATGTTTTTACGAGCGAATCAACGTCATTTAATCCGAGGTTGGTGCGCCCCATTGCGCTGGAGACGAGCCAACTGACAAAACGCCCTCTGCTCGAGGCATTTTGTCTTTTGCTGCTATAGTTTGGTGCGATAGGACGGCCATTGGCTTGGTGATCCGTGCCTTCCCAACTTCTCCATACGCCAGTCAAGGGCGCCGAATTTGGAGAAAAGACCTCGGCTGACGCTGTAATGCGGGTGTCCAAACCAGTATTCTTTTGTAGTTCACCTATCGCCATCATGAGAGCGAGGCGAGCGTTTGATTGAGCCGTAGCACGAGCAAGTCCAAGCGTGCTCGCGCGCAATGTAAGTGCTGATAAATTCAGCATTCCTAGGCCAATGAGTGCAAGTAAGACCATAAGACTTACTGTCAAAACCAAAGTGAATCCACTACGACGTGCTTTGTTACAGCGCATAGTTGTATCGAGCTTTTTCATACTTCTGTATACGCTTTGTTACTACAAAACTTACAGAAACGCAAGAAATGATGGGTTTTCTTGAAATCGAAAATCTAGCGATACGCGCCACCCCAATTTCGCTCATCGAAGTGAGATCTGCTGCGGTGACAATCGCGTGCGCGCTCTCTGCTACCGCTGGTAAGAGCTCCGATCACAGCGGCACCGACTACGATGGGCACTGCTGCTTCGGCGAAATTGCGGGGATAATCGCCACTTCCATAGGGGGCACCTGCATAGGGATCTGCGCAGGAATGCAAAAGACCGACGATCGCTACCAAAGCAGTTCCAAGAATCGAACGTTGTTTCATGACGTTTTTAGGACGAAGCAGTGGTGGTTTTATTCATGGCGCAGAAAAAATGATTCTGCCGTGGCCCTATTGCTGGCGTTCGACGATTTTGCCCAAGACATAACGAGCTGCATGGAGAGCTCCAGCATTTCTTGGCTGCGCGGCCATGCGACGTTTCATGGTGCGCCAGACGGAGGCATTGTCCGCCAGTAGATCACTGACAATGGAGCGGACTTCATGCGCTTCCTTGGCGTATCTTCCGCAACCGATGTGTTGCAGGAGTTTCAAGTTTCCTTCTTCTTGCCCTGGCACGAGGTGGAAAACAATCATCGGGCACTGAGCGGCGATGGCTTCATGTACTGTCGCACCCCCAGCTTTGCCAACGATTAAGTGGTGCTCAGAGAGTAGTTGTGGCACACGGCGGGTCCAGCCAATGATGCGAACGCGACCTGGGTAGGCTTTTTTGATTTCGTAAGCTTGGCGATAGAGACGGCGGACGTTTTTTCCTAGAACAAGGGTGACATGAACGTTTGGCGAGGCATCGAGTAGAGCGCGTGAGATGCGGCGGACATGGGGTTTTTTGGAGGTGGGAAAATAGAGCACGCGGAAAGGAGATAGCTCATCTTCGGCATGTGTGGGCTTGAGTTCGGCGAAGCAGGGATGCACGGGAAAGCCCGTGTCGATGATTTTTTCTTCTGGCATTCCGGCGCGCAGCAAGATGTTGCGCGTTTCTGCATCAGTGACCAACCAGGCCTCAGTGGGTGCTTTTTTCCATGATGCATTGATCTCGATGGAATCTGTGATCACGGTTAGAGTGGGAAGATTGGAGCGTCTCGTGGCTAGGATTCGTTGGAGAAAGTAAGGGTAGATCGGGTAGGTGCTAACCACGGCGTCTGGCTGAAAATCATCGATCATCTGAGCAAGAGCGTTTTCTGGCTTGCGCATGAAGATTGAACTCTGCTTGGAGAAGTCCATGTCATCGGTGGATAGATAAATTTTATACCACAGCTGGGGGGTGTAGGTTGTGAGGAGACGATAGATTTTGCAAAGGAAGTTTGTGAAAATCGGTGTGGACTCCATGCAGGGGTCTGCGACCTTCACCGTGGCACCGAGGGAATTCAGCCCGAGTGCAAGGTTTTTGGCGGCGCTATTATGTCCCTCGCCAAAAGCAGCGGTAACAATGAGGATGCGTGGTGAAGGCATAGTTTATCTTGGCTGGGCGTTGCTTGCTGCTGAAAGATGAGGAAAAGCTTTTTTCATCATGCTGGCGGATACGGGATAGGGCAAGAATTTGCTGCGATAGCTGTGTTTTTCAGTGTCGGAGATGTCTGGCCAGAGGTTGTTGCGTTCTTGCGGGTCGTTGGTGATATGGTAGAGATCTTCGACTGGGGAGGAACCGCTGGTGCGCAGCATATAGTGGAAATCTCCCGTAACGGAGCTTAAGCCAATGATGCTAGGCATGACCTCATCAGTATTGGTTATAAGGATGTTGCGCTTGGGATCAATTTCGCGAAACAAGCTGCTGCCCATCATGGCTGCGCGGTGTTCGGCGAGTGGCTCATTTTCCCAAGCGCCAACGCAGTCGAGAATGGTGGGTAGGATATCGAGGTTTTGGATGTTGATTTTTCGATTATCCTTGAGATGCGAGAGATCGCGCTGGGCCGCGAAACGTTGCGGCAACCAGACACAAAGTGGCACGGTGATCGTCTCTGCAAAGTGACAATAAAAATGCGCAGTGTAGCCATGTTCGTGAAATGCTTCGCCGTGATCAGAGGCGAACAGGATCACGGTGCGCTCCAGTTGACCAGTGCGTTCGAGGGTTTCGATCAATCGACGAGTATGGGTATCAGTTTCGAGGATCGTGTTATCGTAGAGATCCACATCTGAGCCAGACCATTGCTGATAGAGTGGCTCGGTGTTGTAAGGGTAGTGGTTGGTATTGAGGTGTACGACGCCCAGAAAGGGTTTCTCTGCATTTTTTAGTGATTCGATATGGGAGATTGCACGCTCGACGGTGTAATGGTCATCGCAGCCCATGTCTCGATAGGACGGAAGATTTTCGTGGCGCATATCCCATGAGGCATCGGGCGCGGGAGTGGTGATGAAATCGCCAAGACCCAGCCAATCGAGGTGATGAGATGTGAAGTAAAAGGACTGCATTTTTGCGGCCTTGGCCCATTGCCAGAGCAAAGGAGCTTTGATGCGTTCGGAGACGGGCTGAACTGGTGCGATGCCTGTAAGTATGCTAGGCACCGAAAGTAGGGTGGTGGTAGAATTTGAATAAGCACGCTCAAAGGAAAAAAATCGATCAGGGTATTTTGCAGCCCACTCATTCATGAAGGGAGTGGTATTGCGCGAATGACCGTAGAGGCTGAGGCGATTGCGGCGTAGGCTTTCGTTAAGGATGAGTAGAACATTGATCGCAGGGCGTGGAATTTCAGTAGTGATCGTGATGGGATCTCGTGGAGGTAGGTAAATCGGCTTGGGGTTGATACCTTTGATTTCATTTTGCAGATACATCCCGACGATCATCGGAATCCGTACGACAGGTACGAAGCATTGTCCTTGACCCGCGGTGAAGGTCCAAGAAAACCACAGTGCGCCGGAGCCAAGAAGGGCGGTCGCCCAAAGCGATGTTTTTTGGGGCTGCCACATGGTGGACTGTTTTTTGCATTCGAGGTTGATCCAGAAGCAAAGAATCGCCGTTCCCACAATGAGCACCACAGCATGCCAGACACCGACCGAGTCTCGGAACATGATGATGGCATTTTCGGTCTCACAGCGAATGAAGGATAAAATAAATAGATCGGGCAAATCACCATTGGCGATGTACATTCCCCAGCCCATACTCAGCAGAGCAACGATGGTAAAACTGATCAAAGCTACAGTTGCCCGATAAACCAATTTACCTTTCCTCTTATGGAATTTCGGCAAAACGCGAATCAATAAGAACCAGATGCTCATCATCAGTACCACGGAAATTCCGTAACATGTCCACTCGAAACCAGAAAACATTCGCATGGTTCTCAAGCGAATGGCGCCATCGAGTAAGGCAATCAAAACAGGGAATGCCAACACCCGAAAAATGCTGCCGATTGATCGCTGATGCAGTGCTTCAGTCATGGTTTCGAATCTCCGTGGACTAAGATGCACACTAGGATTCTTCGTTGGATTCTTGGAGCCAAACAGCCGCTTCCTTTGCGAAGTACGTGAGAATGACGCTTGCACCTGCTCGCTTAATGCCCATCAGAGATTCTAAAACGACAGATTTCCGGTCGAGCCAACCAGCGGCACAGGCACTTTGAATCATAAGATATTCTCCACTGACTTGATAGGCAGCGATAGGCAGATGACTCATTTCGTGAGCTTTGGCAATGATGTCCAAATATGGCCCTGCCGGCTTCACCATCAGCATATCGGCGCCTTCGCTTTCGTCCAAGTACAATTCGCGTAAGGCTTCCCGCGCGTTGGCAGGATCCATTTGGTAGCTTTTTTTATCCCCAGCCTTCGGTGCCGAATCCAGAGCACCACGAAAGGGTCCGTAGAAAGAGGATGCGTATTTTGCGCTGTAGCTGAGGATCGAAACGGTAGTAAATCCCGCCCCGTCGAGAGCCTGACGTATCGCTGCCACGCGACCATCCATCATATCGCTCGGAGAAACAATGTCCGCGCCTGCACGTGCGTGACACAATGCTTGCTCACACAACACCTTTACGGTTTCATCATTAAGAATTTCTGCCGTGCCTTTATCATTGATCCGCACAAGCCCATCATGTCCATCGGAATTGTAAGGATCGAGAGCTACGTCGGTGATGACCACGAGTGCGGGGCATGCTTTTTTGATGGCACGCACCACTCGTGGAATGAGGCCTTGATCATTGTAACTTTCCTCTGCATCTTGGGTTTTGAATTGATCTGGAATTTTGGGAAAAAGTACGATGGCGGGAATGCCCAGACGATAGATTGAACATGCCTCTTCGACAATCGCCTCTTCTCCCCAGCGAGTAACCCCCGGCATGGAGAGAATCGCTACGCTTTCCCCGCCATCTTGTACGAACAGCGGTTGCACGAAATTTGATGGAGAAAGGCTCGATTCGCGAGTCATGGCGCGGATCCCAGCACTGCTGCGATTGCGTCTCGGACGGATGGGTAAATTCATGGCAGGGTAGTTGCTAGGAAATCAATTCAGTTGGCAAAAGAGAGAATGTAGCCATCTTTACCATCTTTGACAAGCCATCCCTGCGCGGCGAGTTTGTCCCGTAATGCATCAGACTCAGCCCAATTTTTTGCAGTTCTCGCCGCCCAGCGCTCATCGGCCAAAGCCTGTATTTCTGGTGGGACCGCAATTTCTTTTTTGCATGGCGGCAGCTCGATACCCAAGGCTCTGAGCAATCGGTTCAGACTTGCTAGAGTCGCAACTGCTTCTTGCCCTGTAGTTTCCACCGCTGTGCGCAGTGATCGAAATACAGCGCCCAAGGCCCCTGGAGTATTCAGATCGTCATTGAGTATGTTCCATGCTTCTTGAAAAACACCAAAATCAACCTCGGACAAGATTGCGTTCTCTGGGCAGTTTTGCGAGATGCGTTCCGCTGCTTTGGAGAGCTTTGTGAGAGCTTCTCGTGCCGCATGCAAGGACTCAAAGGTGAAATTCAATGGCTTACGGTAATGACCACTCAGCAGCACGTAGCGAACTTCCGCAGCAGTCCACCCTCGTTGTTCGAGATCCTCTAGCGTGTAAAGATTTCCCAGTGATTTCGACATTTTCCCCCCATCGACCATCAAATGAGCTATGTGAAACCAAGTAGCCGCAAAATGTCCACCGCAAGCGCAACGGCTTTGAGCAATCTCATTTTCATGATGAGGAAAAACCAAATCGACACCGCCACTGTGTAAGTCAAAGTCCTTACCGAGATATTCACGGATCATGGCCGAGCATTCGAGGTGCCAACCAGGCCGACCATCCCCCCATGGCGATGGCCAATAATTTGCACCATCTTCTGGACGGCGTGCTTTCCATAACACGAAGTCGCTGACACTATGCTTTTCGTATTCATCAGCATTCGCCCGCTGCGACTGCGTCCGCCCTAGTTCCAATTCTCGCTCATCGAGGCGTGAAAGTTTCCCGTATTCAGGAAACGAGGCAATATTGAAATAGACAGATCCATCATCGGACCGATAGGCGTGACCTTTCAGCTCCAATTCTTGAACCATCGCGACTTGCTGAGGAATGTGCTCTACCGCACTTGGCTCCACATGGGGAGGTAGGCAATGCAATTTATCGCAGTCCTGGTGAAACTTCTTTGTCCAAAAAGCCGTGAATTCCATCAATGACTGGCTAACACGCTGCGATTCGCGAATCGTTTTATCATCCACATCGGTGAGATTTCGCACATGCATCGTGGGAATCCCACCAGTTTCCAATGTTCTGCGGAAAACATCTTGTAGCACAAATGTCCGGAAATTCCCAATATGCGCAGGTCCATAAACAGTGGGACCGCAGCAGTAAAAGCGAAATTTCTTGCCGTCAACTGGCAGAAGTTCTTTCATCGTTCTACTGATTGTGTCATACAAATGCATCGCGGCTACGTTACCCATCCCTGCCGACATGGCAAGCCTCACATCCCCTACAACGAAAAAAATCTTCTTTTTGTAAAGATTCTTCTTGCCAAGAGAAAAAAAATCTACCAACTTCCGCGCCCGCGCTTCGCCTTTTGCAAGGCGCATCATCGCAAACCAACTATTCTTATTACTCTCTTGTTATGGCTGTAGCACTTCGACTTTCCCGCCAAGGAACCTCAGATCGTCCTTATTATAAAATCATCGCTGTGGACAGCCGTGTGCGTCGTGACGGTCGTTTCATTGAGCAACTTGGCACCTACAATCCCATGAAAGAAGGCGTAAATTACGAGATTGATCTTGAGTCCGCTGAGAAATGGCTTGGAAATGGCGCTAAACCATCTGAGACCGTTCGCTCAATCATTCGCAAGGCTCGTACAGCTGCAAAGTAAGTCATTTTTTATGATTTCACGAAAAAACCAGCCTAATCAGGCTGGTTTTTTGTTGTGTAGCCTCTTGGTTGTCGATTTTGGCATGCATATTGCTACTTATAGGATATCTCCGCAATGTTGAAAATTTCAGCTTGCAGCATCGCAATGTTATATTTTACCACTTCTACGAACTTACTTTGTGAGCAGCTTATCAAACATCTATTTTTCCTGCATTTACTGCCGTAAAAACTTGAGCGTTCCTGCGTCTTTAGCAGGAATCACAGGGCCATGTCCGAATTGCGGTAACAGCATTACCGCGCCTTCATTGCCTCAGCAAGCTCCGCTCCCGCAACAGTATCCCCCTCAAAAAACATCTCCAGAAGCCCAAGCGATCTCTGCGCCCCGGGTCAATCCTGCACCTTCAGAATTGCCGAAGGTCGAACCTCGTAAAACCCCTCTCATGAGGGGCAATTCTCTGATTCAGCTTCCGCAAATGCCGGTAAGCAGAGATGTTTCACATGAGCTAGCGCATGATGAGCCTGAGATTGAGCCAACACCTGCGATCCATTCACACAAAGTTGATCCGCCAGACACATCGACTCCGCACTACAGCACGTTTACAGAGTCACATGCCATTCCGATCGAGCAAATCCAACGTCCTTCATCGCGAAAGAAAAAAAAGCCTCTTACGAGTCAGACGAAATTCATGCTTATCGCCTGTTTTGCCGCAATAGCATTTATTTTGGCCGTCACAAAAGAGTTAAAAAATCGAAAATCAGGAAAATCGAATGGAAATGCGGCTCGTACTGCCAATGTTACGAATGAACCTAGCAAAATAAAGCTAACTAACGAAACTGTCGAAGATGCTCTCGATGGCAATCATGATCAAAATCATTCCGCTGCGGTGGTAGAGGCAGAAGATGATTCCAGCAACTCCAACATACCGGATACCGATGTGATCAAGACTCCAGAGCTGCAAAGTGCAAAAAATACAAAAATGGTCGCACAATTCCTTAAAGCCAAAGATTACTCAGAAAGAAGATCTTTCGTTCGTACGAGAATTTCCGAAGAAGATATCCTAAATAGCTTCGCCAATAAAAAATGGCCTCTTTCAGAAGCATCGTTAGAACCCATTGATATCAACCCCGCAGAAAACAAAATCACCTACCGATTTCACGTAAATTTCGGTATCAATGGATACGGTTTTCCAGAAGATGTTCTCATCATGGTTAATCAACTTGGTTCTAACCCCGCAAAAATTGAACTTGACCCACTGTTTGACACGATCGGCGGGCGATTGCGTCAATTTGCAGAATCACCGTATTCGACCGATACAAAAACGTATGGAATTGAGGGAGATAGAAGCGAAGCCATGTTTCTTAATAATTCTTCGCTCAAAGAGTCACAAGATTTTTATTGCGTGGTCAATGCTCGCGAGAAATCTTACGAAGCTACCGCTCCTATACCGAACATAGACAAGAAGTGCACATTCAATTTGCGGGCTTACACGGATGGAAAGGAAATTGCAGTTGCCTACGCCAAAGAAAAGTCAAAGGTTCGCGAAGCCTTCGCAAATCAATTCAATGGACTTGGTTGGAATAAGAGCAGACCGATGAGGTTAACGTTAAAATGGAACGTCGAGGAAGACCCTGAAAAGCCTTACATTGAAGTCATCGCAATCAAATCGATCGACTGGAATGATTGAAACATGCGGTTCTTCAAACCCAGGTTATCACTTCAATATCAAAAGAATCATCAAACCCATGCGTGAATGTGTCGATTGGTCTGTAGAAATCTTAGAAGTGCGTTATATGCCTGGCCTTGAAGCACCTCCTGACAAACCTCATCCGTTCTTGTATTCAATTCGAATCGTCAATCATTCGCATGAAACCATTACTCTACGCGGTAGAAAATGGATCGTCAGGGAAGATGATGGAGATATCCGTGTAGTGGAAGGTGAAGGAGTCGTAGGAGAATACCCCGTTTTTGCCCATGGTGATTCGTTTGAGTATAAAAGCTACCATGTTGTAGCACACGATGCCTCAGTACAAGGTGCCTATTTTGGTCAAAATAGCCATGGCGAAACGGTATTCACTCGCATTCCGGATTTTCGACTCATCATCCAAGCATGAATTCAACAGAAACGTGTTTTTCACTTGGCACACTCGCCTGATTTCAGCACGGTATCCGTGACATGAAAGACTTCTCTGCTATCGAAAAAAAAATGCTTTCAGCCCAAGTCGCTCGTCCCGCGATTGATGCCTTAGAACGCAATTTCCAAGCTCTTCTTCGTAACGAGTCTGGACTCATCCCAGAAACCGAGATTCTACCGGCAATTGACCTTCCTAACTGGGAAGAAATTTCTTCGAAATCCCCAAGCTTTGATCCTCAATTGCTTGGTCAATGCGTCGTAATCAAGCTCAATGGCGGCTTAGGCACCAGCATGGGGCTGCAAGCTGCAAAAAGCCTGCTCAAGGTGCGCTCCGATGCCAATTTCCTTGACATCATGGTGCGCCAAATCACTCATCTGCGGGAAAGTTCGGGAAATCCTGTGCGCTTGCTGCTCATGAATAGCTTCAACACCAGCGAGGACACACTTCATCATCTCCAACGCTACGCATCGCTCGGTCTTGCTGCTGCCTCTGACGTGGAATTGATGCAAAATCAAATCCCCAAGCTCGATGCTGCAACTCTCGATCCTGTCGCTTGGCCTCAAGATCCTGATCTCGAATGGTGCCCACCAGGACACGGCGATCTTTACCCAGCTCTCGTCGGTAGTGGCTGGCTCGATCAACTCTTGCAAGCCGGTGTGAAATACGCCTTCGTTTCCAACTCTGACAACCTCGGCGCAGTGCTGGAGCCTGCACTCTTACAGCATTTTGCCGACAGCGGCGCTGCATTTCTCATGGAAGTCACTCGTCGCACCGCCGCTGATAAAAAAGGCGGTCACCTCGCCGTGAGAAAATCGGATCATCAACTCCTTCTGCGCGAAGTAGCTCAGTGCCCAGCAGATGATCTCGACGCATTCCAAGACATCGATACCCACCAATATTTTAATACCAACAATCTTTGGCTGCGTCTCGATTCCTTAAAAGAGACCCTCAGTCAACACAACGGTGTCATGCCTTTACCCATGATCATCAATCGTAAAACCGTTGATCCCAGAGATAAAACATCGACACCAGTTATCCAGCTCGAAGTCGCGATGGGTGCAGCAATCGAATGTTTCTCCAGCGCCGCTGCGATCGCCGTTCCACGTAGCCGCTTTGCTCCAGTGAAAACCACTGCCGACCTCTTTGCTCTGCGTTCCGATGCCTATCTTGTCAGCGATGACGGACGGGTGATGCTCCAGCCACAACGTCAAGGCATTCCTCCCAACGTGATCTTGGATGACCACTACAAACTTGTCGATTCGATTGATTCGATTGGCATGCCATCATTGCTAGATTGCCGTACACTGCGCATCTCAGGCCCAGTCATTTTCTCGGCAGATGTCATCATTCGTGGTGACGTTTGTTTCACCAATACGACCGATCAAGCCCTCGTCATTCCGTCTGGAAATTACGAAAACACTGAGCTTACTTGGTAGCTCTAAGCACGCAAAAATCCTTTCAACATTGAAAGATTCCCATCACAGATACGTAGTAAAAATTGTGCAAATTGGATCTATAAAATCACTTACGATCATAACCCTATTGCCATTGCTATTCCAGGCAAAGGCAGTTGATTTTGCCCACGAGGTTGTTCCCATCCTCAAAAAGCACTGTGCCGAGTGCCACACAGCGGGCAAACACAAGGGCGGCTTCACCATGAATACTCGCGAGGAACTCATGAGCGAAAATGACAATGGTTTCGTCCTCGAAGTAGGCAATGCAGAAAAAAGCCTCATCACCGACCTCATCACCACCGATGATGAAGACCTTCGCATGCCTCCCAAGGGCAAAGGCCTCAATGAGAAAGAAGTGCAAGTCATCGCTGCATGGATCAACGCAGGTGCACCATGGGAGCCGAATTTTAGCTTTGCCAAAAAAACCTACGAGCCGCCTCTTTCGCTACAGCGTCCGAAATTACCAACTCCATCCGCAAAGCGCAATCACCCCATCGACCGCATCCTTGATGCATACCTCGCCAAACAAAAATCCTCTCCCGTAACTCCGCTCGACGACGCTGCTTTTGTGCGGCGCATCCACCTGGATGTCACAGGCCTGCTTCCCACCAGCGCGGTATTGCAGGCTTTCCAGAAGGACTCCTCAGCAGATAAGCGTGAGAAACTAATCAGCGCCTTGCTCGCGAACAACGAGGACTACACTGGCCATTGGCTCACTTTCTGGAACGATCTTCTTCGCAACGACTATGCTGGCACCGGCTACATCGATGGCGGACGCAAGCAAATCAGCCAATGGCTCTACCGCTCCTTGCTCGAAAACAAACCATACGATAAATTCGCTTCCGAACTCATTGCCCCTGCTTCGGGCAGTGAAGGGTTTGCCCACGGCATCAAATGGCGTGGCGAAGTCAGTGCCGGGCAAACCGTGCCGATCCAATACGCCCAATCCGTTGGTCAAACTTTCCTCGGCATCAATCTCAAATGCGCTTCCTGTCACGATTCCTTTACCGACCGCTGGAAACTCACCGATTCTTATGGGCTTGCCGCAGCATTCTCCAACGATAAAATCGAAATTGCCCGTTGCGACAAACCAACCGGAAAAATCGCGGAACCCTACTGGCTCTTCCCTGAACTCGGAAAAATCGACCCATCACAGCCTGTGCCAGCTCGTCTCGCGCAAGTCGCAAAACTCACCACAATGCCAGAAAATGGTCGATTTTCTCGCACCATCGTCAATCGTCTCTGGCATCGCCTTATGGGGCGTGGCATTGTTCACCCCGTTGACTCCATGGGCACAGAGCCATGGAATGCCGATCTTCTCGATTACCTCGCTGGCTACCTCGTAGATAACAAATACGACATCAAAAAAACCATTGCTCACATTACCACATCTCAGGCTTACCAATCGCATTCACAAGTTCTCGCCAACGATGACGAATCCAAGTGGATCTACAATGGACCTCGCACCAAGCGCATGACGGCAGAACAATTCGTCGATGCCCTCTGGCAAATCACTGGCACTGCTCCCGCCAAGCCTGACTTCGCCCCACAAACCACTGTCACCCGTGTCCGCGCGTCTTTGATGAAATCTGACTTGCTCATGCGCTCCCTTGGTCGCCCTAATCGCGAGCAGATCGTAAGCTCTCGACCTAACGACCTCACCACACTAGAGGCCATGGATCTGAACAATGCTGGAGTCCTCTCCGCCCTCTTAAAGAAAGGCGCAGAGCATATCAGAACCAAAAACAACAACATCCCGCAAGCCATTGCCGAGGATCTGTTCCTCCAAGCTCTTAGCCGTAAACCCACCACGGATGAATGGCAGATCATCCAACAATCCCTCGGAGAAAATCCAGACATTACCTCCGTGCAAGACCTCATTTGGAGCATACTAGTCCTTCCTGAATTCCAACTCGTACGATAACCATGCAACAATTCCACAATCGCCGCGATTTCCTCAAAGCTCTCACCGCCTCCACGACCGCCGCATGGATGGCTCGTGCGCCGCAACTCTTGGGAGCCGATATCAAACACCCAGCTCCGAAGGCGGATAGCGTTATCCTCCTCTGGATGGCGGGAGGCATGGCCGCCCCGGAAACCTTTGATCCCAAGCGCTACCAAGCTTTCGAAAAAGGCACCCCCATCGCCAAGATTCTCAGCACTTTCCCCTCCATTCCTACCGCAGTGGATAACATCCGCTTTTGCCAAGGACTGGAAAATATTGCCTCCGTCATGGATCGCGGCACCCTGATCCGCTCTGCGATTCAGCCCGACCTCGGTGCCATTCTGCATTCGCGCCACCAATACCACTGGCACACCGGCTACGTGCCTCCGCAAACTGTTGCAGCTCCTCACATCGGCGCATGGATGGCAAAAGTTCTTGGCCCCCTGAATCCTGTCATGCCTGCATTCATCAATATCGGCCAGCGGCTTGAAGGTGTAGGCGAAAGCGAAGAACTTAAGGCTTTCACCACCGGCGGATTCTTCGGTTCTGAGTTCGGCCCGATGAATCTTCCTTACCCCGATCAGGCATCCGCATCCGTTAGACCACCCGGAGGCATGACTCCAGAGCGCTTCCAAAGCCGCAGATCCCTCCTCAATAAACTGCTGGAAAAATCTCCTCACCGCGAATACATGTCGGATCACCAGCAAGAATCGATGCTGCGTTCCCTCGACAATGCCCATCGCTTGCTCTCTTCCAAGGAGCGCACGGCATTCGACATCAGTCTCGAGAAAAAAGAAATCTTTGACGAATACAACACCGGTCGCTTTGGACAAGGGTGTTTGCTCGCGCGTCGCCTCGTCGAAAATGGCGCCCGCTTTGTGGAAGTCACCACCGAGTATGTCCCTTTCTTCCAGTGGGATACCCACAAGAGCGGTCACGAAGTCGTGCAAAAAATGCACCAAGAAATCGACCGACCCATCGCGAGGCTCATCAAAGACCTCGAAGAACGGAAATTACTCGACCGCACTCTCGTCATCGTCGCCAGCGAATTCTCGCGCGATGCGATGATGGAAGGTGGCCCTGGATCTAAAGCCAAAGATCAAGCCACTGTCAAAGGCGACACCCTCGAGAGCCCCGCCCACTACGGACTGCATCGTCATTTCACCCAAGGTTCCAGTGTTCTTATGTTCGGCGGTGGTATGAAAAAAGGCCACCTGCATGGAGCTACAGCTGATGAGCGCCCGCTGGTCGCGATCAAAGACCCTGTGACCATCTCTGATCTTCACGCCACGATCTTCCACGCGATGGGCATCAGTCCGAAAACTGTGTTCGACATTGAGCAACGTCCCTTCTATGCCACCTTGGATGGCAAGGGTGTGCCAGTTTCCTCGCTCTTTGCCTAACAAAAATGCCTTCGGTCTCCCCTCAGTTTCCATTCGATCATCACACTCGGGAGGCAAGGATGCAATGTCACTACGAATGACGTTTTTTCTGGTTCGTGGCAGATCAAGAGCATGAGAGGCAAGCGCCCTAACTCGCATCAGATGGGAAAAGAGGATCGTAAGATTTTATGTCAATTCCTTGTATTTGATGCATGCGAAAGATGTTTGATTTGGTTTACGCGCTGCTGTTGAGTTGTCTGGTTTTCTTCCCGCGATTTTCATCGGCGCAAGAAACGCCGGAATCTTCTCAGAAATTGCTTTTAGGAGCACCTTTTGTAGATAACGCGATTCTACAGCAGAAAATCTCTCTGCCTATCTGGGGAACCGCGGAATCTGAAGCTAACATCACGGTTACTTTCAAAGGTCAGAGCAAAACGACCACCGCTCAAAAGGATGGTAGCTGGAGGGTCATGCTTGAGGCGATGGCAGCCGATCGACTCATGAGCGTCAATCATGCTCCGATGGGCGAGGCTTTGACCGTGATCTCTGAATTGAAAGGTGTGAAAGCAATCAAGGTCATCAACAATCTCATCCTCGGGGATGTATGGTTTTGCGCAGGTCAATCGAACATGGCTGGCGCAATCCGCACGAACAAGAGCGGGCATTATCCAGAGGACACCCTAGCCAAGGCAAGCTACCCAGCTTTGCGCCAGTTCGTCCCCGGTGACGCAGCATGGGTAGTATGTTCGCCAAGCTCAGCTCCTGCATTCAAGAGAACCGCGTTTTTCTTTGCCCGTCGCGTACAAGAAAAGACACTTGTTCCCATTGGGCTTATGGCTACGGCTGTAGGCGGCTCTAACATCGATTCTTGGCTGAATCAGCAACCGTATGCGACAGGAAAAAATTACTCCGATCTCGTTTCTCTGCTCGTCGGCTATGGCATCCGCGGTGCCATCTGGTATCAAGGCGAGAGCAACGAATATGATCGCCGCCACTACCAACCGAAGCTGGAGTCGCTGATTACGGGATGGCGAAAGGTCTGGAACCAAGGCGAATTCCCTTTCCACTTCGTGCAGCTACCGGGGATCGGTTCGTCATCACTAGACACCCCCGCCGGCGGCGATGGTCGAGCAGAGATCCGTCAAGCATTCACCCAAGCGTTGGCGCTAAAAAACACGGGCATGGCGGTAACCATCGATGTGGGAGCTCCTAGTGAGCACCCGCCGAACAAATACGATACAGGAGAGCGCCTTGCACGTTCTGTTCTACAAAAGGTGTATGGATTCAAAGAGCTCAATACTTCGCCGCTACTGACGAAACACTCCATCGAAGGGAATCGCATTCGCATTTTTTTCGACAACGCTCAGCATGGCTTGATGGTGGCAATCAAAAAGGGTTTTGAAGCACCGATGCCAACACCTGATGCTGCAATTCAATGGCTGGCGATTCAATCCAAGGACGGAACATGGCACTGGGCAGATGGAAAGATCGAGGGCTCAGAACTTGTCGTTTCTAACAAAAATGTCACTTCGCCTATCGCCGTGCGTTACGCCTATACGCAGCAACCGATGGGCCATCTGCTCTACAACAAAGATGGTCAACCTGTTGGGCCATTTAGTACCATCGGTTACGGCCCAGAGCTGCAAAGAGAAGCTAAAAAGAAATAATGTATCGTTTTCTCGCTGACATCATGAATGTGGTCAACTAACCTGCCTTTCCGTGAAGAAGCATTTTTTTCAATTGCTGCATGCGACTGTGTGGCGAGGCGAGCGGCGAGTTCTACATGACTTTTCGCTCGACCTCTATTGCGGCGAGAGCGTCGCGATCGTGGGGCCTAACGGATCGGGAAAGAGCACCTTGGTGCAGTTGATCACGGGCGATCTTTCTACCGAGTTTTCACCGTTGCGCATTTGTCGGCTCTTTGGTGAGGACTTCTGGTCCTTGGAAGATTTGCGCCATAAAATCGGCTTCGTCACTCCGGAACAAGCCCGCCACTTTGACGATGATGAATCCGCATTCGATGTCGTGATTTCTGCGTTGCGTGGTGCCAACGGCAGAACTCGCGACATGCGTTTCTCGGCTGCGGAAAAAGAGCGAGCCCTACGCACCATGGAGCTCACTGGTGTCGATGTTCTCGCCCACCGCAGCATCGCCCACCTTTCCTCTGGCGAAATACGGCGACTTCTCATCGCCCGCGCTCTGGTTCATCAACCCCAAGTTTTGGTCATGGACGAGCCGACCACCGCACTCGATTTTGCTGGGTCGCAACAACTCATCCAAAGCTTGCGACAGGCCATAGCCAATGACTGTACCGTCGTCTTGGTGACGCACCACCCCGAAGAAATCCCACCAGAAATCAAGCGTGTGATTTTGCTCAAAGACGGCGCCATCCTGGCCGATGGCCTAACGCGCAAGGTCTTGTCTTCGAAGAATCTGACTGCGTTGTATGAAACCCCCATCGACGTTCATTGGCACCGCGGGTGGTGTCATGCACGTGTCGCGCCCAAAAACGCGTGATGCGAATGCCGCCTTATTCGATGAGTTTGACTCCATAGGTTTTGGCCATTTTCCCCATGGCGCTCGTCAGAGCATCGTCCGACAAAGCACCGCGCCATAACAGAAAGCGAGCGATTTCTCCATCAAAGGATTCATGCCCTGGATGCTCGATCGCATCGCGCTCTTGTCCCACGGCCATGCGAGATGGATTTGCTTGCGGATTGACGGGAAACACACCTTCGGCATGAGCTTTTACTGAGCCAAGATGAAGCGAGAGTTTTACTTCGCCGGTCCCCGCTTGCATGCGACCACAAACGATATGGAAAACATTTTTCTCCAACATCGGCCCACTGACCCGAGGATTATTGCGATCAAAACGACCAAACGATTTGCCATTTCTTGATCCCATCCAAAGGGTGTTATCATCATCCAGACAGCCCCAAATCCCTTCATACATCGCACCATTGCGCAAGTTGCCGAAGAATGAATTGACGTTCTTAACCCCAACACGTTGCTCGTGAACAGCGAGAACGGCTATCCAAGTGTATCCCTTGCCTGTCACCAATTCATCAAACACATCTTCGTCAGCGCAAACCAATTCCTGTTGCCGAAAAACCACGCTCGGCTGATGATTCGGAGTGGCTTGCGCACGAAGGCTCGGGCAACCGCTTGCGGCGATTTTTCGTCCTTGATCTTGTTTTACAAAATTCAGATGCGGCGCAGCTCCAGCCTGACTTTTCCAATCGGTCACGCGTTTCTCCGCATCCAGAGTAATACCTTTTGCGGCATCGAGATCTAACAGCAAGCCCTCTTGTGGCAAGGCTGCTTCGCTCGCTACGATTCTTCCAAAACAACAGGCACTGGTCAGCAAAAGGAAATGTCTCATGGTCTGCCAACAGAAACTGCAAATTTTATTGATTCTTTCAATCTCATTCTGGTTTGACGTGGCGCACTTGCCTTGCCATCCTCCTGCATGGATTTCGCTCAAAGCAACAATCTCTCCGCGTCCGATCCTTCATGGGAAAGTGCCATTCGCTTTTCCTGCCCAGAACCAAGAACAGAACTGGGTCGTGCACTATCGGATTTGTTAGGGGCGGATAAGGTCAATGACAGTGACGATGCGAAAGAGTTCCATTCCCAAGACAAATGGTATGCCAAGGCGCTTCCTGAGGTCGTGATCTATGCCGAAAGCACAGAAGATGTCGCCAAGGTGATGAAATACGCCTACACTCACCGCATCCCGGTCTATACACGAGGAGCAGGGCATGGCTACGTAGGTGGTTGCGTTCCTGTTCATGGTGGCATAGCCCTCAGCTTGATGCGTATGCAAGCCTGCCACATCCACCCGCTCGATGGTGTCGCTATCGTGCAACCGGGGGTGATCACCGCATCCTTACAAGCCGCCGCACGTGCCGAAGGCTGGGACTACCCGCCTGACCCAGCTTCATTGAAAGATTGCTCCATCGGCGGCAACATCGCCACCAATGCCGGTGGCCCTCGCTGCCTGAAATACGGTGTCACTCGCAATTATGTGTTAGGCTTGGAAGTCGTAACCGCTACGGGGGAAGTCATGCGTTGCGGAGGTAGAGTTCATAAAAACAAAACAGGCTTTGATCTCGTAGGCCTTATCACAGGTAGCGAAGGAATGCTCGGCATAGTTACCGAAGCCACCTTACGTTTGATTCCTCAACCTCGTGCCCGCGGTATGCTGGCGGCGATTTTTCCGAACTTCGCTGCTGCTGCTGCTGCTGTGCAAGGTGTTTTCGCCGCAAGATTCCTTCCTTCTGCTTTGGAAATCACTGATTCCTTTACCTTGCAATCGGCTCGCAAACGCCTCGGCGATCATGTCTTGCCGCCTGGCGACGCGCATTTGTTGGTAGAGACCGATGGCTCAGAATCCACCGTGATGGCGGAAATAGCCGAGCTTCGTGCCTTACTATCGCAAATGGGGGCAACCGACGTAAGGGAAGCCATGGATGAAGCCGCCTGCGAGGCATTTTGGAAAATCCGCCGCGAGTTTTCCTACTCCCTGCGCGATACGGGACTAACGAAACTCAACGAGGACATCGTCGTGCCACGCTCCCGCCTCGTCGATTTAGTCGAGTTTGCCCGAACCTTGGAACAGACCACGGGGCTCGCCATTGCCTGCTTCGGGCACGCGGGCGATGGCAACATCCACACCAACATCATGGTGAAAGATTACGATCAACTCGAAGTCCGCCAACGCGCCGACACGGCATTAGACATTCTCTTCACCTGGGTGCTACATAACGGCGGCGCGATCACGGGCGAGCACGGAGTCGGTCTTGCGAAAAAACCCTGGATTCGCGAGGCTCTCGGCGACGTTTCCCTACAAACCCAGCGTGCCATCAAGCGTGCCATGGATCCCCACAATATCCTTAACCCCGGAAAATGGCTGGATACCTGACACCCTAAAAGCGCATTCGGAGAACAGGTGGCGATGGCTTTTCTCCATTCGCCACAATCACTGCGTTGCTGCCAGCTTCGTTTCCGGTTTTGCGTTTAACATACACTCTTAGCGAACATTGCCTTGTATTGAACTTCAGATCTCGGGATAAAAAAACCGCCCTTTGCAAAAGGGGCGGTTTTCCTCGAATCACATCACGGAAAGACGATCTTTTTCAAAAAGGAAAAAATCACTGTGGCAGCAGGTGCTTGACCGCATCGCGCTCTTCTTGCAACTCTTTGATGGTGAGATCGATTTTTTCTTGGCTGAAAGCATCCACGGGAACGCCTTGCACCACTTCCCAGGTGCCGGTCTCGGTGGTGCGGATGGGCATGGAGGCAATGAGACCTTTTTCAATGCCGTAGGATCCATCCGAACAGATCGCGACACTATGCCAATCGCCAGCAGGGGTAGGGGTGATGAGACTTTTCACCGTGTCGAGCGCCGCATTCGCTGCGGAGGCAGCGGAGGAGGCACCGCGTGCTTTGATGATGGCGGCACCGCGTTGTTGCACGGTACTGATGAATTCGCCTTTGAGCCATACGTGGTCAGAGATGACCTCGGTAGCAGGCTTGCCGCCGATTTTGGCGTTGGTGAAATCGGGATACTGGGTAGCGGAATGGTTGCCCCAGATGCAAAGATTGGTAACGGTGGACTGATGAACGCCGGCTTTGTTGGCGAGCTGGCTTTTCGCGCGGTTTTCGTCCAAGCGAGTCATGGCAAAAAAGCGCTCTTTTGGCACGCCATCCGCATTGTTCATCGCGATCAAACAATTCGTATTGCAGGGATTCCCGACGACAAGCACGCGAATGTCTTTTGCCGCATTACGAGCGATGGCTTGCCCCTGACCGGTGAAAATTTTCCCGTTGATGCCGAGAAGATCCGCACGCTCCATGCCAGCTTTACGAGGCACGGAACCGACAAGTAAGGCCCAGTTGGCATCGCGGAATCCTTCATCCAGATCGCATGTCGGGGTGACTTGATTCAACAAGGGAAATGCGCAGTCATCCAGTTCCATGCATACGCCCGCGAGCGCAGGCATGCCGGGCTCGATCTCGATGAGGCGAAGATTGATCGGTTGGTCGTAACCAAAAACGGAACCAGAGGCAATGCGGAACAAGAGAGCATAGCCAATCTGGCCGGCGGCTCCTGTGATCGATACGGTAATAGGTGCTTTCATATATGGCGACCATTCGTAAACCCAGAATCTCGGCGGGTCAAGCTCTTGAGAGAAAAAGAGTGATTCCAAGAAAGAAATCCTCATTCGCGAGACACTGTGGACGAACGAACTCATCGCCTCTGGTATTGGATGGATCACAAGGCTCATCATTTTCTGTATTTACAAATGATATAATGCCCGTAATCTGCAATCACCTCCCGCTGAAACCCAAAAAACAGCAACCGTGCAACAGTCCGAACCGAATTCTATTCCGCGAAAAATCGTAGCAAGGCGAAAGGGCTTTGTTCTGATCATTACCATCAGTTTTATGATTTTGCTTACGATCCTAGCAGTAGGAATTCTTTCGCTATCATCGATCACTCTACGTTCATCGTCTCAGGGCAATGCAATGGCTGTCGCCCGAAGCAATGCTAGGCTTGCTTTAATGATGGCATTAGGAGAATTACAAAAAAACGCCGGACAAGACAAATCGATCACAGCAACTTCCGAAATCACTTCTTCCAATCCAACGAAATTCAACGTCACTGGTGTATGGGAATCATGGAATCATTCACCCGATGCGGCATCGCCCAATTACACCCGAGAGAAATCCGCGCGTTTTCGTAAATGGCTGGTTTCGGACGTGAATTACCAAAGCACCACGCAACTTGGGTACGTCGCGTCTGGCGCTTTTCAGAACCCGATTCAGCTAGCGAGCCAGAAAACACTCGGAAACGCAGCGCAATCAGAAGACTTGATCACCGCTGGCTTAGTGCCTATTTCCAGCGGCACGAGCAAACGTGGCAACTATGCATTTCACGTTGCCGACGAAGGGGTGAAAGCGCACATTAACTCCTACCGCGATCCTCAGCAAAACGATACTTTGGCAAAGAAAAGAAGCCTACTCGTTGGGCATCGCCCCAATCGATCAGTGATTCAGGCACGCGACGGCACGATGTTGAATTTTTTGCCTGTCGATTCCAATGCTGAAGAATACACCAAAGCTCTTTCGGTAAAAGATCGTTTCGTGAGTCTCGATCAATTGGAACTCTACGGTCGAGGTCAAGACATCGGCAAATTTCGAAAACATGTCACTCCCTATTCACTGGGTTTGTTGACCGATGTTCGCAACGGTGGATTGAAACAAGATCTTACATCGATGTTTGAATCGGCCTCATTGCCTACGGAATACCTGGGAAAAACTCTTTACCGATCGGCATTTGGACTTAGCAAGGGAGGTTCGGGCCCTTACGAATCTGATCCGAACTGGAGTGCTTTACGTAGCTACTACAATATCTACAAAAATATTACCACACCGAATCATCAGCCTACGTTCTACCGTGCGGCGACCGAATCGATTACCACGTCATCAGTAACGCCACCGCAGGATTTTTATCCAGCACCGGTGATCGCCAAAGTGGAAGTGCTTTTCAGCTATGTTACGCGTGATGCTCATGGACCGTGGATTGCCTCACTACGTGCAGTCTCGCCCGAATTGCGATTTATGGGGCATCTCGTTTACGCGCCTTTGATCACATTGCATAACCCCTACAATATCACAGTTCAATTTGACCGCATGCAGGTTGTGTTACGCAACGTGCCTATGGCCTTCAATTTCCACGTCAACAACCAGCCGCAGAGTAGTTCTCTTTGCTCGATTAACGAGATGTTTGTTGATAACTCTCGAAAAGGAGAAAAATCTTTCGCGCTCGATATTGCCGACTGGTCGAGTCCCACGAGTAGCTCCACGAACGGACCCATCATTTTACGGCCAGGGCAATCGCTGGTTTGCGGCCCCTACCTTGATCCGGGGGCAAGTTTTGCTGATGCAAAAGGCACCAGATTTTTTGACTATCAAAATAATCTCACGGGTGTTGATGCCGCGGGCAATGTCACCTTACCCATCAAAGCTCGGCCTGGATTTGCGGGAAAAGCTGTAGGCTTTGATGTTGACTGGCTGACCCCTCCAGGTCTTGATTCAGGTCAACAGAATGACAACAGACAAGGGGTTCTCGGGTTGAAATCTAACGATGTAGTGCACGTGGAGTATGCCGTGCAACAACCGACACGAGGCCAAAGGGATCGCTTCCAAGTAACGGCGTCCATTACTTCACAAGGCCAGACAATGGCTTACGGCGGATTAAACTTCCAATATCACGATGCCGCTACGCTAAGGCGATTTTTTCCAAAAAACTATCGCTTTCCTTTGGTTGCTGCATTCCCTGCATCGGAAGCCTATCACTCCAACACCACGCCGATTGCCGCTCAATCGAATGCGAAGGCGATCGGCTTGTTTTCCGCCTCAGCTCGTACAACCAACGGTGGGGTTTATGAAACGGGACAGCGCACAGAGCGTCTAGGCGCTCTCAATGTCCTGCGCGATGGTCGTCTGGCTGGCATGCCCATGCTTCATCATAACCCAGCTCGACCACTGATGAACATAGACTTACGAAACGAGAAACCTGGAATGCATTCTCACGAAATGAATTTCGTCTGGCTGCCAGGGCACGCGGATGATGTCTTCGAAAGCGATGCCGAAAAACGCACCAATCTGCTATCGGGAAACACCTCGGGACGCGGTATCAAATCTGGATCTTACCTCGAAATTCCTACCGGCCCCATGCAAACGATATCTGATTTCCGTAGATCCAATGCCCTATCGACTTCGTTCTTACCAAGCTTTGTTCAGCCTGTAGGCAACTCCTACGCTTCTCCCTTAATCAGCACCAACAGAGCCATTGAGTCTGTGCTTGCAAGCTATTCCTTTCTTGATCACAGCATTCTCGCGAACCACGCATTATTCGATACCTTTTACTTCTCCACCATTGCTCCTATCGATGCCAAGAGAACGGATGAGGTTCTCACAGATTTCCTCAATCAAAAAAAACCTTTGCTCAATCAAGCGTATCAAAGCTATTTGCCTAAGGGGAAAAGTGCTGCCGCCATCAGGGCGGATTTACTGCGCTCCGGCCAACATACTCCTCTTGCCTATAAATACGCAGCAGAATGCCAGATGATCAGAGGTGCCTTCAATGTCAACTCGACTTCGGTAGAAGCATGGAAAGCTCTACTCTCAGCACTACGAGGATCTGAAGTGCCTACGCTTTGGGCTCGCAGCGCAACACTAG
>JAIYDP010000189.1 GCA_027487435.1 Verrucomicrobiaceae bacterium | reverse complement strand
GTTTCCGATTCAGCGACCTCACCCTGCCCTCCTTTCACAACCTCTTCCCGACGTCGAGCGCCCTTGCGCCTCCATCGTCTTGTCGCAGCGTCTTCAATTTTTCCATCGGGTTTTCGTAGCGACGTCCCAGCAACGACCCCTCGCGGAGGGACTGTAACGGTACCAACGTGTCCTTAAGTAAATTTTTTGCCTCAAACTCTTCAGAAATGGGTAATTTTATTTGAGTTCAGGTTCAACTTGCTTCGAAGGCGTCCTTTGGATTCAAAAACACATAGTCTCCAGACGCGACATCGCCCACAAGCTTCCGCACATCATCAACCGAATGGCCACGCACCCACTGGCTCTTGTGTGCGTTCGGTAGGTCCACAAACGCAAACCCAGGCAACAAGTCATCGCCAACGTGCAGAAAATCCCTCACGCGGGAGACGAAAGCATCCGACGAGTCCCCTGCGATGATGCGCGCGATGAAACCCTTCGCGGCGAGCTCCTCTGCGGCTGTGGTGAGACTGGAGATGACTTCAGGCGAAAGGGCGCCTGCGATAGCACAAATGCACGGGCCTTCGTTGAGGGACTGAACACCCTCCGCGTCCATGCGCAGAAGCGCCTGGGGGCGCCAGGGGAAATCCGCGCCCGAGTGGTCCTTTTGAACCGCCGAGACTGCGTTCGCGCGGACGGTCGAAAATGAGGCGGAGTGGACGACGCTGAGGGTGGGGATGGCAGTGACGCAGAAGTGTTCGCGAAGCCACGTAGCGGCGTCGGCGTCGGCTGCGATCCAGTGAAAAGGCAGGGACTTGTGGTGGGCATCGCAAGACTGGATTGTCTCGTCCATGGACACAAAGACGATGTCGAGAGAAACGGGGCGTTGACGGAGGGTGGAGAAGGTGCGAACCAAGGCTTCATCAAATGACTCGCAGCGCGGGTTGGAGCTTGCGCTGAAATAAAAAGCAACGTATTCTTTATCTTTGAAGAGGTCTTGGAGTGGAACTCGCTCGTCGCTTGGCGAAGACACTGTCACGACCGATGAGATCTGCTCCAGTCCCCAGGGGAATAGCGACCGCGATGAATCGCGCATTAATGCGCCGTAGCCATCTGAGCAGACCGCTGAAACACCAGCTTCTGTCTGTTCCAGCACGACCACAGCAGGAAGGGCCTCCGTACGAAATTTCCCAGTGAGTTTTCTCTTGATGTCCCTTCTGCTGAATGGAATGGAATAGAATGAAATAGATAATAGGGCCTTGTCGAATTCCTCTTGGGATCGATCAGAACTGACATATACAACCGACGTGTCTGTCCTCGCCTTTTCCAGAATTTCCAGAAGTGCTGAGGTTTGTGAAAAAACTGGGCACCATCCAGAGCAGAAGTAAAGGATTACGTACTTCGATGAAACAGAGGAGACGCTGACAATCTCCGAGCGTATCAACAACTCTGACCCAACCAAGGAATCCATTTTAACAACTAATGGAAAGAGAAAATTGAGGTGACAGAAGAAGGGGAACGAAATCGCGAGTTGTACCAAGCACACACGCACACCAGTCAAAAGTTCTACAGGACGCAAGCAACCCATTACTGAGGATACGGTACATACTGCTGTGAGTGGAGAAGTTGAGCAAGAAGGAGGGCGTTCAACGCGTTCGCGTTGGCAGAACCAGCCCCTGCACTGGGATCACTTTCCAAAGGGACTGACCCATAGGATGCTGCAGAAAGAGCAACAGGGGGAGGAGGAAGAACAGGAAGGGTAGCCAGCGGGGGAACAGCTTGAGAGAGCTGAGAATGATCTGAAAAGTAAACAAACGAACTGCAGAGCCATTACAAACAAGTCGCTGCACGTCAGGGGGCAAGTCATGAAGACTACGGACATGGCCCTTCGGCTGATCGTAGAGTTCCTCACGCAATCTGCGCTCATCGAGGCTTCGACGATCCTCCTGTCTCCTGTCTTCGGCTCGGAGCTCCTCCATTCGCCTCAGCTCTTCAGGGAACCGAACGTCGTCAAGCCTCCTCTCCTCTACATACCTCCTCCTTTCATCGAAAAACGCAGGGTCGCGCTCTCGGTCGAGAAACCCTTCCCGACTGTACCGCTTCGAATCCACGTCTTCAAACCGCTCCCCCTCTCGTCTCCGCACAGCGTCGCGCTCTTCGTACAGCCCCCTCCTTTCTGCCTCGGAGGACGAACGGAGAATCATTTCGCGTCCTAACTTGGAGTCTCTGGCACGCTCAAAGTCCCTGAAGTCCTCCGGGTACCCTCCCTCACGACGATCGAACGACCTCCCCCCTGGATCCATCCGCTCGAATTCTTCTCTGGGCCTCTTGATTCCGCTGCCATCCTCGGGAGCACTCCCACTTCGAAGAGGACCTCGCATCGGAGCCACACCAGTGTCGTACCCGCGCAGCCTCGCCTCCCGCTCCCAGTATTCTCGACCCTCCGCTGCTGCTTCGCGAGCGGGCCGAACATCTCGCGACGAGTCACGGACAACGTCGCGGAGGCTCCTTTCGCGTCCGATTTCGCGTGGATCCCGCGAATCGCGAAGGTCCCTCCCTTCAAACTCACGGACAGCTCGAGCCTCTCGAAAGTCTCGGTCCCTTTCGCTTCTTGCTTCAACTCTCACATCCCTCAAATCATTTCGACCGTCCCGTCCATCCACTCGCAAGTCCCTCGCGGATCGTCCGTCCCCTCGATAGTCCCGCGGATCATGGCGCAATTCGCCTGCCCTCAAGTCCCGTAGTTCAAGCCTCAAGTCTCTACTATCAGCGACTTTAGGATCTCCACGCAAGTCTCGCAATTCGTGACGCAAGTCCCTAGCTTCAACGCCTTTGCCATCACCCCTCAAGTCTCGTATTTCGTATCGCAAATCCCTTCCATCACCAACTCTAACATCTCGACCGTCGTGGCGCAACTCTCCTCCTCGCAAATCTCGATGGCCCATACGCGAGTCTCCACGAGTATCCCTGCCTTCATCTCTGTGTTCGCGGCCATCTCGGGACTTGGATTCTAATCGACTTCGTTGGGGTGATCGGTGAGAACGATGCCCTTCACTCCCGCTCTTGAAACGGGAATCGTGCAGACGAGAATCCCCCGACGATCGGCGCGACGAATCCGATTCACTTCTCCGCATTTCCCGAAGAGCTCTGTCTCCATCTCGCCGCCGATCGCCTTCCCAAGCTCTCTCCGCCTCCCGAGACCCTGTTCTCGCGTCTCCCTCTTCTCGACGACTCCGGTGATCCCGCTTGTCTTCACGATTGTCCGAAGTCTTCGGCTTTTCTCCTCCACGATCGCCTCGACCGGCGCTCCGCCGTTTCTCTTTCTCAGACCCCCTTGACTCCTTGGCTTCATCCCGGTTTGATTTTTCTTCCTTTTTGCTTGTTCGAGAATCCTCACTCGAACTTCGTCGAAGACTCTCTGGCTTGCGTTCCTTTTCAGTCTTCTCCACAACCTTCTCCTTCTTCGCGCTATTGACCTCATCGCGCAAATCCTGGGGCGCAAGAGGGGGCTCTATGGGGAGAGAGTCCAAGTACTCAAACGAAATCTTGCGAGTATCGAAACACAAATTGACCTTCCGCTTCGGACTGACCACACCCTTCGTGACGCCTTCACAAAATTGCAATACCACAAAAGCGTAATGCCGATTCGTCGTGTCCTCGTGGAACGTTATGTTCCCGACGAGGGCTTTCGAAAACACATTGATCACCCAGTTCACCACAAGAACTTGATTCACACCAGAAATAAACGGAGAGAGTTTCCCAAACTTCGCTGGCTCATCGTCTTCCCCCTTGGATATAAGAAAGGACGAACCATTGTAGTCAGAGGTATCCTCTCCATCTTCAGACAAACCCGCTTCACCGGCGTCCACCAACTTTTGGTCAGGTTCGTCAACATCCCGAGGTAAGAAATCAGACTCTGCTTCCGAGGTGGTGCTTTGATCAACGTCAATGCCAGAATCAGCAATTTCTTTAAAAAACGCCACAAGCTCAGGGTTCACCAGAGTCTTCAAGACGTTAAGCGAAGAGTCCGTCAGCGGTTGAATGCTGACCCCTTTAAAAAGGAGACGTCCTTCCGACAAGACTTCATACGGAGCCTGCACAATGTTGGGGACGAACTGTCGAAAAAGTTGTGGGGGCAGCAGAGAACAGCCAAAGTGCTGACAAGCCGCACAAAATGAGTCGTACATTTCTTGCGATGAGGTCGAAGACGAGTCAGCGTCGCCATAGCGCAAGACGCCCACGAAAAACTTCTTTACGAAGGCGGCGACCTTGGTAATGCCACTTTCACACACAGAGGTGGGGTGGTCCATTTTTCCCCTTCCACACCTCCAATCAGTTAATGAATGGCCACGATCTGTTAATTTTTATTTTTTTTAAACTTGAGATTGAGGACAAGATTGGCATCCTGAAAGGGGCGACCCCGAGACATCGTTGCTTCAGGAGCGTCTGCTCGCTTGCCGTTTGAGAATTCTGCCGAATTTCAGCCGACTGCTCTGCTGGAAGTGTTCGGCCGCCGTCGGAGAGCACACGACAAAGTGGGAGCTACTGGAGAGATTCTCTTGAGTCTTCGGTCTTCCGTTAACCATAGCGTGGTCTGTCTTGCCCTTCCGTGCGAAGAATTCCGTCAATTATCTCAATAGCCTTTCCAAAGACCTCGTCCTCGTTCGGTTCAGGACAAGACACAACGGCGAGGCAGATCCGGATGAAGCCATTTGTGGATGACACATCGTACCATTTGCACCCAGCGAGATCCTTGGATGTCCGCGAAATCATGTACTTCTCAAACAGATCCTTCACGAATTTCCTCTCGTCGCAGCTCTCAAAGCTCACCGTCAGCTGCCGATGCTTCCGATCGATTCCGATAATGTTGCAAACCATTCTCCAATTCTCAACGCGCAGCCCGTCTGGATTCGCACACTTTCACCACAAAATGTGATTCGAAACGACGCATCACGGGAACCTCAAATCCTTCATTTGCATTCGCCATATGTAAGCATGAGCAGATCATTCCCGCACGTCCCTGCGGAAACTCATCTTTCGCTTATTTTCGAATCGTGCGCCGCCCTGATCGTTCGTTGCGCGCTGCCGAGAAGGAGGTCCGTTTTCGAAGCGCCATATCGGTAGGGGCTCCGATTGAACGCGGAGTGTCCGAGCTATTGGAGCATTCTGACGCCGGGTGCGTTGCGTCTGCTTTGCAGCCTCGGTCAGTGTTCGTTCACGCACGTCACGGGAGAAACACAAACGGGGATGGTTCTCCAGCCAATCCTCCGTTCGGCTCATTGCGTCGTGATGTTGCAAATAGGATGGGCCTCCACAAGCCGTCGCTTCCCGGCCCCTACACAGACTCGCGTTCCTTCGCACGATTTCCTCCCGAAAAAACATGACTCTCTGCAACTCGCTTCGCCGTTCGTGCTGCGCCGCATGCAGGCCGATGTTTCACTAAAAGTACCCCCACATTCACGCCTCTACCATATTTTCACGCGAAAACTGAGGATTTCTCTGCATCCAGCCAGAAACTCCCCCTTTCGCCCGCCTTCTGCCTCCAACCCCCACCGCCCTGCATTTCATTCGCTCAGCAGTCGTCAAAACATCCACACCTGCACCGAAGATGCTTACAATCGCGTTTGGAAACACGCCACGTGCTGGCTGCAAGTTTGCACCTCCTGCCCCTTCGTTGATGTGCTCGGGAGTAGTTTCCACCACAACTTTTGTCGCTCGTCCACTGCCTCTTGTGGTTGCCTTTTTCGTTGTTAGATTGCAATCTGCTCCATGCTGCAGGTAGTTCGGGAGGATCCCGTCGCCCTTTCGCTGCTGCTTGCGTTTTCTTCGGACGAAGATTTTGCAGAGTGGAGGGAGTTCCTCTCTCTCGACGTCCTCCGAGGGGTGTTGGGCTACAACTGGCAGAAGACGACTTCGATCGGGCTGTTCGCCCCAATAAATACCGCAAGCGTCAGCGACTTTCGAAGCCTTGAGCGCCTCTCCAGTGTGAAGGACATCAAGCAGATGAGGGTGTTTGTGAAGCTTGGCTTCAACAAGGCGTACGATCTGTCACGCGTCCGCAACGACCTGTTCGAGATCCTCTTCGGTCCATAGCTGAAATCGGCTGGTCTTCTCTGTGAGATTTAAGAAGTGCTGCCGACAGAATATGACCGTTTCGTTTTTCATCAAGAGCCCGACTCTCGTTTGAGTTGTCATGTTTGGAACGTGGCGGATGTCATTGTGTTTAGCATCTAACTTCGATGCGCGAAGAATCGTTTGGTTTCGCAAAAGAGACACTTCGTCTTATCTGAGATGTGTAATGAGGAGTGCCCTGCTGGAAGCATCCATTTCGTACGCATTGTGTATCATTTTGTCGTGTATCATTTTGTCAGTCGAATATGTAACTTCCGAACTTCACATTGTTTCATTTGTACGCAGTTGTAAAATAAACGTACTCTTTGTCATTCTCGTGCGTGCACAGTTGACTAGAGGCCTGGTGAGCGATGCTAATCTATTCAACAATGATGCGCAGATGCTCTAGGAGGCAAGTCTCTCCAATTCTCCGTTGCCCAGTAACGCACTAACAGATTCTAAACAATAAATAAATAATAGTTAGGTAAACCACACTTCACTGACACAACGCGCTCACACCGTTTGCATCAACGTAAATCAATCATGCGGACCTTCGACTTCATAGCCACTTCCACGTGGACACAATTCTCGAACAAATCAAAAGAAACATCATGCGGATGAAATCCTCGAATTTGACACCCCGCAAGGTACTGCATTCCAGCTGTAGTTATCCGAAACACTCCATGCCTTCGACATCAGCACTTCGCAAATGGTCTTGAGGATGCACGTTCCTCCTCATGACTTACGAGGGAATCGTTGACGGAGACACTACCACTGCAATGGCCTCCTGAAGCATCCACTGATACGATAACTGCATATGCAAATCAACAGACGACAAAAACGCGGTCTGGGTAGGGTGTGTCTGTAGAATGAGAGAAATGTTGACACATGAACGTGAATCCAGCCCATCGAAAGCAGTTGATTTTGATCCAAAACGGCAAACACCTCCTCTTCATTTCGGGTCGCACAAGAATCAGACGTCCCGTCCTATCATGATTAGATGGAGGACAACGGGAGGCTGCTTGTTTGGGCAGGATGACGGTTGTGATTCTAAAACATCCATGCTCCTTACACGTAAGTCATGGACAGCAAGAGCGAACAAGAACGCCAGCAAGGATTCCGCAGCTTTCAACATTCAGTCTCGTATTTCGCTCTGCGTAGGCTGAAAATTCTTCAACCAAATCTCCAGGTAGGTACATCTTTCGAAGAGAGTCAGATGATCTGGCGTCGTGAGAACGGCCGATAAGGACGACAAGACAATGAGGATACAGTTTCCGCATCAGTCTGAGGTGCTTGAAGGACTGTGAACTGCGCCAACGAAGGCGGCTGTGACATCGTGAGAGACACGGAGAGGTCGATACCCGATCAGCTCGATCCGACGCTCCCGAGCGCCGATCGGGAACCGCGTGAATCTGAAGGCTGAGAGTCATGACGTGCGAGTAACATACTCTCCGTTCATCATCGAACTGTTTGATGAGTTCCAGTTTCATCTGCTCAACAGTGCGAAGGATGTCGTTTGCTTCCTAGAATGCTTGAGAATAAGAAGAAGAGCCTCGACCCGTTTGAAATTTAATTTTTCCTGCCTGAACTGGGGAAGATCGAACTGCCTGTGCTTTGGAATGATCTCTATGACAATACTTGGCCATTAAGACGAACCACGAAGTAGAAACCTAATGAATCTGAAATAGAGAACGAAGGCCATTGGAAGGTTATTCTCCTTTCTATGCACCTCAGCCTGCAACAAGTAAGAAACAAGCGGTGGCTAGTTCCAAACTTGTCGAAGCAATTGCTTCGCACTCTGATACCATCGAGGTAGCGAAATTGAATTGTCCAGTTTGATCGTGCAAGCATCACTGATGAGCTTTCGAACGTAATCTTCTCCCGAATTGATCATGCAAGAACAGCAGGTTAACGATTAAATTATCTCTTTGTTAGAGACCATTTCAATGCATCGACTGGAAGCCTCGGATGACGGAGCCATCGGTGGTCTCATGATCCCAGTCAAAGCACGAGAAAGAATTTCATCTCTCACAAACCAGAAAGATCAAAGAAAAGCTGAAGCACGCTACGGATTGGGGGAACTGGCCAAAAAAATGCGTGAGGAGAAGGGCATTGAGGCTTCGAAGCCTCGGACGTACATGAGACCTAGGGCTATGGACCTAGACAAAGTCATTTCTCTGTTTATTTCAACAAATTCATGTGGCTGAAGTCCTCAGGAAAGATGAAGAAGTAGACAGCTCTGTGTTCGAACAACTTCATGAGCGGCATGTCAAGAAACCAAAGATGAATGTCTGATCTCACGAATTTCAATCATGTCCCCCAGGATCGAAACTTCTTCTCCAATCGCACAGCAGAGTCGCCGACGACGTCGAGCACAACTGCCCCCGCTCTCAAAAACCTCGCTCGCTGGGACGTGCCTGCGTCTTCTGGGGCGCACTCTTCGGCGCCCGCTTCTCATCGTCGTGAGGCTGAGCAGTCCTTGACCTCGTTGGCCCAAGACAGAACACAGTTCGTGGGGTGCCAGATTAGTCCTTACACGGCAGGGGCGTGTCCGCTGGCGAATGGTTGCTCCCTCGAGCCCTAGACTGACGCATGAGGGAGGATAATGAGAGTGCGCTGGACCGGGAGTGGTACAACCAAGACGAAGGTGGCGTCGTGGATGAAGGAAAGGAAACCTTTGACGGCTGGACGGACGACTCCTTCAAGAAGCCAAAGCCCATTAAAGTTTGCCGAGTGTGCGTTTGAATTCACAAGGCAGAAAAAGCAGAGCGCGTATCAACGCGACAATGATCGATGGGAGGAAAATCGGCTCAAAACCAGCGGCGTTGTGCGGGTGGGGGATTTAGAAGACGACGATGACGAAGACGCATCGCGCGTGCACTTGGTCGTTCACGACGTCAAGCCGCCGTTTTTGGTTGCGCTTTTGATTCGTGCCTGATGTGCAGGACGGTCGAATCGTTTTCACCACGAAGCAAGACGCGGTCATGACGGTGCGAGACCCGACGTCGGACATTGTACTGCTACTGGGTGAGCCAACCTAACCCCCTCCCTCCTCCGACCCAAGGCGATCATCTCGAAGAAAGGGTCAGCTTACTTGCGCGAGTTTCGTCAGCGGCGCGACAGACAGAAAGGCACTGCCAAGTTTTGGAAGGTCGAAGGATCTGCGATGGGTGATGCGATTGGCGTGCAGAAGAAGGAGGGGGAGGAGGGGAAAGAGGACGAGCCGTTCATGCCCGGTGCGTTGTGTTTGACTGCTTCAATTCATGCGCAAGTGAACGAGACAGATTTTAAAGCGCGAAGCAAGTTCTCGTCGCACATGGGCAAGTCGGAGGCTGCGTCGGAGTTCTCAATGTCGAAAACAATAGCGGAGCAGCGCCGCTCGCTTCCAGCGTTCAAAGTCCGCGACAGGCTGCTTCAGATCGTGCGTGAGAACGCCATCATCGTTCTCGTGGGCGAGACTGGGAGTGGAAAAACGACACAGATCGCGCAGTACCTTGTACGCTGCCTGAAGTAGATTTGACGCCGCAGTTCGAGGAGGGGTACGGCATGGACGGCGTCATCGGCTGCACCCAGCCGCGACGCGTCGCCGCAATGTCCGTTGCCAAACGCGTGAGCGACGAGGTCGGATGCGAGCTCGGGTCCGTCGTCGGGTACTCGATCCGATTTGAGGACTGCACGAGCGAGCAGACGAAGATCAAGTTCATGACGGACGGCATCCTGCTGCGGGAGACGTTGAAGGACAACGACTTGGAGAAGGTCACCCCCCCCTCCCCCAGCGCCTGATGGCGCCAGTACAGCGTCATCATCATGGACGAAGCGCATGAGAGGTCCCTTAACACAGACGTACTGTTCGGAATTTTGAAAAAAGTACCCCCCCCCTCCTCTCCCCTCCTTTCTCACGGGACGAGGTCGTTGCACGCCGGCGCGACATGAAGCTTATTGTCACATCCGCAACTTTAAACGCTGACAAGTTTTCAAATTTCTTGGGGGGGGTCCCTGTCTTTACAATCCCCGGCAGGACGTTTCCTGTTGAAACCTTCTTCTCAAAGTAATCTCCCACGATCTCTCCAATATTTCCACTCTGTGGCGCAGCCCGAGTCTGACGCTGATGCAGGACGCCGCAAGAGGACTGGGTGGACGCTGCGGTCAAACAGGCGATGCAAATCCACCTCTCCTGCGGGCCTGGCGACATTTTGATATTCATGACGGGCCAAGACGACATCGAGGCCGTGGCGTTTTACCTGCAGGAGAAGACGGCACAGCTTGAAGGCGTCAGCCGTAAGTCTTTGCGCTTTGCGACGTCCCTCCTATTTCAATGACCCCCCTCCCCCCTGCCAGCGTTGTGGATTTTGCCAATCTACTCGATGTTGCCGTCGGAATTGCAAGCAAAGATCTTTCAGAAGGCGCCGGAAGGCACCCGCAAGGTCATCATTGCGACCAACATTGCGGAGACGTCTCTCACTGTTGATGGCATCAAATATGTCATCGACAGCGGCTTCAGCAAGCTGAAAATCTACAACCCCAAAATGGGCATGGATGCGCTACAGGTCACGCCCATCAGCCAAGCGAACGCGACGCAACGACGGGGCCGTGCGGGTCGGACGGGGCCTGGCGTTTGCTGGCATTTGTTCACGGAGGCGTGCTTCAAGCACGAGCTATTGTCCAACAACATCCCCGAGATACAGCGGACGAACCTCGTGAGCCGTGTTTTGATCCTTTAACCCCCACCCCCCCAGAGCAATGTTGTCCTCCTCCTCAAGTCCATCGGCATTGACGAACTGCTCAAGTTCGATTTCATGGACCCCCCCCCACGAGAGACGCTGATGAACTCAATGTACCAACTTTGGGTCCTCGGCGCACTCGACGCGGCGGGTCAACTCACTCCAACGGGGCGGCAGATGGTCGAATTTCCCCTCGATCCAGCGTTGTCGAAGATGATTTTGACCGCACAAGATGTCAATTGCACGGCCGAAATTCTGACTATTGTGTCAATGCTGTCTGTAGGGGGTCCTAGCCACGTGTTCTTCCGGCCGAGGGTGCGCCGCAGGGTTCTTGCACTGACGTTGGCAGGAGAGGGAGGAGGAGAGTGACGCAAAGCGTGAGAAGTTTTCCGTCCCCGAGTCTGACCATTTGACGCTCCTCAATGGTGGGGGCATGAGGTGGAGAACTAACGGCGAAGTGTACACGCTGTGGAAGGCAAATTCGTACCGCTCTGATTGGTGTGCGGACAGCTTTCTAAACTCCAAGACGCTCCGCAAGGTTCAGACGCGCTCTCAGGCCCCTCACGACCGGCAGGCGCGCGAGATCCGCGACCAGCTGCTCGATATTATGACGTCACTCAAAATTCCGCACACGAGCTGTGGCACCGACTGGTCTGCGTCATCGTTAGTCCCTCATGCAGCAGGGACGTCGTTCGCCGCTGCATTTGCTCGGCGTACTTCACCAACGCAGCGCGGCTGAAGGGCACGTCAGAGTACCAAAACCTGCGCACCGGCATGCCGTGTCACTTGCATCCCTCATCTGCGCTATCGTCGATGGGCATCACGCCGGACTACGTCGTGTACCACGAGCTGGTACTCACGACAAAGGAGTACATGATGTGTGCGACTGCCGTCGAGCCGCAGTGGCTTGCGGAGCTTGGTCCGATGTTTTACTCTGTGAAGGACTCGACGTACGCAGGCCGATTGGTGCGTCAGATGTTTTTTTTATTATGTGTGTGTGAGAGGGTTGTTGGGATGCGTCTGTAGGTACGCTGACGAGGGCAAGGAGGCAAAGAGGAAGACGAAGAAAGCGACTGAGTTGTTGGAGACGGAGTACGACGCGATTACAAAAGGAGTCGAAGCGGTTCCGGCTCAGGCGACGTCAGAGTCAGAGTCAGTCCGAATTCGTCCGCGCTGACATTCTGAAGGGTCCGACCTGACGCCGTCAAAGCGGAGTCAAGTGTAAAACGGGCGCCGTTTCGGCGAGGACTTTAAGTAGTGAGTGTACAAAGACGTTATTCCCAGCACGGTGTGACATATACTTCTACATCAAACTATTCCTTGACCTTTTTCGGAGGCCGGCCGCAAGGGTTGAGCATTTTCTATGGTGTTATTGCTCAGCGTTGTGAGGTCGAGTACCGTGAGATACTTCAATCGGATTCTGGCAATGGATTCATTTTCAGCCACTGCAAAATACCGCAGAAGGGTTTTATGGCCAACGTAAGACGCAAGGCTGTCTCTGTGGTGGTTCACGGCCCACTCCCTGCGTTGTCACGCGTTCGGAAAATGCAGCACAAACCATTTTGAGATGTCAGGATGTCCAGTGCCTGCATGCTTGCTCTGAAGATGCTCAATCTGGCTGCTGATGTTTGCACGTCCAGCCTTCAGCATTAGTTGGTCAACACTGCGTCCAACCATTTTTAGTTGTTAGAGTTAGTCTTCAGGAATGTCCTTCCTTGGACAAGCCGGCAATCAGCAACGAGCCACGTCAGCCCCCAGAGCTCCTTACTCCCTGCAACGTGAGTCGGGTGCACAAGGCCCTCTGCTGCAGCATTTGTATCCAGCAGCTGCTCCCTCTCCAGCGGAGCCACTTCTGACTCCGTATTTTTTCACTCATGGGTCGCCCCAAGTGAGCCATCTGCTCACAGGTCAGCACAGGCCGTTTCTTGCACAATCAGGGTATCAGAATCCCGTTTCTATTTCTCCAGCTATGATGAACGCCGCCACAAAGATTCTTGCGGACTCGCTTGTCAGCCAAAACTTGTTGGGCAACGCGTACGGGCTGTCACAAGCAACCTCTTCGTCCTCATTGCTCCAACCCCACCCTTCATTGCAATCCGTTTTGCCTCCCACCTATCGCCCTCAATCTGCCCCTTTGTCCTCGTCGTCTGTCGCCCCCCTCCTCCTTCAGCTCGCCCTCTCCAAACAAGCCGCTACAGACCCTGCGGGCATCGCAGCCCAGAATCGAGCGCCAGAAGCCGCTGCGCGCAAGCCAAGCAATCCCTCCGTTGCGATTTACCCTCCCCCACGTCCGAGCACGCAAGAAACAGAAATCAAGCACGTATTTGATTCCCCATCCCCCCCCCCTGATCGCCCACTTATCCGCCCTCGATTGGAGACCAAGAAGCCTCAGAGGCCTTCCGCCATGAACAAGCCAGCGCCAGAGACGGAGGAGGAGAAATCTGCACGGCTGCGGGAGCAGGAGCGGCTGATGGAGGAGCTTCTTGGCGCGAAGTTGCGCGCGAAGGCTGCCGCTTCGAAGCGAGGAGACAGTACCCCTGCGGAAGAAGTTGCTCCTAAGGCGCCGTCGAACGCATCGGAGGAGTCGGCGCTATCGGCCGAAGAGGCGCTGCGGCTGCGGCTCATTCGCAAGCGCAAGCTCTTGCCAGTGACTGAAGGGGCGGGTCAGGTGGCTCGCCCTCCTCCTCCGCTTGCGGCGACCGTGGCAGAGCATTCAGCGCGTGCGGGCGCCAAGGCGACGGTAGAGCCAGCAGCTGTCGTCGCTGATGCTCCGCGCGACGCTGCGGCGGCGAAAGCGAGGGCACCAGCGCCCCCCCAGCGCACCGCTGCGGCAAAGGCGATGCTCGTGTGGTCGTCGGAGGCCCTAGCGGAGGAAGTCGTTGTGGAGGCGGCCAACGGCTACGCGGACGACCTTTCGGACGAGCTTTTGCGGCGCTACGACGTCAGCACTAACCCCTCGTGAGTTGCAATCGAAGTGTGAGGGGCGCCGCTGACCCGACAGGGTCCTCCCAACCAGCCCCTACCCCACCGCTACAGACGTTCGTCCCCACCCTTCCGCTCCACCTTGCGTCAATAGTAACCCCCTCCCCTTCGTAGGACATGTTTTCCCGTCCCTTGCAGGACCCCAAAAGCTATGTCAGCAAAGAGGTGCGCTGCGAGCGCCCCCACTTACGCTGCAGCGGCTGTTGAAGCAGCTGCGCGCGGTTGAGGCGCTGTTGGTTGATGTGAGCGTGTGAGGTCTGATGCGCAGGACGAAAACGAGCTGACGCTGCGTCGGCTGGAAAAGGGCAAGACGGCCATTGAAGTTAGTTTGACTTTGACTTATGTGATGTGATGCCATCAAAATTTATGTGGATGCGACCTCACACCGCAGGCCTCCCTTAAAGAGCTCAAGGCCAAGGCGGATGCGACGCGCGAGGCGGACCTGTCGGTGCCCCCCCCCCCCTCTCTGAGCTCACGTCCTGTTCAGGACATTCTCTACAACAGGGAAGTTGCTTTGATCATGAAGGCCGAGGGGACGTAAGTTAGGGGGGGTTGCCTTTTTTTTTGAGGGGAGACTCAATTCGAAATCAGAAACTGAATGTTTGCACTTGTTGATGGATGGCTTTGTTTGCTTATTTGCTCGCACGGCATTTGCACCTGCCGCGAGCAGCGACGCAGTTTGAATTCGTTGCGGATTTGGAAACTTTTATAATGGACCCCACATGGACCAGATTGCTGATGTGCCATCAAGCAGTGAAGTGACACAACGTATTTTACAAAAGACCATCATCACTTCCCATCAATCAAACACATCAAGCACACATCAACCGCGCCGGTCAGCTCGCAGCCCGTGCTTTAACTTCATTCGCCTTCTGTTGTTAAAGTTGACAAGGCAGCCAAACGCTTTCGGCCTTGCGAGCTCGTCATCACCGTCAAACTGCGCTGCTCGAGGTTCCATCACCCTTCGCTTCGCTTCGGTGAGCGACTGCTCGTGCTGACGCGCGTGCTCGGCGAATTTTTCGTCCAAGTCGAATGCCTTGGCCACCGTTTCTTCCAAGTGGCTGATCATCCCCGCACACCGCTCAGCCCTGAGACGTCAAACAATTATAGAAAAGCAACCATTGCGATAAGTCAGCAATGATGGAGTCCAGCTGCTCGACACGAACGTCTCGGACGATGGCTTCAGTGACCTGGGTCAGTGGGTTGGCGGAGGAGGGGTCAAACGTGGAACGCAGCAGCTTTTTGGTCGAAGCTGCCGAGGATTAAGCCATCATAAATGGCTTCGATGATGATGTCTTCAAGCTCGCGGACAGAGGGAATGGCCAAGGCGCTGCAGAGAGCGCCGTAGCGTAAACACTGACTGTGAGCGAGGGGGGGAGGAGATATTGCCTTGGACTCTGCACACATTGATACAATGGAGAGTTTCTTGAGCTTACGGACCATTGCAGGCGTTAAGGTGATAAAACAAGGTCTTGAGCCTAACGTGGTCAGAGGGAAGGAGATTCTTGAACAGTCATTGAACTCTTGAAAGGTTCCGTGAGCAAACAGATTTAGCGTATTGAGAACAGGAGAGTCTTTGAAGTTGTATTTCTGAGAGAAATGAGTCATAGGCACAACATCCGCAGCACCTGTCCGATCGAAAGGAGCTCTCCAAAAAGAAAGCACGACGAATCTGCGAGGGCCTGCTCAACAGCGTTGAGAAAATCTCTCCCTCCCCCTTGAGTCGCAATGGAAATGTACTTCAACACAACCTTATTATCCAACACTTCACTTGGAGACGACATGATTCTAAAGACTGATAGTAAAGACTGTTTAACGTGTAAAAATGAGTCGATCGTACGACAGACAAGCATCACACGCTGGTTCTTGGTACAGCGGAAGTGGTTTGAGCCTATTACTAACGCATGTAATCTGGGGCAGAGAGCAGTTTGGATCGGGACCTTTCATCCTTCCTTGAACAGGCACGGACTGAAGAGCGTTCCGCAGGTGCGAGAGCCATCATTGCCCCGTCTGAAGAATTGCTGTTATGCTTATTCTCTTAGCCATGCTGGTTACTCGTATTCGGGACCAACAGCTGCATATTGCTACAAGAGTCTTGCCATTGATGGAGTGTCTGCGATGAAAAATCTCAAATCATGAAGCAGGAAACGCGTCTTCATCCTTGGGCCATCACATCGTTTTTACCTCGAGAAGTGCGCATTGTGCGGCGTCGTTCTTGTTGCCGCTAACGGAAGAGATCGAGTGCGAGCAATCTGTGCACTCCGTTGGGAAGCCTCCGAGTTGATAAAGATCGTTTGTTTGAGGCGTTTCGTAAGCCTGATGCCCAAGTCTCTCAAGCACTATTTAGAACGGGGCTGTTCCAGTGGCTTTCCCCTTCGCAGGATGTTTTTTGCTTCATTCGCAATGCTGACGATGGCAGGAGGATGAGCACAGCATTGAGATGCACTTGCCATACATAGCGAAGCTATTCAAAAAGTTAGCAGCGCTTGACTGTCACTGTCTGTCTCACGGTTGAAGTCAAGACATCGCCGTCATTCCAATTGTCGTTGGAAATCTCTCCTTTGCTGCCGAGGAGAGCTTGGGGCGTCTATTTCATCTCAGGGTTCTGCTAAATGCGTAGGTGTATTAGCCCCGTATTTGGCAGACCCAACTTCCGTCTTCGTCATCTCTTCTGACTTTTGCCATTGGGGGCGGAAGTTCGACTACACGTATTATAACAAATCGTTCGGTTCCATCTCTGCAAGTATTGTAAGAAGAATACTGACGCGGTCTAAGAAATAGGAAGCACTCGACCGCGAGGGGATGAAGTTGATTGAGAGCCAGAGCCCAGTGCGTGGAGATCTTGTTTTCTAAGAACCGAGGAAGGTTTTGCGAAGTACTTGTCAGATTACCAAAACACAATCTGTGGGCGCCACCCAATAGGGGTTTTGCTGCAAGTAGGTCGCAAGCCGCTGTTGTGACTTTGCAGGCTTTGAAATTCTCAAGTGTTCGAAGAACGGTCAAGTTCGTTGCATACGCGCAATCATCAATGGCGTAAACTTGAGAATCCCGTTTCTAACTTGATAGCAAATCCTCAAATGATTCGTCCGTCAGCTATGCTGCAGGGATTGTGCTGTAACGTTGTAACAAAGTCGTTTTTACAAATTAAAAAAGCAGTCGTTGCATGTCTGAGTTTCCGAAGCGTGATATTGGCCAACTGAAAGAGACAATAAAGGCTGCATTCGACGTTTTTGACAGAGAAGGGAAAGGCGTTTGCGATGTTCGGTATTTAACATCATTGCGATCAATGTGATTGTCATAGCGAAATCGGAACCATTATCAGGTCGCTGGGCGTAAATCCAACGGAGAAAACTCTTCAGAAGTGGATCCACGAAGTTTTTTTTGGAAGTTTTGATCTCATGGGCAGATAGAGGAAGAAGAGCCCACTGGATTTATCCGTTACGACAAGTTTGAGGCGCTCATGACTCGACTTCTCGGCGAGGAGTATCAATCCAACATTAGGGACTCGGAAGACAGAATACTTGAGGCATTTTATGTCTCGCTTTCCCCGCTTGAATTAACACCACAGGTGCTAGATCCAGAGAAGAAAGGATGGATTGAGGCTGAGGAACTCCGGAAGCTAGTTGCCACGATGGGAGAGAAATTTTCTCAGGTCAACGCATAAATGAGAAGAGTAACCGACCAGGAAGAGATTGACGAAATGCTTGCTGCAGCAGTTGATCCTGCTTCTGGTCGTGTGTACTATGAAGACTATGTAGAGCTCTTGGCGGGAGATTAAGGGGAGCGATCAGCTGTGTAAATTGTATGTGTACGCTTGTGTTCCGTTCCTTGAGATCTTTTTGCTGGATTGGTGAAGGACAGGACTAGTCCTGATGCTCAATAATGGGAATTCCTCCGCAGTTCGAGCATGGCTGCGTCAGACATTTCATTCCCAAGATTCTGTTCGTGACAACCCGTATCAATTTCAAATACGATTAGAATACAGGTGAAATGTTGCGAGCATTGAGCAGATCTGTGTTCCGCTCAATGAGTTCTGAAGCTTCGACATACAAGAAGTACTCAGACGTTGTGGGCATTGTCCCCGATGTGGAAGCACCACAGAAACTTATCGCAGTCTACCAGGAAACTCTCAAGGCTTGTGAGCAACTCCCCTCTGACTACTTGTATCGGAAAAACGTGGAGCAAATGACGAAGCATCGTCTTCAGATTGTCTCAGAAACTTCAAGCATCTCTGAGATGGAAGAAAAGATTGGGCTCGGTGAGATTGAGGAGGTACTCATCTTCGCCCACGACGAGCTCAATCTATTGAATAACGTTCGCGAATGGAAAGCATGGGAAGAGTAACTTTCCTCCTCCGTTTGTATCTGTAAAGTTGCATGAAGTTGAGCTCTTTACTATGACTGTCTTGACAGACCAGTGCGAGATGGAAGGCACAAACAGGGGCTTCTCAACGTCTATGCGCAGCAACAGCAAGCAACGCCATGAACGTCCCCAGAGCTCCGCAGAAGCAGTCGCTTTCTAGCTCAAAAAAGGCTGCGATCGTGCGACAAAGAGCTTCTCGAAGCAACTCAATTGCAGAGGCCCTTTCATTCCACCTTTTCCCTAGACGAAGCGGCTCTTGAAGGGCCATCATGCCACGTGACAAGACGCTGATTGTCTCAACTGCAACGCGAACTTGTCCCGAGAGACCGCAGCCACTTGCGGAAGAACAGCCAACAGCCTCTTTAGAGGATGAGAGCTCAGCTCCAGGCCACGCGTGGAGAGCGACGAAATCAGAATCTGGAGAAGGCGGCGCGCTGCGCCAGGCCATTCCGTCGAGTTCAGGACTACTTGCAACCCACGTCGTCGAACGGTAGCATCGCCATGGCCAACGTCATCACTGAAAATGTCCCCTCGATGACTGCGCAGCACCATTCCGATCCCCGACCGCATCACGAATGATGCATCCTTCGCTTCGGATCAAATGTCAGCCTGCAGCAACTTGAGCCCGTACGCGGCACTTCTGGCGAAGGTCTTGCCCTTGAAAACCTTGTCCTCTTGGCAGCGTCGCGAGGATTTCGGCTCCCACCACGCAGACAGACTTCGAAAGCTCCTCCGACTCACCTCTTGGGCCTTTTGCGCCGCTGTGGACGACAGGTGCGCAAGAATTGAAGTTGCTGAGTCGAAGACCGACCAGATGCTGTCCATCATCGACAGTCTCACGCGCCGACGAGAGATCGGGCGGCTCCTCGAGCTTGATGTCGTTATTTCCAACTCAACGCAGCGAAAGGCGCTTGCGATCGCCATATCGGCCGCCCCTCCGTGGCTTCGCCTTGCAATCACCTTCTCTGGTGGCTGGATCACCTCACGTGACCTCGCGCGAGTGCTGGAATATGCAAAGGGCCACGAGGCACGCATCACCTCGTTCAACATCGTGCCGGGAGTCTTCTCTGACGTTGCCATTTCCGACCATGACGTCAGTGCCATCTCATCAATGCAACTATCCCTTCGGCAGCTTTCTGTTGAGTCAACACCCTCTCTCCGCTACCCGCACATCCGCTTCGATACGATGACAAGATTGAGCCTCTCAGGATGCATCCTCCTTGGGGACGCGGCCGTGACCGACATCTTCTCAAACTGCCCCATGCTTCAAGATGTTAACCTCAGCGGCTGTGAGAGCCTTCGAGACCCTTTCCTCGGTGGCCCTGCACTTCGCGATCTGAACCTTGAAGATTGTTCTCAAATAGTTGACATTTGCATCACTCGGGTCTTCCAGAACAGTCCAAAAATAGTCTCCATAAACCTCAATGGCTGTTTCTCTGTCATCGAGCCTTACGTGGCATCGACGTCCTTGACAAACCTCTGGTTCGTGATCAATGATCGCAACTGGGACGAGTCGATCGAGTGGTGGGTAGAGACGCTTCGTCACTGCCCGTCACTCGCGCACGTCGAGGCGCGCATGCTGGAGAAGGACTTCTTGGTAAGGGCTGCCTTTCGTTTTCATTGTTGAAGTTGGACAAAGTTTGCTCGTTGAATCCCTCAGGCTGTCGCAGCGCTGGTGAAGTGGCGGGGGAAGTATTTTGAGTCGCGCCTCCCGGAGCCGAACAAGCTGGAGCCTCGGTTGGAGTTTTGAGCCTCTATGGGACTCGCAAGTGTGTTAACAGTCTTTGTTTAATAATAAAATGTGCTGAGATGGGATCCACTCCCTCACTCATCGTCGCTGGCCATAAATGAGTCGTCGAGGTCGTACTCGTCAGACTCCTCGCCGTCAGAGGCCGCGCTGTACTTGACAGCCGTCCGCGCACGTTTCGGTCGGTTGTCGACAGCCTTGCCAGCCTGCCGACGTCAGACCGAAGGCGTCAGCCGCACATGTGTCACAACCCCTTCGTCATCGCTGTCCTCCGGCTTCAGGCGCTTCAGCGCTTTGCCCCCTCCCTTTGGCTTCGGCGCAGCCTTCGCCTTTGTAAAATCTGGGCGACAGTCAGGGGGGCACATCGTCGACTCTGACCAAATTCGTCTTCGCTGTCGGAGCCCCCCTTCAACTTTTTCGACGGCGCTCTCTTTTCTGTCGCTGCATCAGCGGCGCTTATGTTTAGCCAAAATAGAAAACAAATAAGCGGTCAAAAACTCACTCGCTGCTTCTGCGGGGGCAGGCTTCTTTGCGGGCGCGCGCTTGGGCGCGGGCTTTTCTGAAAGCGCATCAAAGGCGAAGGGGTAGGGACTACTCTTGTCGACCCATCCATCACTCGCACCGTCCGAATCGTCCGACGACTTGGGTGCCTTCTTTGGCAGCTTTTTCACTGCCGCCGTGAGGAGCTGTCTTCCTTTTTGATGTTCATCGAAGCGGCAATTGTTGTCAAAAGGAAAAACATCAAACTGCACATAAACATCGAACACGACCATTTCGACAAACCACCCCCCTCCCTACTTAAGTCAAACTCGTCGTCGCTGTTAGCCGCGGGTTTGCTCTTGGCGGGTGCGCGCTTCGGCGCTGCCTTCTTCTCTAAAGCTCTGTTAAAAGATTCTTTAGAAAACAACTCAGCGCTTCGTCGTCGTTGTCAGAAGCTTTTTTCGAAACTACTTTCTTCACAGCGGCTTTCTCTGGGTAGCGTAAGGCTACGCTTGCCCGATCGGGCATCACATCATGTCACGTCACATCACATCACACCACATCACATCACACCACATCACATCACACCATGTAAGATCACATCACGTCACAGCACGCCACATCACACCACACCACACCACACCACACCACACCACACCACACCACATCACACCACATCACACCACATCACACCACATCACATCACATCACACCACACCACACCACACCACACCACACCACACCACACCACACCACACCACACCACACCACACCACAC
>JAIYDP010000020.1 GCA_027487435.1 Verrucomicrobiaceae bacterium | reverse complement strand
TTGCACCCCCCCCCGTCGCAGCGGTGCCGCCGATGAACCGCCCCCCCCTCAAGCCGTCGTGTCGCCGTCCCGACCCCCCCCCCTCTTCGCGGCTGAACCGCCTCATTGGCTTCGACTTGCCGCCCCTCCCTGCGGGTCCAGACCTTATCCCCCTCCCCCTCGCTGCCCCGTCCCCCCCTCCTTGCGGGTCCAGTAGGAGCGGTCGCCCCCTCACCCCCTCCATTCCACCCCACCCCCCAGTGCCCCAGGCCCAGAGGGGTGGCGGAGTAAAAATTTCATACGTGGACAGTTTATTTTGACTTGACTATTCATGGGCTCGATATCAAAAGAAAACAGATTGAATAAAATAAAAATAAGTGGCCCTCTGGCACCGAACGTCCATCCGCTCGTTTTCATGCGGCCGCCCTCTGCGCGCACCCGCCGCACCATTTTAATAAATAAATAATGTGTCATTGAGACAAGAACTTTTCAAATCTCAAATTTCAGTACATTTAACCCTGGCTGCTGTGTACATTTAACTCTGGCTGCTGTGTACATTTAACTCTGGCTGCTGTGTACATTTAACTCTGGCTGCTGGGTACATTTAACCCTGGCTACACAGACTCAGACGCCACCTCAAACGTTTCGACCTTTCAGGAGTGAGCGTTACATACCCCCCCCCCCTACCCCCGCCATGGTCAAAAACACGTCCTCGAGCGTCGTTTGCGACACCCCCCAGTCCGTGAAGCCGACGCTAGCCGCCGAGCGCTCGAGTTTAAAAAATAAATCAGAGACTTTTAGAGACGACACTTGATACGCTGAGTCGGTCAAAAGGAAAGGAGGGGGGGGGGGTACAAGTGCGCGTGTCATACTCAGCGACGAGGGCCTGCGGGGGTCAAATTCTTAAAAAAAACAATAAAAAAAGATCGAGCCTTTTGTTACTTAAAGGAGAGGGGGGTGGAGTCAACAAAAAAGAAAGGGGGAGGGGGGGCGAGAGGATGGCGCTTGAAACAAAAGCACTTTCTTTATTTTGCAATGCGGCAGGCTCAAGAAAGGCCGAAGCGAAGGGAACGCAAGAAATTAAATTAAAATTTTTTAGATAAAACAATTTAAGATTAGATCAAATACATTTTTTAAAAAAGAAAATACAGTTAAAAAATTGAGGTCTTTTTAGAAAAATTCTAAAAACTGCTCCACCCCCCCCCCCTCACGGCGCCGGGGATGACTTTGTCCACAAAAGATTTGATGGATGCGGCGGCAGAGGGGGGGTGGTTGAAGTAGACGCGATAACCGCCCCCGAACTTGTTCTTTAAGTGCTGCGGATCTCCAAGACACTTAAGGCGGCCGTCGACGATGAAGCCGATGCGCGAGCACAGCACCTCCGCCTCCTCCATCTAAAAAATAAATCCGGTGGGAAAGTAGGGGCGGGACAGCGTGGGTGGTGAGGACGATGGCGCGGCCCTTGCGGACACTTAACAGAATGTCCCAAATCTGTTTGCGCGACACGGGGTCCAGCCCCGTCGTCGGCTCGTCTAACAGAACAACCTTAGTTCCACCAGCACTGGCCTGTTAGCGCCAAACTGAGAAAAAATAGAAATAACCCCCCCCCCCCCTCCCCCACAGTGCGATGGCGATGCTCAGCCGCCGCTTCATGCCGCCGCTGAGGGCCGACGCGCGGCGCGACTGCGCGGCCAAAAGGCCGACTTGGCTCAGGCACGCGCGCGCGGCGGCGTCCTCGTCGCGAGGGGGCACGCCTTTGAGGCGGAGGTAAAAAAGGATGTGCTCAAGGACGGTTAACGAGTCCTGACCGCGTCACTCTAAAAATAGACGCGTCAAAACCCAAAGGACATTCGCCTGCGGGCAGACCCCCAGCGCCAGCCGCGCGGCGGCGGACGTCTCCGCGACGGAGGCGCCGTCGATGAGGGCCTTTCCCGCGGACGGCTCGTAGACCCCTGCGGGGGGGGGTCAGGAGGTGGGAGGGGGGGTTGTTTTCTTCTTGAGAGAATTGTCATTGTCAAAGTGATTGGGGTTGAAGATAACAGACCGATTAAACAATTTAAAGTCGTCGTTTTGCCCGCGCCGTTGGGGCCTAAGAGGCCGAAGCATTCGCCCGCGCGCACGCCGAACGTGACGCCCGCAACGGCTGTTCGCTTCGCTTCGGAAAATGTCTTGACAAGGTTGTCAACGACCAGCGGCGCGCGATAAGACGCCGAGGACACCTCCGCGCGCTCTTTTAAGACATCGTCGTCGGTCGCGGCGTCAACGGAGTCGAGCAGCGGAACGACTGCCTGGGGGGGGGGGTGAAAAAAAAAATTGGAAACGGTTAGGTTAAAGCAATCCAAACAAAAATAAAAATAATCTAAAAAATAAAAATTGCGGAAGCAATAATGATGATGAAGATATTTTTTAAAAATAATAATAATAGTAATAAATATTCAAATGAAAACAGATTAAATTCAAATTCGATCTAAAGGGGGCGGTACCTCGTTCCTGCTTGAGCGCGACTTTAAGAATTTTTTAATGAAAAAGAGCGGGTGCTTCCGGACGCCGTATTGATGCGGCACGACGGCGTCGAGATAAAACGCTAAAATAAAGATAACGGCCGCGTCGAGGAAGAGCGCGATGACGACGGAGCGGATTTCCCCTGGGACTAACAAATCGCGGACTTACTTGTTAGGAGTACGGCTTATATTTCAAAATATAAACGATATATTACGCACAAATTATATAATGAATAATACACACTACGCACAAATTATTGAATAAATATACACATCACGCACAAATTATGGAAGGAATATACACATCACGCACAAATAATTGAATAAATATTACACATCACGCACAAATAATTGAATGAATATACACATCACGCACAAATTATTGAATGAATATTACACATCACGCACAAATAATTGAATGAATATACACATCACGCACAAATTATTGAATG
>JAIYDP010000258.1 GCA_027487435.1 Verrucomicrobiaceae bacterium | reverse complement strand
AGATAAAATGTAGTGTTTCTATCGTTGGATCGCTCAGAATTAACAAAGGACATGCGAATGAGGGTGAAATTACGAGGAAGGAGCCTAAGGCCACAAAGACGGTAAAAGCGAGGACAAGTGCAGCGGCCATGGGCGTAAGGGAAGGGGAGAGTGCTACGTTTATCCTAGATAGAAAAAGACTAAAGTAGAGCAGAGTCGGAGGGTGGCAACGTCAAGCTCGTGGGGTAGAGAGGCAGAGGGCCAGTCGAACGGCAAGCACGCAATGCGATGACAGCGTGGATAAAGGAAGAACGGTATAGCACTGGGAATTCCTTGATGATCTCCAACCCAAGTACTGGCCCAGCCTACAGCTGAAAAGCTGCTTGGTAATCCATGGTGCGAAGTACAAGTCAAAAGTACACATCAGAAGTACATGGCTCGATGGGAGGCTGCGCTTGACGAATACTTTGGAAAACGTAACAAATGCGACAAACGGTTCATTCTAATGCATAGACATCTTGGACCTCAATTCGGCTTCTACTGGAACCCATTCCAAAATAGCCGTCTGGGAGGCTGCAGTGCTGTGCCTCGACGACGTTGCCGACGACTCGTCCGCTGCCTCCATTTCGTCCCGGCGGCAGCGGCAGCTCAACGTCCTCATCTCCCACATCTTTTCCTTCCTCATCTGGCCTCATCAAACTCCGTTCGTCCCCGTCGCATTCGACTTGTCGGAACCATCCTTCCCACCCACAGAACCGGCAACAAATTCGAATCCACCCCCCCCTCCACAAGGCGTCGACTTCAACAAGGTCGCCTATGGCGCCGCGTCCCTCGCTCGCTTCCTCTTCTCCTCAAAGGGCCTACCCTTCGCCGCGGAGCCCCTCATCCCCCCTACCCTCTGCGCGCTCATCGACGCAGCTTTCGCCCCACTTAAAGAATCTGTTAAGATCTCATCTTCTCCCGCCCAACCTGATTTCCCCGGGCCACCGCACCGCACGTTCGACTCCTTCGTCAGCACGCCACCACCCCAGGCTGCGCTGCGGCGCTATTCGTTTGACGTCCTTTCGCGGATTCTAAATTTAGACCACGCTTTTGAGAATCTTTTGACTCTTCGGGCATCCGCCAACCGTGCTCCGGCATGGTTCCCTGCAAAGATAAATCTGCTTCTAACAAATCTGTTAATGGTCGAGGACGGGGTCGCGGCGCTGCTGGGATGTCTTAAAGCCTCCTCAGAGACTCCCTCCGATGACGTTTTGATTGCGCAGATGGCCCAGATCCTCTGCGCCCCGCCCCCCTCTCCCATCAAGCGCGACATCTTCGTTGAAGCAGTGGTCAAACAGCTTGTCAAAATGATTGACATACCCGGTTTTTGCACAAGCTTCGCCGCCTATGCCATTGCGGCGATGTCGCAACGCTTGGACGAAACGCTGCGACTTGTACCCCCCCTCTTCGAACCCCTCATGTCTGTCCCCATGCGACCCGTGCGGTCAATCCCCGTGATTGACCTTGACAATGACATCTCCAACCCAGCCGCAGCTGCCCTCCGCCGCGTCGCTGCCCTCCTCACCCCCCCTACGCCGCCGTCCCCTGCCATCTGGCGCTACGCTGCTGCGACCCTTGCAAGCCTCGTCAATCTATTTTTAGCTTATCATATTGGTTCGCCAACCCCCTTCTCTCCTCCTCCCCCCCCCCTGAGTGCGGCTCTCGCCGCGGTGGCGGCGCGCGACGCTGACCTTCTGGCGGACGCCGTCGTCGCTGCAGCCACCCGCCCTTGCGCCGCGTTGGCAGTCGTTTGTACAAAGGGGGGGGGCTTTGTCGTTCAGAAGTGCGACGAGGAGATTCTACCCGCGCGCGTTGAGGGCATCAGCTTCGTTGCGGCGCTGATTCAAACCGTCGGGGAGGACTTCGCTGCGCCAACCTGCGCCAGTGCAGTTGAGGCTCATTTGTTAGCTTTTAGCGCAGGGGCGCTGGAGGAGTCCACCATCGCGCTTGCGATTGCTTCAGAGGCCCTCCAGCTTGTGAGGGGGGGGGGGGGTATAATGTTTACTGAGATTCAGTCGAATGCACAATTTCTTACCCCCCCCCCCCAACAGATCCCCTTCGACACCCTCTCAGACGCACGCCGCCTCCTCCGCGCCGTTTCGCTCCTCCTCGCTTCGCTTCGCGATCCCGCTCACCCCACCCTCGCCCTCGCAATTTTGTCTCCCCTCCTCGCCCGCGCGCCTCTCAACCCCCCCTCCCTCGACCTCCTCCCCCCCCTCGTAGCTCCCATCGACCGCCTCCGCGACGCCTTTCCCGCGCTGAAAGACGCTGTTATCGACATCCTCGTCGAAATTCGATGCCGCACACCTCTTCGCGACAACTCTTTTCAGCCCACCCCCCCCCTTTCGAAATCAACCCTCTCCCAGCTCGACCCCGCGCTGTCGGACCCCCTGCCTCCTGTCCGCGCCGCTGCCATCCGCCAGCTCCCGCGCGCCTCCACCGCAGCGTCCTCCTCCGAAGAGGCGATGCTATTTTTGGAGCGCGCCGTCGCGGCTCTGGGCGACGCCGACGATGCGGTCGCCCTGGGCGCCGCACTGGCGCTGGCTGATTTTGGGGACGGGGTGCTTCCCCTTCGCGACGTCTTGCGAAGGGTTGTCCAAGTTGTGGCGGATGGCGTGTTCGAGCCGCGCGCGCGGTCGTTTGGGGGGGAGGCTCTTGTGCGGCTGATAGCGCGGGGTGGGGCAGTTGCTGCAGAGGACGCTAAAATTCTCGTCGCGAAACTTTTAGCGACCGCACGGGACGGCAGCGCCGACGCAACCGTTCGCTCCAGCTGCTTGTGGGCTGCCGCGACATGGGGGGGGGGGCTGGGAGATGCTTGCGAAAGGGGGTGGTTTGACATCCCAGTTTTGGCTGCGAGAGACCTCGACCCCGACGAGCCGCTGCTTTTGCGGCGGGCGGCGTCGGGCGCGCTGCGGCTGCTCGCCGACGGCGCGGGGGAGGATTTTGTCCGGGGGGGGGGGGATGTTGGGGAGCTCGTCGCGTTTGCGCGCGGCGCGCTGCGGATGGAGGGCGACGAAGTTGTGGCAGAGAATTTGGAGCGTCTGTTGGCGAGTTTAACAGAGATTTTAAAAGCCAAGTTGTTTGGGTGGGAGATGTCTCAAAGAGCTAGTCAATGTCAAGTCAACTGAATGACCGCAAGACGGCGACGGGCTTGTCAGGTTGACACTGACAGCGTCAAGTCGCGCTTGACTGAGGAAGAGGCCAGGAAAAAAAAGGGGGGGGGGTTTCGAGTAAAGAGAACCTTTGTATTTTAATTTTAGCTGCTGTATTTTAATTTTAGCTGCTGTATTTTAATT
>JAIYDP010000494.1 GCA_027487435.1 Verrucomicrobiaceae bacterium | reverse complement strand
TTGCAATATCCCCACCCCCTCTTGGCCACGGGCACCCCGCCCCCCCCCCCCCCTCACGCCGCAGAGCAAGTCGTTCCAGCCGTCGTACGCCGACGCTAACGTCCGCGCTCGAAACGAATCGGAGGCGCGGGTGATGCGGCTGATGGCCATGATGGGGCTTGTCGTGTTCGTACGTGCACCGCTAACTAACGAATTAATCCTTAAGAAAAGTGGGTCTGTTTGGCCAACGCCGTACCTGAAGGAATTGTGCGGTGAGGCGTCGGGGATGCCCGACGAGGCACAAGACGATGAGCAGTTCGTCGTGGAGACGAACCTCCGAATATACGCGTACACGTCCTCACGTACCCCCCCCCCCCCCCCCCTGAAACCACTCCAGCGGTTGTTTCGGCGATTTTGGAAAAGTTTTGCATTTTGAATTACAAATTCCCGTCGCTGGTCATTGCGGTGATGACGCGGGAGAGCGTGCGGAGGGCGCTGCTGCAGGGCATCAAGGCGGGTCAGCTGATTGGGTACTTGGACAGCCACATCCATCATCGCGCAGCCGCAAGGGGGGTGAGGGGCATCCCCGAGACGGTGAGGGACCAGATCTTGCGCTGGGAGGAGGAGCGATGTCGTTTTGTGGCATCGCAGGCGTACCTCTACAGGTCTGCACCGTGCGGGGGGGGGGGGCTGATATCGCAGTGGCTTTGACTCCGCCGACCAATTTGAGGACGTGCGGGGCATGGCGGAGAAGGCTGGGGCGTTGCTGTGGAGCAACCCGGATAAGAAGGTCCTTGCAATCCGGTCCGAGGCTCAGCGGGCCCTCAAAGAGATGATCCGCGGCGCGAGGCGGGTGTGAACGTGCCGTTTGTGTGTTACAAATGTTTAATGAATATACTCAAATTTCTGGTTGCTTTACCTCTTCCACCCATGTCGGATCGTGCTGCCGTCTTGCGCCGGTCGTCGTCGTCATCGGCGACGATCTCGTCCGCCGTTGCGCCCCTTCTGAAGGACGTCGTCTTGTCCATCGTCTCCTCAATCAAAGCGGCCGCGGCGTCGAACCCCCTCCTCGCAGCCCTTGGCGTCGCTGTCGTCGTCGCCATCTACCGCCTGATGCGTGCGCCGAAGCCGAAGAAGTTCAAGTCGATCAAGGCATACCTTGCATCTCAGGTGCATGCTTATGAATCCCTTTTTAATTTGCAGCCTGCCTCCCGTGACCATTACGACGTCGTCATCGTTGGCGGCGGCCCCGCTGGCTCCTGCTGCGGCTATTACCTTGCCAAGCAGGGCATTAAGGTCGCAGTCCTCGAGAAGTGCTCATTCCCTCGCGACAAGTACTGCGGCGACGCCGTTTGCACCGCCGCGCTGCGCCACCTCAAAGAGATGGGCGTCCTGCAGGAGATCCTCGCCGAGGGCAAGGGCCATCCCGTCAGCCCCCCCCTCTCCCTAAGAATTAACGGCTGCAGCAAGCACAAGGAGGGTTCATCAGCCCGAACGGCAACTCGTACTTGAGCAACTCTGCGTCGCAGCTTGGCTTCCACGTTGTTGTCTCCATCAAGCGCATCATCATGGACGAGAAGGTCGCCGCAGCAGCCCGCAAGGCTGGCGTCGAGCTCGTCGAGAACTGCCTCGTGCAGGACGCGAAGTTCTCCCGTGCTGACGGTCTTTGGACCGTCTACTCCAAAGTCGGACGTACCCCCCCCCTCCCTGTCTTGAGCGTAACGGCTGCAGAAGAGTCGAGCGCGACGGAGCAGCTCTTCCGCGGCCGCATCCTCATTTGCGCGGACGGTGCGCCGTCCAACTTGGCGCGGCACCTCGGCTATGTGTCGGCGCCGCCTGATGGGGTCTGCAGCAGGTCCTACGTCAAACCCGGGACGCATAGCATGACCGCGGACGGGATTGTGGTGTACCCGCGCAAATTGTTGCCCGGGTACTGCAGCGTGATGAAGCATGCGGGGGGGGAGGTTGGGTTCTGCACGTACATCATCCCCGGAGGCAAGACGGGACCGAACGACCTCAAGGCGATGCACGACGAGATCCGCTCAACGCATCCGTTCGTCAGCAAGGTCATTGGTAAGGGGGGTGGGTGTGTTTGTGACGGTTGGAGGCAACGCAGACATTGAGACTATGAAAGCAGCGGCACTGAGGCTGGGGGGCATCGAGCGGAGCTTCGACCACAACCTGCTCATCATCGGCGACGCAGCGGGGCTGATTGACCCGCTGACTGGCGAGGGCATCCAGTACGCGATGGATTCGGCCAAGATTGCGTCGGACGTGCTCTGTGACGCGTTCATGTCTGACGACTTGTCGAGGAAGTCCCTCAAGAGGTACCAGGACCGCTGGATGAAGGAGTTCGGAAACGAGTTCTTCTGGTCCATGAAGCTCTGCTTGGTTCTTCATCGCTTCCCGATCATCCTCGACGCCATGGCGAACTACATCAAGTCAAAGGGCCCTGAGTTCCTTGCAAACTGGGCCGAGGTCATGACAGGCACAAAGTCCAAGACGTTCTATCTCCGCCCCGATGTTGCCATCCCCCTTGGCTTCGAAGTTGTCAAAGAATGGTTCCGCCAGCGCAGTGCTCGTGTGTAATCAACAACCTTAACTAAATCATGGCCTCGACCTCCTTCCACATGCTCCTATGACACCCACAAGTTCCCCCTCCATTTCTGTTCGCGGTCGTGGCCTAATGGATAAGGCGTCCGCCTCCGGAGCGGGAGATTGTGGGTTCGAGTCCCACCGATCGCGAAATTTTTCTTGATCAGTTTTTATCTCGTTTTCCACTGGAACCTTTGCGCTTGTCCGTGGGGGAGTCTGTCGCAAGCCACGTTCATTGATTTAGTTTAGACAAGCCAATTACATTACGCATCGTCGCTCTTCGGACCTGGTCTCCGCGTCAACCGCATTGTCTTCTCCACCCCCCCCCTCCTCACTGTCACAATCGCCTCCGACCCCTCCTCCCCCATCACTGCGTCCATCGCCTCCCGCTGCCCCAAGCCCTGCAGCAGCACATCCCCCAACCGCAAAATCTCATCCCCCCGCACCAACGGGCATTCCGCCACAGCCCGCGACACAACGTACGCGCCCTTGTGATTCTTAAGGGAGACGCCAATACCGCACTTCTTTCGCTTCGCTTCCTCCTTGACGTCCCCCTTTTGGTCACGAGGGACACGTGGCACATCCATCACGAGCGCCGCGCCGTCGCGCAGGACGGTGAGGGCGACGGTTGACCCGATCGGGCCGATGAGCTCCTTTGAGACCTGGCTTTGAGACATTGATGTGACGTTCTGGCCGTTGATGTGAGTTATCACGTCGCCAAGGGCCAACAGCTGTGCGGCGGCGGAGCTGCTGAAGCGCCGCACCTTCAAGCCCTTAGACGCCTCCGCAAAGACAACGCCGATGCTGTGCGTGCGGACGTCCTCAAATGACTTTGACAATGACGTTGACAGCGAAGATGACAGGAATGACGTCTCAGAGGACAGAGACCCCTCCTCCTCAACCTCTCTTCGCTTCGCTGCTGCAGCCGCCGCTATTTCTTCCCTTCGCTTCGCCTCCGCAGCCGCCGCTTGAGCAGCCGTCGCCGCTTCCTCCCTTCGCTTCGACTCCTCCTCCTCCCTTCGCTTCGCCTCCGCAGCCGCCGTCGCCGCTTGCGCAGCCGCCGCCTCCTCCTCCCTTCGCTTCGTTTCCGCAGCCGCCGCCGCCTCCTCCGCTCGCTTCCCTTCGCGCTGCATGGTGTCGAGGCGGGCTTGGACTAACGACTTCGTCTCCTCCAAATTTCCAAATTCACCCCCTGCGCAGGCATCCGATTCGGAGTTGGCGCCGGAGTTGGCGTCGGAGTTGTCGTCGGAGTCAAAGACGTCCTCTGCGGCGGCTGACGACGCGTCTGAGACGACCGTCTCGTCGCCGCTTGCCGACGCCTCCGAAAAGAGCCCTACCCCCCCCTCATCATCGCTGGATACCTCCGACGCGCTACGCGTAACAGCGACAAACCACTCCTTTTGAGCGTCCCGCACCACAAGCTCCGCAACCGACCCCTCCGCCCCAACCACCAGCCGCGCCAGCGCGCGCTCTGTCAGCCCCTTGACGGGTCTGCCGTCGATGCTCAAAAGCTCAACCCGCCGAGCCCCCCTCCCCCCCCCGCCGGCCCGCGCGCTCCGCCCCCCGTTTTTGGTCGTCTTCAAAAAGAAACGTCCGGCCGAGTCGCGCTGCATCGACGCGCCGAGGCCGCAACTCCCGCGCTTTCTTTCACCCCCCCCTCCTGCAGTGCGCCCTCCCCCCTTCCTCTCTGCGGCATCGGAGTGAAATGTCCGCACCATCTCGCTCGCCGTAAATCGCACCCCCCCCTTGCTGCTTCCATCCCCCTCCTCCGCAGCCCCGCGGCGCTTAGAGGGGGGGGGCAGCGGCTCGCGCACAACCACCGTCCGCCTCTCCGCCCCGACCCCCGCGTTGCGAGCGAGCGCCCGACGCGACGCCTCGGCGATCGGCGCCACCACCTCCGCCGCCGACGGCGCCGCGGCGAGTGCGGGGGACAAATTTGACGCGGCGCGCGCGAGGTTGATGATTCGGGTCGAGCCGTCGGACCGCCGTTCGATTGTGAGGGCGATGGGCGAAGAGCCGCCGAAAATGAGGCGCTCCGCTGCGCCGAGGGTTGGGGGGGTGGGGGTGGGGCCAACCGCCGCGACGGCGTCGCCGACGGCGAGGCCAGCAGCGCGCGCTGCGGCGTCGAGGGCAACAACGCGGAGCGCCCCCTCCTTGTCGAAGGCGAAGCGAAGGGAGCGCGCCGGGCGCGCGTCAGAGCGATCTTCGCGACGGCGTCGGCGGCGAGAGCGTCGAGCTCGGCGGGCGGGGACGGGGTTTGGGGGGCGGCGGCGACCGAGGAAGGAGCAGGAGGAGGAGGAGGAGGAGGGGACGAGCAATGCGGCGGCGAGGGCGGCAGGCTGGCGAGCGCGCTCGAGAGCGCGCCGAGCGCGTGCGTGGCCTCGAGGTCGAGGCGGCCGCGGGCAAAGTCGTCGGCGGCGTCGGCGATCTGGCCCTGGCCGAGGAGCATGCCGAGCACGGAGAGGATGCGGCGGATGGCCTGCGGGGGGGTGGGAGTTGTTGTGGTGGTGGTGTGTGTTGTTGTTGTTTGTGTGCGGGAGTGACGGCGGGCGAGGCGTGGGGGGCGTGGGGGGCGTGAGCGGCGGGCGAGGAGCGCGAGCGGCGGAACGCGCGCGCCTCCTTCTCTTGCCGCCCAAGCGACGACGGGCGCCGGGGCGATCATCGACGCGCAAGCAAGAGCAAGCAAAACGCCCAAAAGAAAGAGCCGCGTGGAAAGAAAAGCAGAGGCGAGAAACGAAAAGAGGAGGAAAAAAAGCCCGCGGGCGCTATTTTTGAGCGCGCGGGCGTCCGCTCGGGCAAGCCCAAGATGCCGCAAGGCGGCCTCATCGTGCCGCCGCCGCCGTCGCGCTACCAGGAGCCGCTCGAGGCGGACGGCGGCGACGAGGCGGCGGTCTCGCGCAGGCCCGAGTGCGGTGCGTGCAGGAGACAAGGGGGAGGCGGGGGGGGGGGCCCGGGGGGCAAGAGCGCGCGTCAGGGAAGCGCCCCGTCGCTCGCGCCCGCCCCCCCACTGCCCCTTGCGCGCCTCTCACCCGCCGCTCGACCAAGGCACAAAAAAAAACCAATCCACACACACGCGCACAGAAAACTGCGGCGCCACGGCCCTCGGCCCCGCCTCTCCCACGAGCCCGCCGCGCCCCCTCCTGCGCTGCTCCCGCTGCCGCGCCGCCCACTTCTGCTCGCGCGCGTGCCAGCGCGCCAGCTGGCCCTTCCACCGCGCCCACTGCCGCCGCAACGACTTCGCCGACGCGGCCGAGGCGCGCGGCGAGCGCAAGTTTGCGGCGTTCCTGCGGGGGCACGGCCGCCTGGCGCAGCTGCGCGACGCCGAGGTGGAGCGGCTCGAGGCGGCGAGCGCGCCTGGGGCTGCGGGCGGGGGCGGCGCCGGGTCGTGGCGGGGGATGTCGCGCGAGGAGGTGATGGACGGCATGTACGGGCGCGCGCTGCCGCTGCCGCGCGCGCCGGCGTGGGGGCAGGAGGAGGGCAGAGGCGCGGCCGTTGCGGTTGCCGCCGCCGCTGCCTCTGCTCCCTCCTCCTCCTCCGCCGCCGCCTCCTCCACGCCCCTTGACCTGTGCGCCTGGGCCAGGCGCGCCGAGTTCGACGTCGCCCCGGGCATGGGCGTCGCCGGACCGGCCTACGCCTGGACGCAGGGCCTGTCGCACGTCGAGGCGGCCGTGCGGCTGCCGCGCGCGTGCGCCGACGCGCGGCGGCGCCGGGCGGCCGAGCGCTGGCGGCTAAAGGCGGCGGCGGCGGACGTGGAGGAGGGGGAAGAGGAGAGGGAGGGTGACGAGGAGCGTCTGCGGCAGCCGCGGCTGGCCGGCTTGGCCGGGCGGGACGTGCGGGTCGAGCTGACGGCGACGGCGCTGCGCGTGGCCGTGGCCGACGGCGGCGCGAGGCGAGCGCGGGGCGCGGCCGAGGGAGGCGGCGGAGGCGGCGCCAACGCCAACGACGACGACGACGACGAGGTGCTGCTGTGCGGCGAGCTCGAGGCCGACGTCAAGGCGTCCGAGTGCACGTGGTACATCGACGACGACGCCGGGGTCGTGCGCCTGTCGCTGCTGAAGCGCTGCCGCCGGGGCCACTACGACGCCGCGCCGGCGCAGGGCGGCGGGGGGGCCGCA
>JAIYDP010000379.1 GCA_027487435.1 Verrucomicrobiaceae bacterium | reverse complement strand
CGAGAGTAGAACCAGCCATGCGAGGGTCGAACCAGCCATGCGAGAGTCGAACCAGCCATGCGAGGGTAGAACCAGCCATGCGAGGGTAGAACCAGCCATGCGAGAGTAGAACCAGCCATGCGAGGGTAGAACCAGCCATGCGAGAGGAGAACCAGCCATGCGAGGGTAGAACCAGCCATGCGAGAGTCAAACCAGCGCACAATCTTTGAACTCCTTACATAAACCGGTCTCTCGCATTGCCTTTCAACTATCGTGGTTACATTTGTGGACGACATGCGAATATTCTCCCGCGCAATTCGAAGCCTTCCATGCAAGGCGTGCCGGAAGAAGTATTTCTCCACGTTTGCTCTTTCCTGGAGGCACCGCAGCTCTTCTGTTTTGCTGCAGTTAGTAAGAATTCATCTCATTGCTTCAAGAAATCGAAGGATTGGATCCTCATCTCGAAGCAAAATTTGAGGTGCTATTCGCTCGCCTATTGGGTAAGGAATGGTGGCTTCGAAGCCGCACGAGACTACTACACTGCCTTGCTGGATCAAATTGAAGGAGAATCTGAGCAACGAATTGAGAAAACTGTCGATTTTTGTTTTTTTCTACGGGAAATGGCAATGTATGAAGAGGCTTACAAGCTGGCCCAGGAGGCCCTTTCAGTTACCAAAAAGAAGTTTCGCCGTTGTGATAGACTTACCGGGCTCGTTCAGCTTGCTCTTGCTGATTCCCGCTCGGGCCTCTTGACGACGTTCAATGTCGCTCAGCGCCGAAAGATGCTGGAGGAAGCGGTCGAACGCAGTTTTGAAGCTTGTTGTGTAAGCCTTTAAAGTCCCTTCCTTGACTTTTGTTTCAGATTTTGAAACGATTCAAGGAGACCTCTTTGGAACACTATGTCCGCGCTACATACGTTTCGGCTGTGTGCATTTCCATGCTAGGATTTTCCTTCCCTGAAGACATCACCCAATACCTCGACAAGGCAGAATTGGTGGTCTCGGAGATCGACGAGTTTGAACACTCTCTGTCATCTATTTATGCGTCAGTGATGCCAAGATGCTCTCCAAACCCCTGTACGCCGACATTTTGATGATCCGAGGAGCCATCTGTTTTTTCCGTGGAGAAGCTATCCGCCGGGGGCATGTTGACATGACGTTCAAGCAGAGGTGCAATGTTTTCTCGAGAGCAATGCAGTACCTCCTCACTGCACGTTCTCTCGTGGACTACAATTGCGTCCAGGCCCTTTTGACAAGAGCTTCGGTCAACTTCAACATTGGCAACGTTCTCGAGTCCATGCCGTTTGCCAACCCGAGGTTGACCCCCGAACCGTTTTTTGTCGAGTAGTTTGCGCTATATAAATCTAATGAGATAGGTCACTTCAGACGCGATCAAGAATTCTTGGATCAGAGCATCCTTGGACTGTGAAATCCAAATCACGCGTCGATATTTATCAAAATCCAGCCGATCCCGCGCTCGAATTGCTCATTGCCAGCATGGGCTAGGAATATTTTTATAGTTTTGTTGTTACCAGGTCAAAATAAATACAAATTTCTACCACAATGTCTTTGTTGCAGGAATTGCTTGCGATTGCGGCGATGTTAAGTCTGACAGGGTCATGGGGACATTTCATTTCTCACGAATTGGGACTTCAATAAGGTTTTCCGAATTCCTCTTTGACGCAGCTTCAATTTTCTTTTGAAGTTCTGCAACTTCCTCTCGATGAACCCTCTCCATTTCCCTTACCTCGAGCGCAAGCCTCAGATTCTTCAAGGATACTGCGACAAGCACACCTGCAAGCAGCACATTCACAATGCTGTCTTTATTCTTCGAAACACCCTCTTTCCATGTCGACAGTACAAAGTTTCTTCTGAGATTCGTGGCGGTACAGAATCGTCGCACGATGCTCATAGTTCCAATCAATAATAGTTAATTTTAGTTGTCTATGGACGCCTTGAAAAAGCTTGACTTTAAGCAGAGGGAGCGGTTACTGCGATTGGTATGTTGCCTTCAACTAGCTGCACCCAATCATTGTGTTGCCCACCTTCACTCTCATTGCTCTCTTCGTGTTGGCCTCTGCTGCTTGCTTAAACAACTCAGTACATTCGGAAGCTTTATCGAGAGATCAAACAGAAAGAATTAGAAGCTCTGAGACTGCGTCTTTACAGAAGGTAGAAAGCTCAGTTCTCTTTTGATCGTGAAGGCATTTTAGAAGACGGCTGCAACGTCTGAGAACAGGCGATGATCTCGGGCTTCTTGTTAAATGAGGCCATTGTAACTCTTATTCTGTATGTACGTTAGACACGTGCCAGCACTCGACTGAACTTCGACGGAATTTCTCCAAAACATCGAGTTTACGTCTTGCACACACCAAAACATGCCCACCAGGGGTCAATGTGTGAAAAATTCGAAAAAAGGATGGCCACTGCTGATGCTACGGTTACAGTTTTCGCTTCGTGTTTTCCCTCTCCTCGCGGGAACAAAGTTACTGCTCTGTCCTTTTGCCACTAGCAGAAGAGATTAAATGTTCCTGAGCAGCTTCTCGTGCGGTTTTAAGCTTAGCATATTCTCTGTCTTCAAACTGAACCTGTTCCTACCATTTTACACAAGTTCAAGCTTTAAAGAGGGACCTTCAACGATTCCTGATAATCACGATACACCCATCCAGCCATAGCAAGCACCGGGATAGAAAGAACAAGCACTTTTCGCAAACCTAGGAGGTTCCAGCCCATGGTTTGCAATCGATTTTCAAACAGCGACTAACCACACTTTTAGGAATGTCCGCTCTGAAGGACCTCGTTTCGATGGGATTCGATGTTTCTCTGGCCACCAAAGCGCTTATGGAATGCAAGGGAGACATCAATTCGGCTTTAGAGTGGTGTTTGACGAATGCACCAGAAGACACGGCACCGTCTCTGGGGCAGGGGTGCGAAGACGACGACGATGATTGGGCCAAGTTTGATGACGATGATGTTGCCGAGTTTGTAGCCCCCCCTCCACCAATTTCCAAAGGACGCGATACCGCGACTACGTCGGTGCCGCCACTAGAAGGATCATCGGCTGGGTGTCACAGTGACGTTCCTGTTGCAATGGATTCTCGAGACGAATCTGCCGCATTCTCAAAAGAAGAAGTTGAAGCTTCTAATTTAGGAGATGCATATCATGGGAGCGTGGATTCTCAGCGTTCAGCCGCAAAAATATCGAGAGGAGAGGCTGCCTCCCCGAACTCTGAAGCGTTACAACATTCTGAGAGCTCCGGCGCTGCGCAAGTAGGCATCAGCACGACACGAGGTACCTCAGATGATGCTGCTCGAGATGGCCCCGATGACGCTTCGCATGATGGCGCCGACACTGCACGACGTGGTCCCGATGCTGCGCGAGATGGCCCCGATGACGCTTTGCATGATGGCCCCTATGGCTCTTCGCATGATGGCCCCGATGATGCTTCGCGAGAGGGTCCTGACGCTTTGCATGATGGCCCCTATGGCTCTTCGCATGATGGCCCCGATGACGCTT
>JAIYDP010000095.1 GCA_027487435.1 Verrucomicrobiaceae bacterium | reverse complement strand
TCGAAATGACCTTGCTGTCCGCCTTGGACCTCTCAATCTGGACGTTGCAGGCGTTAAGACACTTTAAGACATCCCCGCCAGCGCTGCTTTTGACAAAGAGCTCCGCCGCCGCCTTGACGCAGTCGTACAGCGCAAACACAAGCTCCCTCTGCCCTGCCGCAATGGCGTCGCACTTGTGGCACCCCGCGAGGCCCACGAGGGCGAAGCAGAGGTCGGGGCACCCGTCCAGCTCGAGGATGTCCTGCGCGTACGTGTCTTTGTACAGCGCCTCGCCGCGGGGCTCCGCCATGAACTTGAAGAACATGCGCGCTCTGTAGATGACCCTTTTCGTGGCGGCAACGCAGCGGCCCTTGAGGTCAGCGCGGGGGCACGTCGAAACCTCGTCAACGCCGCCGTCAAGGCTGCCGGCCATGGCGGCAAGCACCACCGACGCTGTTGAAGATGAGTTTGCCATGTCGCGAAGCTGCGCGAGCGCTCGGGAGGCGACAACGGGGAGGGTTGCCGCCGCTCCACCGGCTTTTTGCGCTTGGGCCAAGACTTGCTGGGAGGGGGGCTTTGAAGAAGTGGCTCGGACCGGCTTAGAGAGTTGGGGAGGGGGAACCTTTGATGCAGCGGCTCGGACCGGCTTGGAAAGTTTTTTGGGGGGGACCTTCGATGCAGCGGCTTGTGCTTGCTTCGAGGGTTGTCGGCGCGGGGCCTTCAAAACAGCGGCTTGTGCAGGATTTGAGCGCTGCGAGGAGGGGGTCTTCGAAGCAGCGGCTTGGACAGGCTTGGAGGACTGCATTCCCAATGGGGAGGGTCCTTTTTGTGTTTTGAACATGCGCGTTGAGGCAGGCGCAGCAGTCTTGCCTTTAGAGAGGGTCCTTGGGGGGCGCTGGGCATCAGCAAGGCGCCCCTTTGGGGCTGTCTTGCGAGTGGGCACCCTCGCCGACTTTTTCGCGACCTTCCTAACGTGAGGACTTTTGGACCCAACCCTGCGCCAAGGCCTCTTCGCAGCTGATTTTGGCGTCTGCTTCTTCAACACGAAAACGAGCTCACCCCCTTGGTTCTCTTCGCCTGACATTGAGCCATATGATCTCTATGATGACGCCTCAAACGCAGCCCGATCCCAGTTGAGTCCCTCAGCACCTCCCAGTCCGTCCAAGTCGTCCAGAAACTCACCATCCCGAAGGGCCTGGCGGATCTGACGCTGCAGCCTGTCTTCGAGTGCCTCCTCTGCAAGTGAGGAGCTCAACAACACGAAAACGAGCACAATCGAATTGCGCATCCTCGTTGACTGTGATTGACCGATTCACTTGACTTTGACTGTGATTGACGATGACCAGTTCGAGGCTGAAATGTGTTCTGGCAACCTGGACCACTTTCTATTCAAAGAAAACGCGTTCAGAAACTCTCAGCAGATGCGAGCCAGAACCACAAGGAAAAGCAAAGATGACAGAGTTCTCCGTTTGGCACTCCGCTTTCAAAAGTCTATCTCAAAATCATGCCTACAGCGTTTTTACGCTCTTTGTTACGCTCTCAACAACGTGTTGTGTAGCAACTGCAAAATGGAAGGGGAATCGAAGCTTATTGTCTTTCCTAATTAGGAAAGCAACGTTTCCAGCGTTATCGAATGTGGCTTTTCGTTTGTGGTGGTTTCGAGGTCATGTGATCAACCGTTTGTGGCACGGAGGTGCCCAAAGTTAACTCCGATTCCGCTCTCAGAAAACCTCAAATGGCCGCCAATCGGAGTTGGCCAGCACCTGCACCCCCCATGGAGCGAGTGCAAATTTGCAATGGGTTTCCCTACTCCACAACGTCCCTCGATCTCTCTGGACAATTGTCTGTTATTCACCCTCAGGATATGCCCATGGCTCATGCCAGCTATTTCCATTTTGACCACAAGACCGCTCACGTCTACACCCACGATGAGTCTGATCAAGGATCACATCAGCAACAAGTGGCACACAGCAACCCGTACTCAAGCAGAGCTCCCAATCCTACCTCAAGCTGCAATCAACGGCCAGCGGCTTGTGTGCACATTCAAGAGGCCATTTCACAAATGGTCGCCTCGAGGCCCCGCAAGGTTCTCTTGCGAGTTTCACCTCTTACAGGCGCAGAGGTTTCGGTGCCGAGCTGACCCAGCTCTTGCGGACAAGGACATGAGGGCGGTGGATTGGCGCTGGGCCACTCGCAAGGGCTTTTGGGACCCCAAAGAGAAGAAATGGATTGACGAGGTGGGGGGTCGGGACGCGTACATGAAGCAGCGGGAGAAGAACGAAGAGAAGCGGCGGCGGCGGGTCCGCCGGATCGCGCAAACGACGCTTGCGGCCAAGGCATCCCCCGCCGCGGAGAAGTTGTCGCAGGAGTACCCCCTGCTGCCTCCGACAAAGTCTATCATCTCTTCGACTGAAGAGAGCTCCGACGAAGACAACGACTCGAGCTCCGCCCGAGAGACAACCCCACCCGCTGCGCAGCCAGCGGCGCCGGTTGTGCGGCAACGCGTCGCCATCGCGCCGCTGCGCTTTGAATCCCCCCGCAGCGTCGTGTCGGTCAGCTTAGCGCCCGGGCCGCCGCGGATGGAAGGGTTTTCAGCGTTCGCGTACGACTATTTGGAGCAGGCGCGGAGCTACTCCGACTGGACGGAGACTGTCAACCGCTCCGAGCCGTTGATTGACACGTCGTCGATTTGCGAGGCGCCGATGAATTTATTTTCGACCATGGGGCCGATGCGATGTGGCGCGTTTTCGGAGGAGTTGAGCCACTGGGACACGTCGGCGTCGCTGTCGATGGAGGGGTCCGTCTGACGCCGCGTGCGCGGTGTAATTAACCCTGCCGCCGTCTCGGCAGACGAAGATTTAAATAGAGACCATGCAGTAAACAGTTTGAAAACAGACCCCCCCCCTCCGCACAGCTCATTCGGACCTTTCACTGCCTCTGTTTGTTAACGTACATCAACACTACGGACGGATGTGCCGCAAGCACTCCACCACCCCCTCCCTCACTTCGGCGCTCTCCGCCAACGCGCACTCCACGACGTCGTCGTACGCCGCCGCAACGAGCAGCCGGTCGCTCCTCAGCCCCTCAAACGCCCGGCTCACATCCCTCTCCACCTCCGACCTCGCCATGCCCCTCAAGCAGGCCTTCACCTCCTCCACAAGCGGCCTGCCGCCGTCAATCCCCCCCCCCCATCACCCCCACCGTGGCGGCGGTAGGGACGTTTGAAAGTCGCTATGCCACGACGCCAATCGCCGCAAAATCGCCCTGCAGCGCCCTACCGCAGCCTCCGCAGCCGCAGATGCAACCTGCCGCCTCCGCTCTGCGTCCATCACACCCCCCCCCCCCCAAACTCACCCGTGTTGCACTCTTTGCTCATCATCGACAACGAAAACAAACTCGCCAGCGCCTTGCGGTGCAGCCGCTCTCGCAGCATCGTCGGCGCAGCGGGGGCAGACGCGAGGGGCACCGCCGCCAGGCCGTCGACGAGCGCCACGGCGGCGCTCACGGCGGCGGCGGCGAGGGGGGCGTCGGCGAGGAGGTCGTCCGCGACGAGGGCGAGGAGGGACAGGTCGACGTCTTCGCTCGCGACAGCAGCGTCGGGGAGGTCGGCGGGGTCAAAACTGTCGAGGGGGGGGGGGGTTAGTAGG
>JAIYDP010000070.1 GCA_027487435.1 Verrucomicrobiaceae bacterium | reverse complement strand
GGAGTTGGAGATGGTGCTGGGGGGGGGGGGGGTTACTTCGAGGAGGTAGTTGAGGGCGAGGAAGATTGAGAGGGGGAACTGGACGGAGAAGACGAGGGCGCTGAGCTGAAACGTGTACGCGGCGATGACGTAGACGACGACGATGAAGGCGGAGCAGAAGAGGCGCAGGAGGGAGAGGGTCTGAGGCGTTGGGAGGCAGGAGGGGGGGGGGTACATTTTGGACGTTTTGGGACTGCATGAAGGCTGGCTTCGGGATATGAGGGAGGTCTGTTTTGAGAGGGATCTTGAGAGAGCGGTGGCGTATGAAATTGATGAAAAGGACGAGGAGAGATGCTGCAACTGAAGTGGTCACGCTGGGGAGGGGGGGGGTCACCTTGGGAGCAAGCGGCGACGAAGAAATTAATGCTCATCGAAGTCCAGCCGTAGCAATATGCGTATTGAAGCCATTTGAACTCAGGAATAGGAGGATTCCATGAGTGGGTCAAGATGATTGGGTCGTATTGCACAGTTATGCAATTGTCTGGATCAGCCTGCAGATTCCTGAAGCGGACTGATTGGTTAAATCCTTAAGGGTCACATCAATGGCGTAAATATTTGCCTGGGATGCCAAGGAGGCAACGAGGATCGGGGATGCCAAGCTGATTTTCGACTTTGAAAGGACAATCGGCAATGACCGTCCCATTAATGAAAATCGGGAGGGACATTTGGCCTGAAGAAGTTTTAATGAAGTCTATTGTACCAAGTATGTTGCGAAATGGATGAAATTGTCCCGTGCTCTCAGAAGGAAGATTTTCTCCCATTTCCTGACGATGTAAATTTTCTTGAGGAGGATTTTGCTACAGTGTTACCATCGCCGAAGGTTGAGTCCGTTTCAATCGCTGAACGACCGAAAAGGTTTGGAGGAGCTGGACTCCGCTCACTTTGCAGCGCCAAGAAAGGGCGTTCGCTGATCTTGAGCGATGCCAGCCTTGAGATTCCATCTAGCATCTCGAAAAGGCAGCGGCCTGGTGAGTGCTCTGTTGGGTACTCTAGCTCCCAAGAACACCACCAAGTCGTCGCAATCGTCGATATTACGCTCTCCAACGGCGACGAATCTCCCATCAAAGTCAAGCTTGAGCCAGTGGCTGAAAGAAGCGCACAGCCACAGCTTCAATCGCCACCTGTGATCATCTTAGAAGCAAACCCTCCCCGTGCACCGCCTTCCCCCCCCACCTGCACCGCCGAAATTCGAGCCGACGCTGCTGACGCAAGGCCTGAAGCGACTACAAAGTCACTGCTTCGTCCTGCAGAAAGTTTAGGCTCGGCACCGGCGTCCCCTCTTATTCAAGAAGATGAGCGACCTCCCCAAGTCAACCCCCCCCCCTCCCTCCCTCAACAAAATCCTCGAAGAAAGACCGCGCAACCAAAAAGAAGAAGAAGAAGAGGCCCGACGTCGTCGAGATCGGGCGCCAAGACTCGACTCACGTCGTCGGCATGGCCGACGCTGCGATGACGCCATTTGGCGTCGCGGACGGACCCGACGGGCGTCGCGTGCGGCTGGGAGAAGGCCCTCCGCGTGATGGGCGGATTGGCCTGGCGCTACGGACGGTTTCGATGGCGTCGGGGTGGTTGGAGTTGGAGCCGCTCAAGAGGAAGCCGTTCTTGCGGACGGAGGAGGGGGACGAGATTTTGGCCGTGCTGAAGGGGGTGTGTCGCGTGCGAGTGGTTCTTGACGAGCGCACGGCAGAAAAGTACGTCGTGAGGGGGGGGGATGTGTTTTTGGTTCCGAAGATGTGTTTTTATGAGGTGAAGAACACATCAACGGAGGAGGTTGCGGTGCTGCTTTTTGTCGTGGGGGTGGGGGAGACGATGGTGCCGCAGCGGCGGTGATCTGATTGCTGTTTTTGCGCGCTTGTGCTGCGTTGTAACGATTTGATGTGTCACTTCAGTGCGAGTGAGTGTTACTTAAAATGTCTCTGAGCAGAATCCGCCCATTGCGCACGAGCTCCAAGAATGGAGCGGCATTAATGGGTTCTCAGAGCTAGACCCGTCAGGGCTAACTACCGTCACTTGATGTGGCTGCTTTGTACCAGATTGGGCCAACACAGGGCGGGATTCTTGAAACGCTTTTCGTGTCTACTCTTTCACATCAAAAGGCTGCAGGAGGGTGCGCTGGCAAAGGGCCAAACACAAGCCCACCACTCGAGCCAACGGCTAGCCGTCGTTGGCGCACGGGGATTGCGCGTACGAACGTTAACCGTTTGGCCCTACCGCAGGATTTTTCAAAACAAAGAGGTTGACAGTTGCACAGGGCGTGATGGGTGCACCATGGATGGTGCTGACGACATCTTCGGCAGCGGACGCGCACCCACGCAGCCTACCCTCTTAAAGGGTGGGGTTGCAAAGCCCCGTCAGCGCTGGCCCACTGTCGGCCCAGTGTCAGGTCCCCGCCAACGTCAATGAACACCGGGGGGGGGGGCTGGAGTTGAAGTCGTGGCACTACTGCGCTTTGAGTGGCGCGGCCACCTCAAGCGAAAGGGTGCCGACGTGGGAACGGAGAGGTCGTGTGAGTTGCGGGCGGCGAATCCTCCGCCGCCCGCAAGCCGCTGCTCGGGTGCGCTGTGACCATGAGATGCGATCTCGACTGCTGCCTCTTCATTCAACGTCCTGATGTACAAGCAAGTAACGTACTGCACACACACAAAAGCAACTGCGAGGGGGGTCTAATCCTCGCCACCCCTCGCGCCCCTTCCCGTCGACTTCGCCTCAATCGCCGCGAGGCGGCCCTCCATTTGCGCGAAGAGCCCGTTCATGTTGGATGTGATGTGATGCTTTAACGCGTCAATCGCCTCTTTCACCTCAATGGTCGACCCCCCTCTTGCGTTGCTTCGCTTCGCGTCCAGCCGCTGCTTCCAAGTCGAGATTACAGTCTGCGCAATCGCAGCTTTTTTCTTCAACTCCACCGCCTCATCCCCACCGCCAGTTTCTATCGCCGATCCCCCCCCCCCCCCCCCCCCCCCCCCTCCCCCCCCCCCGTTTTTTTCCCCCACCCCCCCCCCCCCCCCCCATCATGCTCCTGCACGACGTCCACGTCGCGCACCTGCAACGCTCCAGGAAGCACCCCCTCCTCCCTGACTGTCGGCACGAGATTGAGCGCAGATCGCGACCTGATGCGGATCGAGTCGTGGTTGCCGTCAAGCGGAATCGCCGTCTCCGTGCGCTGAATCCGTTCGACGGTGTGATGGGCCATCTTCTCGACGATGAGGGGGTGGTCCGCAAGGATCTCGTCGACGTCGTCGCGATGGAGGCGCATCGTCTCAACGTGCGTCTGCGCAACGACCGTCGCCGTACGAAGGCTGTTTTCGTTGACCAGCGCCAGCTCGCCTTCGCGCGGTTAGGCGCGCACGCGGGGGGGCAAACAAACGAACGATGGCACCACATGCATGAGAGGAAGAAGAATTTGGGGAGAGGGAGGGGGGGGGTGACAACGAAAACGCAATTGCAGCAGCGGCGGGGGGGGGGTACCGAAGAAATCGCCCTCCTTCATGATGTGAACGACAGCGTTCTGACGGTCCTTCTTGTGGACGGAGAGGGCGCCTCTGATGATGAAAAACATGTCAAAACCCGCATGGCCCTCCTCGACAACGACGTCGCCTGGCGCGAAGAATGCGCGCTTCATTTTCAAAATGATGGCGCTGATGAATGCGTCGGAGCCGTCGCGAAAGAGAGGCATCTGACGCGGTCAGTTGAGATATCGCAGGGACCAATTCATGAGAATTGCTTTCATTTAGGCCCGTTTCCCAATTTATTGCCATCGCATCCCTTTGCATTGAAGATGTCAAGATAAATACAGGAAATCAACGATTTCAATCAAAATAAATATCGTATTTGTATTGGTTGACTGCTTCTCCGTCAAAAAGGAAATGATAATTTCATTACTTTAAATCATAAACATTTCAATTAAGACACAAATTGCTGAACAAAGCGACAAGATAAGAAAATACGCCCCCCCCCCTAAAGATGATGTGAATTTGAGCCACCTTGACCACAATCTCCCGCAGGGTGTGCGCCAACACTTCCGATCGCAGAGCGTCAGACAACATCAAAAGCTCCGTCGCATCCTCCGCACCACAAGTGCGCTGCCATCGGAAGTCAAACGTGTCCATCATCCGACTCTTCATGTCCAACGGCAGCCCCAATGCGCGCGCTTGGTCCGCCAGCGCTTGCCGTCGCAACCGGTACGTCGTCTCGACGGAATTTAGATTCGCTTGACGAGTTAGGCCTTCAAACCAAGTGGAAAGGAGGGGGGGGGTTTGCGCACAAATGATGAGGGTCGCCTGTCCAAACGTGTATGCCGTCATGCACGCTGAGGGGTGAGGGGGGGGAGGATCTGGAGCCGAAACCTCCAAAAACCAACAAAATGGCGCTGTACAGCCGCTCAGCGTTTGACAGTGGGGTGATGTCCTGCCCCTGGGGGCTTAACAGATACACAGACTTCCGCTTACGACGATTAAAAGCGTCCCAACGTATGTCATGGCTGCAAACCGGGTTGTCAAGTCCGCGTCGACGTAGCGGTCGGCGACGGTACCCTCCGCTGGGTTGGCGCAGGAATGCGGCGCCGACGCTGCAGCGAACAGGGAGGTTGCGAAATAAAAAGCGCCGATCCACTGGACGATGACAAGAAAAAGGCCGACGAGGCGCAGCATGCGCGCGGAGAGTGAGGAGGCCACGTCTCCAACGTTTCGAAGCCGTACGAGTCGAAAAATCTTGTGGATGCGGAGGAAGAAGGGGAGGCAGGGAGGGGCAGGAAATATTCTATCGAGGGGGACAACCCCCGCAAGATCGAGGGCGAAATAGGGAGAGGTGACGTAACGTCGAGCTATGGAGGTGTGGAAGAAGTCAAGGTCGCCATGCTCATCGACCTAGGGGGGAGGGGGTTGTGAGGTGGAGCGGGAAGGAGAGCAGGGAGTACTCTTGCGAAGAAGAAAAAGAGGATGATGTCGAGGACGCAAATGGCGTCACAGAGTTGAGACAGTTGCGGGAGGGGCGTTGGAAGGGGGATAGGGGTAGTGGCTTCAAGGGGGGTCACGTAAGTGCTAAAAAACACCGCGCAGCCAAGGACAATCTCCCACCCAAAGCGGAAGATCGAATGGGGCATCAGGACCATCAAATGGCGTGTTCTCATGTAGATCCTCGAGAAGCGGGTGGGGGAGACCCAAATGTGTCGGTTTGTGGACGGGTCGTCCAGTTTGACTTTGGTGTCGTCGGGGACGGACGCAGCGAGTTCTCTTCTCTCGGCGTTTGTCATGGCCGAGATGTTGTCCGCAGTTGAGCTACTGCGCCGCATTCGCACGTTGGAATCGGCGGTGGAGACGCGGGACTTGCGCCAAAATGAGTTTCTCAACTTCTGCAAGAGGTTGGAGCCGTCCACTGCCTTTGCTGCGCAGGTCAGATCAGGGGTCGAAAGACGGATTTAGAAGAAGAAGGCTCGTGGACTGAACCCCACACGAACCTTTCGGCGCTCGAGAGGGAGGCCAGGCGGAGACCCCCTTCATCGAAACGGATGATGAATTCTTGACTTTGACTTGATGTTGACTTGATGTGTCTTGTCATCGTCCTTATGCCGGTTTGCACCTGTTTGCACAGACGCTCAGAGTCCGAATGCAGTGTATCCAGTGGCTGCGGGCATTGTCTGCGCAATAGTTCCAACCCAAGCCAATGTTTGCTCGTGGCTGACCGGTGCACGTCTGCGGCGCAAAACGCGGGCATGTCGCTGGCACTCGCAGCCCACGTGCACTTTGATCGTGGCGTTTCTCTTTCTGTTTGACTCCAATTGCACCTTACTTCTTCCATTCGTAAGATCGCTTGCTCAGTTGTGCCTGGGTCTCAATCTGCTGGTTTCAAGACCACAGCAAGCACTACTTTGATTGAGACAGGGCCCCTTCGCATCAAATTAATCATCGCTTGACAACAATCAGGCAGTACTATTTATCTCAACACTGCGTTGCATCTTGAAACACTACATTTTGTCTTGAATAAACGAGTAATGGGTACAAAGATTGGGGAGTAGAGTCACAAACGGGTGGCGAGGGTGGAGCAAAGCCGCCAGAAACGAGAGCGAGCGAAGGCGAGGGAGACATGGGCGTACTTGACAGCGGCTTGAGTCAGTCATCAACTTGTTTGCAGTTCGAGAGCTGCGTCTCGAAGTGTCTTCATTGTTTCATTGTCAACTCACGGCAGCACCCAAGTGTCAAAACAACATTGCAGCTTCAAAAAAACAACATGACAACATTGTTTGAAATAACCACCAATAGAAATTTGAGCAACCGTCCTCTATTTTTGCTTGATGTTGATTGATTGTGACTCATCATGCGAGGCGGCCTCGGTGTTTCCTGTGTCCTTCTAGGTTCGCCATTTCAACGAGTTCGAATAATCCTGCAGCGCTGCTGTTGCCCGTGATTGCTCTGCCAACTAGGCGCCTCCTTCAGTCATGTGCTTGCGCCCCTTTCCACGTCCTCACAGCGCAGCCGACGGTCGCCCAACCAATGTTCAAGTTGCTGTCTCTGGTCCTCTCTCAGTGACAATATCATGGACAGTTCTTTCTAGTTCAGACATCTCCACGTTCGGGGCTGTCGTGTACACAGTATTGCGCAATGTTCCTGGAACATTCAATCAAGTTCGCAACAACGTGTCCTTGTCGACTTCCTCGTACACGTGGACTGGGCTCACTGCTAATCAGCAATACACTTTTGGCATATTTTCTGTGTTGAACTCAGGATCGTCGGGAACTTCGACTTCGCAAGCCACTGCCTTAGGTCGACACCATGTTTTGCATTATTTCTGAGCGTGCAGCACTTCCGCAAGCGCCAACGAGTGTCACATTCTCTCTTTCCGGTGCGAGACAGCTCTCTCTCTCTTGGACTGCTCCAATGCGCGCGGACGGCACTGTGACCGACCCTTCCGTGAGATCCTACACCACGCAATGCGATACATCCACTTCCTTCAACACGGGTTCCCTCTCGACTGTTGCGTCAACTACCACAAGTGCTGTTCATTCTTCTCTGACAGAAGGTGCAACTTTCTTTTGCAGAGTCGCTGCCATCAACGACGCTGGCACAGGAACCTACAACGTCTCCACGACGACAGTATTTGTGATCAGTATCTTTAATTGGATGGGTCTTCGTTTGATACCTCAGATACACCGGGCAAGCCACCCAGTCTGCTCGTTTCTTTGCTGAACCCGCTCGCTCTCAGATTCACGTTTTCTTTACCATCTGATTTGGGTGCTGGTACCGGGGTGGCCCTCCCGTCTCCATACACCTCATTTATCAAAGTTTTTGTGGCCACTGTGTTGGATTTCTCAGTCAACTACAACTTCACAGTGCCAACATCCCCTGCGACATACACGGATGTTATTGTAGGGCGTACGTACTATTGCAAGGTGCTGTCGTGCAACGACGCGGGTTGTGGTCCTAGCAGCGATGTTGTGTCGAAGGTGGCTGTCAGTGAGTGCTTTCCGTTTGCTTTAACTGACTCTCGAAGACTCACCATCTGTTCCTCAAGGGCTCTCGTTGACTGTCAACACGCCGCGGCAAGTGACGGCTTCTTGGACGGCCCCCGCAGACACTGGGGATGGATCGCAAGCATATCCTGTGACGTACACGCTGCAATATGTGAATGGTTCTTCCTTGACACAAATTGCTGGAATATCGGGTGTATCAAGAGCCGTATCAAGTCTCGCTAAGGGGCAGACATATCTCTTTTCTGTTCGCGCCGACAATGATGCATTTTCGGGACCCTTCACTTCAACTATGTCCGCAATCCCGTTGGGTTTGATTCCTCCCCTTTGTGTTTCCGTTTAACGTTGCAGACATTCCGACAAGTCCAGCGTCCTTCACAGTGTCAGTGTTTCAGCCCTTGTCCTTCCGACTTGGTTGGGCACTGCCCTCAGACACAGGCAGTGGCCTGAGCTTGTCGAGCGACTTGTCCGGGTACACTCTTGACTATGGCTCGTCCGCGGTCTCAGGATATTCGGATACGGTTTCAGTGGACCGAAATCTACTCGGGCTTGATCTCGCCCCTCCGTCGCACAACTTCACTGTTGGGACCAACTACAAGTTCAGAATGTTGTCGAGAAATGTTGTCGGCAATTCCTCGGCAACCGCAGATGTGACTGCAAGAGCTTTGAGTGAGAATCACATCCATTGCATGTATTGACAATTCAGATGTGTCCTCTGCCCCAATCATTTCGTCTGCAGCCATTGTGGGTAATCTTACCATCCGCATCATTTGGTCTTCACCCAACGATACTGGCGGAGGGGACACTCAATCTGCGCTCACCAACTTCCTTCTCCAAAGAGCGACATCGTCGATGTTTACTGTGCCCTCGACAATAACACTACCGGTCAGTATTTTGCAGTACGACGATTCTGCTGTGTCAAAGAGTGTACAATATTTCTACCGAGTCCAGGCAACCAATCCTGCGGGGTCTGGCTCCTTTTCAGAGACTTTGTCTGCAGTCGGGACAAGTAGTTTTGCTTTGCTTATATCTTACAACTTTAGCCCCTCCCAGTGCTCCGACTGGAACGATTTTGTCTACTCCCCGAGCACTGTCGGCATTTTTCGTTTGGTCCACCCCCGCAGACACTGGTCGCGGCTCGTCTGATGCATCCTTGATTACAAGTTACGAGGTGTCCTACGCAACAGATGGTATTTTTGCAAGCAATTTGGTTGGCCCGATCACGCTGACCGCAAGCACGTTTAATTACACCGCAACGGGGCTTGTTCGCAATTCGGTCTATTTTTTTCGCGTAAGGGCTTTTAGTGCCGCTGGCAGCAGTGCATATTCGTCAACACTGTCGATAACGGCGATTTGTTGATCTCTTGTTTCATTTTCTCACCTCTCAGTGCCTACCTTCTCTTCAAGAACGTTTTCTGTATCCAATGCCACCGCTGGTGCCAACTCTACGCTCACAATTGCGCTTGGCCTCTCCGTGACCGTCAACCAAACTGATCGACTGCAACTTACACTTCCAACTGGATTCGATGCGTTGGCAGCACGGCTCTCCTCCTTCTCAGTTAATTTGGGTACCTTGTCATTGCATGTGAACTCGTCCACGATTGTATCGATCGTGCGAACCGGGGGTGGAACCTTGTTGTCGCCTGTGAACTTTACCGTAGTTTTGCAGGATGTGCGGATTCGGCCGTGGGCGGGATCATCTGGGGCCATCACCTGCCAAATGTTTGATTCATCTGACCAGATCATTGTGGATGATTCATTGGCCAGCATAAGTATTGTGGCAGCTTCCATGGTGTCGTTGTCGATATCATCGATATCTACAACAACTGTCGGCGCCTCTGCCAACATTTCATTTAGCTTCTCAAACTACAACGAATTGAACACGAATACGGTCCTAGTCCTGCAACTTCCCTCGGGCACAACTGCTAATGCAACAACTCTTTCGGTGACACCGATTGGGTTCGGTATTCCGAACGTAGTCATCACAACGTCTGCTGGACTAACCACTATTTTGTTGAACATCAGCACAACAATTGCTCGAAGTTCTGCACTAAGCTTCATTGTGCATGGAATTAAGAACCGTGACTTCTCCGGGTCAACTGGAAACTTTGTTCTATCTTCTACAACTCTGGAGGGCGCAATCCGCGAAACGATTGCAACGGAAGGATTCGTTTTGACTCCTGGTGTGCTGACCGAATGTTCTGTCGCGCTTTCTACTGTGGTGACTGGCCGCACAAGTGTCGCGACGTTTTCTTTTATTGTGGGGGCGGCAGTGCCTGCCGATGGTTCTGTTGCGATCATCTTTCCTTCTGGGTACAACGTACAAACAGTTCGACAGTCCAACCCTATTCACTCTATCGTTGTTTCTGGCAACGAAGTGCGCGTGTTTCGATTTGGTGGTAATGCTGTCGTACTGGCTGGGTCTCGTGTGTCATTCACAGTTCTTGACATCATCAACCCGATTGCCGTTCCTGTTTTCAACACCTTTTTTACTTACAGAACAACGACAGCTGCGTTGGCTGTGACAGATCAGAATTCAACCGTCCCTGATGTGATTTTTGTCCCTGAGACGATCTCGTCCATCAGCATTTCCCCTCTCGTTGCTGTTGTCAGCAACACTGCTGGAATCAATGTCACCTTTACAAGCATCAACTACTACCCGAACGCGAGTATCATTGATGTTGCTTTTAATGGCCCATTTAACCTCAGCGGGAGCTTCCTCGGGTTTACTTCGTCTTTGCCTGGTGCGCATGTAGTCGTTTCTGGATCATCCGTTCGAGTTCAGACCGTCAGTGGTACCATTTCCGCAGGCACACGCTTGTACTTGAATCTGTCTGGCATCGCTAATCCATCCTATGCGGGCACTTTCTCCGCTAATGTTACCGTTTTTGTGTCGTCGACAAGCGTCATCGAACAAAGCACAGCGAAAACCTTTGTTCTCTCCCCTGTTACTCTAACAAGTTCATCAATATCTGTCAGCCCAGGCGTGGCGGGACGCAATGCATCATACAACATATCTTTCACCTCATCAGTTCAAATCGTCGCAGGCTACAGCATCATTGTCTCCTTCCCGCCTGACACAACCCTCTCTGCAGCTGCGATGTCCTCGTCCCTCGATGGAACGTTCGTGTCATCTACACAAGGGACTTCATTCATTGCCAACAGGACCACCGGTGCTTCAGTATCAGGCTCACAGTTTGTAACTTTCTCCAACGTGGGCAATCGACGGGGTTCTTTTTCGAGCCGCCCGGTGCAGCTTCTCATCTTTCACTCGACTGGCACTTTGGTTGCCTTTACCCCATCTCTAACTTTTGTTATATCTCCAGTGACGATTTCGCCGTCTGATGTGATTGTGTCGCTTGGAAGCCTGCAAGCTAGTGCGATCTCTCCCGCATTCTTCAGCTTTCCCCTGACATCGTCACTGCCCCTTGCGTTCGTAGAGGTCCATCTCCCTTCTACGTTCAACGCTACGTTTGTTTCCTCGGTTTCTTCAACCTCTCCTGTTGCGTCCTTTTCTCTGATTTCAAATTCTGTCTTGAGGCTTAATCTATCTCAAGGTTATGTACCTGGCAGACTTAACATCACTCTCACAAGTGTCCGAAATCGAGTGGGCCTAGCAGGTGGAAGTGGTACGTTCACAGTGAAAGTTCTGAACGTGGATTTGGAAGAGGTCGAGACGGGTACAGCTGCCGAACTGCAGCTTGAGCCGGGCTTACTTTCTGCTGCTTCTCTGGTCACCCTGGACTCTTCTATCACGTTCGCCGCGACATCCATTCGTGCCCGATTTACAACACTGAATGACATTCCATCCGACGGCATTATTTCGATATCCCTTCCTCCTGGCTTTGATGTCATTGGGACTGTGACCGAAAACGAAACTCTGCGGGAGAATTCGGCCGGATTTTCTGGATCTCTGATTGTTACAACAGCCACCGTGACTTGCTTTGATGGTAGCCTGCAGACGAACTGCGTCACTTTGACAGCGCGGCGAACTGGGTCCATATTTGTTGTCAATGGGGGAAGCAATGTTGGACTTGTGTTTTCAGGATTCCGGACGCCCTTATTTGCTACCAATCGAACGGCAGTCTTCAAGACTCAATCTTCCACTGCGATTGATATTGACAAGAACGCGGCAGTATCAGGGATATCAATTCAGCCATCAAGTATTGTTTCTGCTCAAGTGGATTCAACAACCGAACTCCGCTCCAGGCGCTCTGTTAATATTTCCCTTTCGTTGACTTTGCGCCACTCCTGGCCCTCAGATGGTCAACTCCACGTTACCTTGCCGTCGTCAGTACAATCGGGAGGGCCAGCGGCCAACCTGTCCAGCGTGGGGACGCCATTTATTTCTGTGTCGTCATTCGAGGCGCCTGTTCGGTTCACTGCTACTCGAGTCAACAATTCTGCTGCTGTTGCGTCTCCCATTGTGTCATTTGCAATTCTTGATGTGAAATTATCCAATGCGTCTGGAATCCTTGGATCTTTCATTGTGTCCTCTGCCGTCTCAGACGGACGAATAATCGAATCTCTGACATTCCAGTCGACACGCTCTGTGAGATACGAGCTTCCAACTTTATCGTCTCTTCATTCAGCAAATGACACGACCGTGGGAGGATATGATGGCGTTGTAAATGGGAACTTTTTTGGAGTTATTGATTCTACTGTGCGAGGCAGGGTTGGCTTCACCTCTTGCGAGCGCACATCATGGATATCCGAGTCGTCGGTTCTGTGCCGGGTTCCCGCTGGTGTAGGAAAAGGAGTCGGGTTCACTGTCACCGTTGAAACTCAGCTTGGATCTTCGTCCATGTTATTCTCGTTCGGAGTAAGTGTTGTGGACTCCGTGCTCCCAAGAGCTGTCCCATCAACGGGTGCCTCATTTTTGACTTTGACTGGTCGCAATTTCGGCTCTGTTGATTTTTCGGCAAGAGCTCGAGTTCAAGGAACTTCGTGCGAGTTGTCCAGATGGGTATCCGATTCCTCAATCATTTGCAAAGTGCCAGCTGGTGTCGGTTCCTCATTGGCCACGATTGTGTCGGTCGCAGGTCAATCTTCTGCGGCCATTGCGATGTTTTCTTTTCTTTCTCCTCAACCGACATCGTTGCAACCAAGCGTTTATCCATCTACAGGTGCATTAATTATATCCATATTTGGGGCCGGATTCGGAATCTTTGACTCTAGCTTGCGCGTTCGATTGGGTCATACATCTTGCGAACTCACCGAATGGAAAGCCGAATCCTCTGTTCTTTGCAAGTCTGCTTCTGGAGTTGGAAGTGTAGCTTTAATTGTTTCTGTTGGAAAGCAACTGGCCATGTTGAGCAATTCTTTATCATATGCCACGGTTTCTTTGTCCAGTTTGACACCTCATGCTGTATCTTCAACGGGGTCTCAGATAGCAACACTCTTTGGGGCTTCTTTTGGAGTGTTTGACAGCTCTGTCTCTGCTCGAGTAGGATCGACTGCGTGCATGCTTTCTTTTTGGATTTCAGACTCATCTACCCACTGCAAAGTGTCGTCCGGGGTAGGCCATCTCCTAAATATCGGAATATCAATCCACTCAAGCACAGCAGGTCTCTCAATGAGGTTTTCATATGAGAGTGCAACTATCACATCCAGTTCACGACTGAGACTGCTTTCGACTGGGTCCGAACTGTTGACTCTGTTTGGCGCTGGGTTTGGTGTTGCGGAAAGCTCAGTGTTTGCGAAGATAGGACAGTCTTCTTGTGAAGCAACGTTTTGGATATCAGACTCCAGTCTTATGTGCAAGTCGCCCAGCGGAGCAGGTGGTCAAGTTGCTGTATTTGCTACTGTTTCACAGATGATGGGGCTTGGCTCGTTTTCTGTTTCATTTCAATCCCCAAGTGTCTCCGCACTCTCCTCTTTTGATTTTCCAACAACTGGGGCTGTTGTATTTTCTGCATATGGAGCCGGATTTGCTGTCCATGATTTTTCACTTCGTGCGCGGGCTGGATTAACCTCTTGTGAAATGTCGACATGGTTTTCAGACAGCAGTTTGTCATGCAAGATTCCATCAGGCGCATTTGGTGCACACGTTGTCTTGGTTTCAGTCGACAGGATTGTTGGCGTTGGTGCGATACGATTCTCTTTCCTTACGCACACGGTAAGTTCAATTTCGAACACCCCGATTCCTTCGACAGGATCCTCATTCGTGACCGTAAGCGGGTCTCATTTTGGAGTGTTTGATATAACTACAAGATCACGTATCGGGAGCACCTCATCCGAGTCATCTTTTTGGATCTCTGACTCAGTAATTATTGTCAAATCGCCGTCGGGGTCTCCTGCATCGTTTTTATTGAAGATATCAATTCAGAGCTCGATTTCACAATTTCTTCACGCTTTCGCCCCTCCTATCATATCCTCGATTGATCCGATCGTACACCCTTCTACTGGTTCTGCCTCGGTAACAATCTACGGTGCCAACTTCGGGACACACGATGCCTCTATGCGAACGAAAGTTGGACACACATCAACAGAAGGCAGTACTTGGATTTCTGACAGCGCCATCACAGCAAGATTAAGCTCTGGAAAGGGAGAAATCCAATCAGTATCAGTCACAATAAACAGAATATCATCCGGACTCACTTCAACGCATCTAAGCTACTCTAAAGCGATTGTAAGTTCAACGAAATCCAACGTGGTACCAACAACTGGACAACAAGCAATAACAGTGTTTGGATCTGGGCTTGGAGTTGTGGACTACAGTGTTCGGGTTCGTGTTGGGGGTACTGCTGGGGAGTCTAGTGTGTGGGTGTCTGACAGTGCTGTTGTTGTGAGGGTGTCGTCTGGTGTGAGGG
>JAIYDP010000241.1 GCA_027487435.1 Verrucomicrobiaceae bacterium | reverse complement strand
GTCTGGAATGCCATTCGTAAACTTCCGAATGCCCCACCCGACGTCTGGAATGCCATTCGTAAACCTCCGAATGCCCCACCCGACGTCTGAAATGCCATTCGTAAACTTCCGAATGCCCCACCCGACGTCTGGAATGCCATTCGTAAACTTACGAATGCCTCACCCGACGTCTAGAATGCCATTCGTAAAGTTACGAACGCTCCACCCGATGTCTGAAATGCCATTCGTAAAGTTACTAACGCTCCACCCGATGTCTGGAATGCCATTCGTAAAGTTCCGAATGCCGCACCCAACGTCTGAAATGCCATTCGCGATTTTTCGAACGCTTTTTTTCCCGAAAATCAGATACATTTCAGAGTGTCACAGCCCAGCCCGAGAAGAATTGCCAAAAAAACTGATTCAACGGGGAAATGTTGTCCGGCTGAGGCAGCAGAGAAACAGGGCGAAATTCGCAGGTATTTTTCTGCGTTTTCTTTGGAAGTTGGTTCGGCAGGAAATTTTTTGCGTTTTTTCTGAAAAAAAACCTTGCCAGAATTCCATCGTCGGGATAAGAATCTTCCCCCGCTTCGGCGGACAAGAAAACAAAAGCGAGGATAGCTCAGTTGGTAGAGCAGTTGGCTTTTAACTAATTGGTCCTGGGTTCGAATCCCAGTCCTCGTACTTCTTTGTTTTCCCTACGTGGTGGCACATTTGCCCTACTTTGATCTGTATTTGGATCAAATCCTGATTGCCATGCTAGATCAAGTTTGCTAGAGATACGCGATGCAGCCGCAACAGAAAAAACAGGACTTTCCGCGTCTTTTGTTAGGTGCAACGATCATTTTTTGGGGATGGATGGTGAATTTGCCGTTGGCGGGATTGCTGATGGCTTTTGTTTTTGAGGGGTGCTATTGGATCAAGCTGCGATGGAATTTTTCCCCGCAAGCGCATGCGCGCGCTTGGAGCTTATCGGTGGTTTTCATGCTGATCTCTGCGGTGCTCTTTTGGATGGGCGGCGTACAGCCAGAGACGGTGCGGAAGTTTGTTTCGTGGATGCCTTTGTTCCTGTTTCCCCTGCAATTTACACAGAGTTATGGAACATCCTCGACGATTTTTCTGAGTACGTTTTCCTATTTTTCGCGACGACAAAATGAGTTGGCGCGAAGCTTGGGATTGGTGGTTAAGGAAAAAGAGATTTCGTTTACGGCAGTGTATTTTGTGCTGTTGTTGTTGTGCTGTGGGGCTGGGGAAAAAGCCGCGAGTCAGCTTTTTTTTGTCGGACTGCTCATCTTCGCAACGTGGGCGATTTGGTCACTACGGGAGAAGCAACAGAGGCCGAAGGCATTGTTGGTGACAATTGCATTGGTAACAGTCGTGGCGTTCACGGGGCAGTTGTTGTTGATGTCGGCGCACGAGTATTTTTTGGGCATAGGACCTAAAAATTATGAGCAAGGTGGCGAACATGAATGGAATCGATCCAAAACTCGCATTGGAGAAATCGGCAAAATCAAGCAGTCCACCGAGATCGAATGGAGGCTGAAATTGGAGCAAGGAAAAGCGCCAGGGTTGCTGAAAATCGCGTGTTACAATCGATATTTGCCAAGTGGCAATTGGAACTACGATACGCCAGGCGGCATCACAATGCTGGATGATACGTCGGGACTTACGGTCGTTGGTTTTGCGGAGCGTCTCGCGAGTGGGCAGACGGTCAGTTTGCCGGATGAGCCGTTGTATCGCACGACGGGTGATCTTGCGGCTGGGCAAGAAGCCCGGGAGGATCTGCCGCGGTTTGTTTTGCGTGGGTCGGTACGCGATGAAAGTGGCGTACCTTTGCCAGGGCGATTTCATACCATTTTTGCTCTGGTACAGGACATGGAAAAAAATTCGGTAGGTAGTGTACGCTTAACACCTCGCCATGCGGTATTCGATGGAGTGGTGCGTTGGGGTGGCGATCTGGATACGGATGGCGAACCTTTTGTAGCTGATAGCGACGGAATGTATCCCGACTTGGCGATGCCAGAGGTGGAGCGAGCGGTGGTGCGTAGCATCGTGGATGAACTCGGGATTCGCGGCAAAGATGTGGCCTCGCAGTGTCGGATTCTGCAAAACTACTTTGCGAAGAATTTCCGATACACCAAAGATCTAGCGATTGATCAATTCATGTCATCGATGCAACGACGAGGGAAAGCAGGGCTAAGCTCGGGATACACGCCACTTTCGCAGTTTTTGACCGAGGTAAAGGCCGGGCATTGTGAGTATTTTGCAACCGCTGCGACCTTGATGTTGCGCGAGGCGGGGGTGAAGGCTCGCTACTGTGTCGGCTATTCTGTGCAAGAATTTCATCAGGGGAAGAAAGAATACGTATTGCGCGGGACACATGGTCATGCGTGGTGCCGGGCTTGGGACGAGAAAGCGAAGGGCTGGATCGATGTGGATTGCACGCCGGGAGCATGGATCGCAGCGGATGCCGTAGCGCAGGATTGGCGTCGGGAAATGGCCGATTTTTTTGTACGCTTGCGCGAGGACTTTACCATTTGGAGGATTCAAAAAGAAAATCAAACCATGGTGTTGGTAGTGCTCTTGGCGATCGCAGCGGCGATTTTGACATGGATCATCTGGCGGCTGTGGAAGACGAGAAATCGGGAAGCGAAGTTGAAAGAAACGCTGAGCAGAACCGGCGAGGCTACGCCTTTGACGGAACTTGAGCCGTGGCTGGAAAAATATTTGGGCCGACGCTTGCCAGGGCAAACGTTGGCGAAATGGTTGATGGACGCGGGGGCATCGATCTCACCTTCGTTGCTCGTGGAGGTAACGCAATTTCATCAAAAGTGGCGGTATGATCGCAGGCCCCTGACAGAAGAGGTGCGTCGGCATGTGGAGGAACTTTGCCGAGAAATCAAGGAATCGGTGAAAAAGCAGCCACCGTTGCGGGCTACTGCATCAAGCCGTCGCGAATCGTGAGTGTGCGGTCGCCAAAACGCGCGAGCGAGACATCGTGAGTGACCATGACCAAGGTGGTCTGGAACTCGGAACAAAGTTCCATGAGCAGACGGAGAATGGTTTGGCTATTGGCGGTATCAAGGTTGCCAGTGGGTTCATCGGCAAACAGAATGGACGGTTGATTGACGATGGCTCGTGCGATGGCGACACGTTGCTGTTCGCCGCCTGACAATTCGGTGGGCAAATGTGCGGCGCGTTTTTGCAATCCGACGCGCTCCAGAGCCGCAGCGGCGGCCACTTGATGGTCTTGGCCAGAAATAGCACCTGGAACCATGACATTTTCCAGAGCGGTGAGCTCCGGCAGAAGATGGTAATTTTGAAAAATATAGCCGATATTTTTGTTACGGAATCGACACTGAGCAGCGTTGCCCATGGAGTAAATATCAGCACCTGTGAGCTTTACCGTGCCGGTTTGTGGTCGTTCCAATCCTGCGAGAGTGTAGAGAAGAGTGGTTTTTCCAGCGCCGCTTGGGCCACATAAAAAAGTCTTTTCGCCGGGTGCGATTTGCAAAGAAACACCGCGCAACACCTCGAGGTTGGTTTTGCCAATTTTGTAGGAGCGGTGGAGATTCTCCGCATCGATCGCGAAGGGGGCTGATGTTGGATGGTTCATTCTTCGACGACAAGCGCACGGGGTGGTGAATCCGATTCCGCAGGTTGAGATGGAGTTGATAAAGTGGCTTCTCGGGGAGGGATCGCTTGGTTTACGGCGATTTCAGGAGCATTGGTAGCGTTGTTTCGCGCTGAGGATTCGTTTCTTGAAGAGACTTGACTGTTATTCTGATCGTAAATGAGAGAGATTTGGTAAGCACCGTAAATTAAGCCCGCCGAGATGCAGGTAACGAGGAGGGACGGAAGGAGCTTCAGGGATTTGCGTTCGCGCTGTTTTTCCTGAATGTTGAGTGATACGATACTCCAATCGGTTGCAGCCATATCGTGAGGGTCATGCGTGTAGTGGCAGTCCCCGATGGCACGTAGCCAGTCTGAGGCATCGACATTGAGGAAATGCGCGTACTGACTGAGGTAGCTTTTCGCGTAACTGGAACTAGAAAAATGAGAGTAGTCATCGACTTCCAAAGCTTCCAAAATGGAGACAGGAATTCGTGTCTCGCGATAAACTTCATAGCAAGACAGACCTTGCTTGATACGCGCTAAACGCAAGCTCATACCAATGGTTTCAATCAATTCTTCCATGCAAGCAACTCCAGTCTTTTTCTCGCAAGCAGCGTATGCCTAACTTCGCTGATTCGCAAGTGGATAAGTGGCGGATGGTCGTCAAATTGCGAGAAAATTGTTTCCTAAGCGTTCGAAATGTCGGCTATTTTTGGAGTTTCCGCTCGCAGCACCCTATTCGAATCGAGCCAATCGAAGTCTGTTCTAAAAATCATAACAAATTTATTGGATCTGGTCTTGACTTGAGGCCAAAATTTTGATGTTTCATTAGAAGTAATTGTGAAGCGCGTTTCCCGCACCTGTCGATGCGTGATTGCTCATTTCAATTGCCTCACCTCCTAATACCTATGAAAAAACATCCAAAAAAAACGAATCTCAGAGGCGTCGTTCTCGCTCTCGCAGCACTATGCGGCAATTCCATCACACAGGCAGCACCGTTTACATGGACGCAGGCAAGTGCAACCGCGAATGACTGGACTACGGCGACAAACTGGCTCAACAGCACGCCCTACGTGAGCGATCCTGCTAACGAATTGATACTCTACGCCAACACCACAACCGCGCTCTCGGCGGGAGTGATCAATGTCACGGTTAATGTTCCTACAACATTGTCTTTGAATACATTAACCTTGAATGGCCGAGCGACCGCGGCTACGACAGTAAATACGACCGTTAACATCGGCAATGCTGCTTCCGCATGGACGATAGGCAACGGCACAACATCGCTGATCAATCTGAACGGAATCAATAACCTCTCCAACGGAACTGCATGGAGCGGGATGCTATTCAATGCGAATGTCGCCGCCAACATTACCCTGAACCAAGCGAGCACCACTGTGACAGGATCAGGAACGGGAGAATTTGTCATTTCTGGAAATATCACAGAAGCTGCGGCAGGATACGGACTTAGCAAAAGCGGAACTAGCACATTAGCACTCTCTGGAACGAACACTTATACGGGGCAATCGACCATTTCGGCAGGCGGATTGGTTTTTCGAAAATTGTCGGCAAAATCTTCCGCAACTCATACTTTCGCCGCTGGAACAACTCTTGGCTTAGGTGTCGGAGCAGAAGGTTTTTTCACAAGCAGCGATCTAGATATGGCGTTTGCTAATACGATGACGGGAAATTTAGCTGCCCTGGTGCGCGACACAGCGACCAACATCGGTATCGACACAAGCGCAGGGGATTTCACCTACAGTTCCAGTGTCGCAGGTAGCCCAGCAAGCGGGTTAGTCAAATTAGGTGCAAATAAGCTCACTTTGAGCGGTTTAAACACTTACACTGAACCTACCGTCATCACGCGGGGTGTTTTAGAAGTCGATACACTCGCAAACGGCGGAATGGCCAGCAACATAGGAGCCGGAGCCGCTGGGGCTGCCGGCATGATCATCGATGGTGGCACGCTACGCTACACGGGAGCGACAACGACTACGGATCGAGGTTTCTTGCATAACGGAAACCCGAATGCGACAATTCAGGTTTCGCAGGAAAATGTGAGTCTCACATTAGGTGCGTGGTCGATCCTCAATAATCAAGCACTCAACATAACCGGCGCTACAGGCTCTAGCCTCGCGCTAGGCCCCCTCACCGCTACATCGACTGCGGGCCAGGGGAATTTTACCGTTGGCATTCCAACGACCATACAGTCGATCAACTATAGTATCACCTCTAGTCAATTCGTCGTAGCCAATCGAGGAACCGCTTTACTCCGAGTAGGAAACATTACGGGACCAGGCACGACACAAGCACTGTTCCTCGGTGGTGCGAGCACCGTATTTGATGGAGTGATCGGCGGATTTTCAGGGAACTGCATCATTGGCGCTGGCGGTGCTGTTATCACTCTTACGGGAGATAACACCTTCACGGGTCGAGTTGATATGCGACAAGCAGGAACTGTCCTTGCTTTTGATTCCATCAAAAATGTAGGCGCTGGCGCAAGTGCTCTTGGTGCGCCAGTCACTGCTACGAATGGCACCATTCTTTTTGGGCAAATCGGAAATAGTATGACGCTGCGCTACATTGGCACAGGTGATACGACAGATCGCGTATTGCACCTCAATGGCACTGGCGGCACGGTCACGCTGGAACAAGCGGGTAGCGGATTGCTCAAATTTACCAGTAATTTGACTTCGGCTGCGGGAGCTAAGACCTTAGCACTTGCTGGTTCGACTACGGGAGTAGGTGAAATTTCTGGTGCAATTGTTGACAATTCATCGGCAAACAAAACTTCATTGGCAAAAAATGGCACGGGAACTTGGATTCTATCTGGTGCCAATACCTACACAGGAGCGACTACTGTCAACGCGGGCACTTTGGCTCTATCTGGAGGCAGTCTTACATCAGCCATTTCCGTCACTGCGACTGGCACATTGGGTTTCACCTTGGGTTCACCAATCACCTCGACATCGACCGTGAATTTCGCTACGGATTCTCAGGTAGCGATTACAGGCACCATCAGCAGTCCCAACAATTATCTCTTGATGACCGCATCGGGTGGTATTTCTGGGGCACCCAAAATCATTCCCGAAACCGCAGGTTACTCGGTACAAATTCGCAACAGCGGCACAGAACTCTGGTTGGAATACAATCCCAACATTCAAACTCACGTGATCGACTTTACGAGTGGCACAACGATAGTCGGTGGGACTTTTGGAACCTACAGCCCGAACCCGCTTGGCTTGCCATTACCGAACTTGCCTGCGGGAACGATCCTCAAATCCTTGAGTATCAATTCCACCATGACAGCCACAGATAATGGCAATTTTGCGGCTGATCTCTCTTTGCTATTTGATCCCACGCCACTAACTCCCGGCGGCGACTTCCTTTTGGCCATTACAACAACCGACGACGGTGATAACTTTTTCAATGCAACCAATCGAATCAGTTGGCCTGAGAATGCGAATGCTGGCGTAGGAACCGCATTGATTGACTTCAAATCCTCATCATCGTGGGCTGCTGCTGGTGGTATTGATTTATCGACAACAGGTATATTTCTCGGAAATTCATTTGGAACAACTGCTGCAGGAGCGACGTGGACTGGCACTATTACCTTAACCTATGAGCTTCCAGCTACTGGCTACAATTTGTGGTCGGCAGGAGCACTCGCGAGTGCAGATACCAACGGCGATGGCGTGAAAAATGCTATTGCTTGGGTGTTAGGTGCGTCCAGTCCCGCAGCGAACGCCACGGCACTTTTGCCTATCTTGGATAACACCTCTGACCCGGATTTCGTGATCTTCGCATTTCGCCGAATCGATACCACATCTACTGATTCCAAAGCGACAACCAAAGTTCAGTATGGCACTAGCTTGTCTAGTTGGACCGATGCGACTCCAAGTAGCGATGTCATCATCACGCCAAGCGATGATTTTTACGGTGCTGGAGTCGATAAAGTGGAGGTGAAAATGCGCCGCACACTTGCTGTGGGCGGAAAGCTCTTTGCTCGACTGCATGTCGTCATCGCCCCGTAACTATCGCTAAAACCGACGAAATGCCTCATTCTGCCTTTTGATGTAGCTTGCAATAATGAGCGCATCCAAGGCGCAATGTCACCTTTTGATCGCGAAAACTCTCAACTTCTGCTCGAGGTTGAGAGTTTTTCTATTCTCTAGGGTTGTCAACTCGGAATCGCTGAGGTATTTATCGCCGACATGAAATTCGCTTCATTCCTGCTCTCTGCGCTCTGCTTGGCTATCGTTTCTTGTGATCGTCACAATCTTGAAGAAACAAAACACCTTTATGAAGAGCATTCGGCTCATGGCGAAGATCACGCTGACCACGGTGCGGATCACGGATCCAAAGAGCACAAGGCCGATGACAAAGGTGCCGCGCATTAACCTAGCTGGCGCTTAGTCCCGCGCGTAGGTGAGAAACATTTCGGTGCCGCAGCTACTCGGTAGCGCATGGGACAAACGATAGTGGATGCTCTGAGGGATATCCAAGGCTTCGAGAGGATTTGCGCTTGCTTGGCCCGAAATCGTCGGCGAGGTGTTACCACCAAAAAGGGTGTGAGCCGCCCAGGTGAGATGGAAAACGTCGGGCGGATGGACTTCGATGAGGCTTTTCATCAGCGTTCCGCCGCCTTCGCAGTGCAGATGGTTGACTCCATGATGAAGGTGGAGTGCTTCCAGGAAGTCGCCAAGCGTGCCGTGGTGAGGGGTAATGTTTTTTCCCTGCGGAACAGTTGAACCTATGGGACAGAGGAGATGAATCGGCCCTCCAAGTTGGTGAAAGATCGGCTCTTCGCCAGTGAGATGTCCGCTGTTGCTCACAACACAGCGCAAGGGCTGCCATTCTTGGTCGCGGACTCGTAGCGACATGCGATCCGCAATCAAGGTGCGACGACCTACCATCAATGCATCTGCTCCCCGGCGAAGTTCATTCAGTCGTGCGTGATCTTCACGGCTCGTCCATCCCGAAGGACGATGTGTTTCATCGCTGATTTTTCCATCGGCAGAAATCGCGAAATTTGCCGTGATGCGAGGAAATGAGTGCATGCACGACTTTGTCGTCTCGCTTCAATGATGGCAAGTGAGGAGTGGCTTGCGATTGTTGTGAAATGACGGATTTTTGGCTTTTTTCATCATCGGATGATGATAGCGTCCGCCCATGTACTTAGGCATTGATAGTTCAACTCAATCGATTTCGGCACTCGTTCTTTCAGCAAATGGCGAAATTGTCGCGGATCACAGCATTAACTTTGGGGCAAGACTCCCAAAATTCCTCTCGCCTAGCGGCTTCATTCCCGATGGGCCAGACGGTGAAGTTCATGCAGATCCGCGGATGTGGTTGGAGGCATTGGATTTGCTACTCGGCGAACTTGCGACGAAGACGGATTTATCCCAGGTACGAGCGATAGGCGGAAGCGGTCAGCAACATGGTTCGGTGTATTTGGATGATACTTTTTCCACACGCTTATCCTCCTTGGATGCGGGGGTGAATTTGAGCGAGCAGATTTCACCAGCATTGACCCGAGCAAGTTCGCCGATCTGGATGGATACCTCGACGAGTTCGCAATGCCAGCAAATTGCCGAGGCTAGCGGCGGAAATGCCGAAGTTTGCCGCATTACGGGATCGGTGGCGGTAGAGCGCTTCACCGGACCACAAATTCGGCGTTTTTTCCAGCATTCATCGGAGAAATATCAGGAAACGGCCTACATTCACTTGGTCAGTTCTTTCCTATGTTCTGTCTTTGCAGGCAAATCAGCACCGCTCGACTATGGCGATGGAGCTGGCATGAATTTGATGAATCTCGCGGGGCTTTGCTGGGATGAAACCATGCTCGCCGCTACGGCTCCAGAACTTGAAGGAAAATTGCCCGCCTTGGCCGCAGCAGGTTCGCTGGTGGGAGAAATCTCGCCCTATTTCGTGCAACGCTATGGATTTTCGGCGGCATGCCGCGTAGGCGTCTTCACAGGCGACAATCCCGCTTCCTTGGTGGGCATGGGTGCCACAACTCCTGGCCAGGTCGTGATTTCTCTCGGCACGAGCGACACCTTGTTTGCGGGAATGTCCGAGCCCCATACCGATCCGAGAGGGTTTGGTCACGTATTCGGCAATCCGGGTGGCGGCTTCATGTGCTTGGTCTGTTTCAGAAATGGATCGCTCGCCCGCGAGGCGATGCGCGATGAATTGCAAGTGGGTTGGGAGGCATTTGATGTCGAGCATCTCAAGGCCACGCCACCGGGCAATGAAGGGAATGTGATGTTGCCATTTTACGGAGCGGAAATCACCCCTCGGCGCGATTTTGACGGTCCTATTCGCAAGGGTTCTGCGGCATTTCTTTCTGGTGAAAATGCAGCCTCGCAGATCCGGGCGCTACTTGAGGGACAATTCATGAATATGAAACACCATACCGACTGGATTGGCATCACCCCTGCTTCGATTCGTCTTACTGGCGGAGCTTCGCGAAACGATGGCATCGCACAGATCGTCGCCGATGTATTCCAAGCACCGGTAGAACGCCTCGATATCGCAAATTCTGCGGCCTTAGGTGCATCAATTCTTGCTGCGGTTACTGATGGTCGAGCGATGACAGAAATGCAAGCCGTTGCATGTCGTTGTTCCCCAGGATCGTTGCTGAAACCCACGGAAAATTCCGCTGGTGCGCATCACTTTAGTAGCTTCATCGAGCTTTTGGGCTGAACGATTTTGACTCATCTACCGCCGTGGATCGGGAAAAATGGAGCATTTTCACTCATCCACCGCCGTGGATCGGAAAAAATGGAGCATTTTTACTCATCCACCGCCGTAGAACGACAAAAACGGAGCATTTTCACTCATCCACCGCCGTGGATCGGAAAAAACGGAGCATTTTCACTCATCCACCGCCGTGGAACGGAAAAAACGGAGCATTTTCACTCATCCACCGCCGTAGAACGGAAAAAACGGAGCAATTTCACCCATCCACCGCCGTGGAACGGGAAAAACGGAGCAATGCTACGGGCCCGCGTCGCCAGAATGACGGCGATGGATTCTTTCAAGGCCCTTGTTGCTTGGGTGCTTCTGGTTTACGCGTGAATTCTGTAGTCGCACTCACATGCCAAATGCCGATAAATGTTGCGACGACACTTAGCAAAATCAATAGTCCCAAGGCGATCAATAGGTTCGATTTCATCGTGCATTAAAATTTACGCAATACCGTATCCACAGCTTTGGGCTTCAGTCCAGTATGATCTGTGGTGAAATGAAGCCCCCGTGATTCGCGCCTCCGCAAAGCACAATCGACGATCAACGATGCAACAGCGACCAAGTTCCGCAACTCGAGAATGTCTGCGTTGACCCGATGTCCCCAATAAAATTCGCGCACTTCTTTTTTGAGATTTTTCAAGCGCGTAGCAGCACGACGCAAGCGATTGTCGGTGCGGACGATCGAAACATAGTCCCACATCAAGCGGCGGATTTCGTCCCAATTGTGGTAAATGACCACCAATTCATCTGGCGCTGCGGTATCGCCATGCTCCCAAGCTGGGATATCGATTTCCTCTAGCACACCCCTACCCGGATGGGTGTGTGCGAGCATTTCATCCAAACAACGACGCGCCATGACATTTCCTTCCAGCAGAGAGTTGGAGGCAAGCCGATTGGCACCATGTAGCCCTGTGCTTGCAACTTCACCTATCGCATAGAGTCCTCGCAAGGTCGTGCGACCGTTGACTTCAGCCACGACTCCCCCACATTGGTAATGCGCTGCGGGCACGACGGGTATCGGCTGCTTTTCACAGTCAAGGCCGAAGCCCAGAAGCGTTTCATAAATGTAGGGAAAACGATTGGCCATGAAGCCTTTGGGCTTATGACGAACGTCCAGATACACACACGGTGCCCCTGTGCGCTTGATTTCGTAATCGATCGCTCTCGCCACGATGTCGCGCGGTGCCAGCGAACCGCGGGGGTCATGTTGGAGAGTGAAATCTTCGCCCTTGTGATTGATCAATATCGCGCCTTCACCTCGGACGGCCTCGGAAACAAGAAACGAGCGAGCCTCAGCGCCGTTGGCCGCTGGATTGTAAAAACATGTCGGGTGAAATTGCACAAATTCCATGTTCGCAATGTCTGCTCCAGCGCGCCATGCCATTGCGACCCCGTCCCCCGTAGCCGAGTCCGGGTTGGTGGTGTAAAGATAGACTTTCCCGCAACCGCCCGATGCGAGTATCACTCGATCCGAACGAATGATTCGCACCTGCCCCGTTGCTTTATCGAGAACATAAGCACCAAGAACTCGATCGTCCGTGACCATTCCCAGCTTACCCGTGGTAATCAAATCGACCGCAAATTGGTGATCCAAGAGCGTGAGGTTCGGTGTCTGACGCGCACGCTCCAGAATTGCCGTGGCTATGGCGTATCCCGTAGTATCGCGTGTGTGGAGAATCCTTCGATGAGAGTGCCCACCTTCTTTGCATAGCGAAAAATTTCCGCCTTGATGGTCGAAATCGACCCCGTAGCCTAATAGATCTTCGATGGTATTGTTGCCGTCCTCGACGATGGCCCGCACCACGCTTTCTTTGCATAGTCCTGCGCCGGCGTCTAATGTATCAGCAATATGATTCTCGGTGGAATCGCCCAAATCACGAGCCGTCTCAGACAAAACCGCCGCAATGCCACCTTGTGCCCATGCGGTGTTGGACTCCATGAATTCGCTTTTGCTCAAACATATCACCGAGCCGTGCTTCGCAGCACGAATCGCCAAAGACAAACCCGCGATGCCGCTTCCGATAATCAAAAAATCCGCCGTCACATTTGTGGTGTCTTGCGGATCATTCTTCCTCGAACTTGCGGGCAACAAGTTCGCTAAGTGCTTCCATGCACTGCACTTCATCTGATCCCTCTGTCGTCACCTCGATGATCGATCCATTTCCGGCAGCCAGCATCATCAATCCCATGATGCTCTTGCCGTCCACTTCCTCGCTATCCTTTTCGACCCGCACATTGCAGGAAAAGCGATTCGCGATTTTCACAAATTGTGCTGCGGGACGAGCATGAATGCCCAATTTATTCAAAATAGTGAGTTCTTTGTGAATAGCCATGATGGTGGAAAGAAAAGTAAACAATGAAAAAGGGAAATAGCAATGGGAAAAAATCCCCGATTTCATTTCTTCGAACATCTCCCTCGAACTGCCTACTTTGACCTTGCCAGCAGCTTCGGTTCCATGCACGCTCACCACGTGAAATTCAATCGACCTATTTTCTTGCTTTGTTGCTTCGCATGGATGGCTCTCATGCTTACCTCCCCCACTGCATGGGCGGGCGCGAAAAAAGGCAACAACCTCGTCGTGACCTTTCACATGCAGACCGACATAAATACGAACCCCAAGATGATTTTCGAACAACTCATCGCCGGCGAAAAGAAGCATTTCTCGAACATGGCAGACTTTTCTAGCCGCGACATCATCGCATTTAGCCCTTTTCTTGCTGATGACAAAGAAACCTACGGCGCAGTATTTCAACTCCGTGGTTCGGCGAAAACCAAATTAGAAAACCTCTCCACCGCGAACAAAGGCAAGCTGCTCTGTGCCAAGGTTAATGGCCGCGTCGTCGATGCTGTATTCATTGATGAGACCGTAAAAGACGGGATGCTCGTCATTTGGAATGGCATTATGGACATGGAAGTTAAGGAGTGCGATAAGCTAGCGCCGCGAATTAACGCCAAGAAAAAATAAGCCCGTTTGCTCATGCTTCGACAGCTCGCCTTGACTTTGCTAGCATGCTTCGCCTTGCAGCCTGTGGCTTTTGGAATCGAACTGCAATTGCCCACGGATAATCGGCATCTCTTTTCCCAGTCTCCTGAAAAGTTCTACATGTATGTGGATCGCTACTTTGAGGGCAAGCACACGCAACCATGGCAGGCTGGTTCTTACGGATTTGTGCGCACCTCCGTTCGCGTCGGCGAATCGATCGTGGAAACCAAGTTTCATGAAGGAATCGACATCGCTCCGATCAAGCGCGATAAGGCAGGAAATCCCCTCGATCTCGTCAATGCGATCGCTGATGGCAAAGTTGCCTATGTTTCCTCCAGAACGGGTGCGAGCAATTATGGAAAATACGTCGTCGTAGAGCACCAGTGGGAAAATTCTGCTGTCTATAGCCTCTATGCGCACCTTGCCGACATCACTTGCAAAGCCGGCGACATCGTTACCAAGGGCGCTGTTCTTGGTCGCATGGGCTATACCGGCTCTGGCATTACGCGGACACGCGCTCACCTGCATCTCGAACTCGGATTGATGCTTAGTTCCCATTATGTCGAATATTCAGCCAAACAAAACAACCTACATGGCTTGTTCAATGGCATGAACCTTGCCGGTCTCGATGTCGCAGCATTCTTTCTTGCGCACAAGGAAAAGCCGAGCCTGACATTGAGTCAGTTTCTGGCCTCCTATCCCGTCTATTTTAAAGTAACGATTCCTAACAATGGCCCCGTGGAAATGGCGAACCGCTATCCGTGGATGATGCGCGGAAACTCTGAAGTTCCTAGCGCATCATGGGAAATTGCCTTTTCTGAAACGGGCATGCCGCTCTCATTCACTGCCAGTGATCGCCAAGTCTCGATGCCACAAATCACCATGGTGCGCCCGTCCGACATTCCTCACAAATATCGCACCCGTGGGCTGATCTCTGGGGAAGGCAAGGAAGCCAGCCTTGCAAGGGATGGCACCACTCTGCTCAATCTCCTTTTGGGAAATTTCCCTATCACCCCTGCAACAGTGCCTCCCGTATCCACAGAATAACCAATCTCACTTACGATCTTTATGACACCATCAGAAAAACTTGCCGAACTCGGCCTCACCCTTCCTACCGTCCCCGTCCCTATCGCAGCTTATGTGAATTGCGTCCGCTCAGGAAATCTACTTTTCCTCTCCGGCGGATTACCCATGGATGGCGAACAAAAAATCATCGGCCAAGTCCCACGTGATGTCAGCATCGAGCAAGGATATCTCGCCTCTCGCCTCTGCATCCTCAATCGCCTCGCCGTCATCGCCAACGAAATTGGTTCCATCGATCACATCTCGCGCATCGTCACACTCAATGGTTTCGTGAGTTCTGCTGCCGACTTCTACGATCATCCCAAGGTCATCAACGGAGCCTCGGAACTTCTCGTGGAAATCTTCGGCGAAAAAGGCAAACACTCCCGCACGGCCCTCGGGGTCGCATCTTTACCGCTGAATTGCGCAGTCGAAATCAATCTGATCGTCGAGGTTGCCGACGGTTTCTGAAATTCCCCCCGTCGTCAAATTTGCAAAAATCCTTTGAATAATCGGTTACGCTGATGCGTATCCTTTCGATACGTATATGAAACAATCATCCCTCAAGCGGTTTTTCTTTTGGCTCGCTGGCGCAGGATCTGAAACCCTCGAACAATGCCCCAACTGGGAGCAACGAAAGTATGTTGCTTTTGGCTGCACGGTTCTTGTGCCTTGCGTCTTTGCTTTCATCGCTTGCGCCTATGCTCTATCCACGCTCACCGATAAGGCGGCAGTGATTTACCCCGTTGCCGCTGTCTGGGGGATGATCATTCTGTTTATTGACCGCGCCCTACTCGCCTCCTACCGGCCTTATCTCTCGGTGTTTCGCAAGCTCGGCCAATTTTTCCTGCGCTTCATCGTTGCGATGCTGATGGGAATCACCATCGCTCACCCGCTCGTCTTGCTGCTCTTTCGCGACACCATCAACTCGGTGATCGAGACCGATCGATCGGCGCAAATCGAGCGTACACGCAACCAATTTCTTGAATCGAAAAACCTCATCACCCAGAAAATTGCTTCTCTCGAGGACAACATCGCCGTGCAACGCGAAAAATGGAATGAGTCATTTCAGGCGAAATTCATCATCCAAGAAAAAAATGACGCGAGTTCCGCCATTCCTGGCCTCACCTCAGCACAACAAGCCGAGCTAACCAAATCCACCCAAGAGGCGACATTGCCCTTCACCGATCGGCTCAAAACGGTTCAGCAGCAGTCAGACGAACTCAACCCTACTTACGCGAAACTCCAAATCGAACTCGGCTTTTGGCAAAGCGAATTCGAAAAAGAACTCAACGGCCAGCGCTCCGGCCTGCGTGGCGAGGGCCCACGCGCTCGCTCGATCCGTTCCGATCAACTCGAACCTCGCCGCGAGGAGTCGAAACGTCTCGGCGGATTGCTCGAGCACCTGACCACCGAGAAAAAAACCCTAGAAGCCCAAATCCGCGCCGCTGAAGCGCAAGCCATCGCCACCTTTGAAACGAAACTCAAGGAGATCGAAATCGCAAATAAAGCCGAAGCCGATCGCGTCGCCGCCTTGAAACGCCAAGTCGAAAACGACCAAGCTACCGCCTTCACTACGCAACAAAATGCCTTGCGCGATACCATCAAGCAGCAAATCGACACTCGACTGAAGGAACTGGATCGCATGCAGAGCGAGCTTGCCAGCGTGGCCAGCGATGAGCGTGCCAGCATCACTGCCATTGCAAACGAACCTCGGCGCGATGTCCTCACGCAGACCTTAGCTCTGCACAGACTCTTTCAGGCGGGCAATGAAGGCGGCACCTTTGCTCACTACACCTACTTGATTCTCACCGCATTGTTCATGTTGGTCGATACCATCCCACTGATCGTGAAATTTTTCACCAAACCTGGCCCATACGACACCTTGGTGGATCGCGAGGAAGTCGGTTTCGAAGGACAACATAAAGCCTTTCTCGAAAGCCACCAACGCTACATGAAGGAGCAATCTGGCAGCAATCTCGTCGCCATCACCCGCAACAAACGACTCGAAGCGGCCATGATCGATGGCATCGAGCATTCCCGTGCGGCTCGTGAGTTTCTTCACTCGCTCTTTGAAATGGAATACGCTTTTTCCGAAAAAATGCGCCAACAAGAAGCACTACGTAGCCATGCTACCACCGAGCAGGTCGCCATCATGGAGGAAATGAAGAAACAGTTCTACCTCGATCTGCACCGTCGCATGGAGAGTTTCTTTCAACCACGTCCCGTGCAACAGCCGTTGTGACCGATACGCCGTGATTCCTCTGCCGACTCCGCACGCAGCATATCTTGTCTTCTACGACGGCAACTGCGGATTTTGCTCACGCTCCATCCGCATCCTCCACTCGCTGGATCAACAAGATCGCATTCATTTTGCTCCGCTAGGCGGCGAAACGGCGACACTCCATGGCGTTGTAAGCGACTTCAATGCCGATACAGCCATCGTGATTCAGCTCTCCGATCATCGGAAATTCGAAAAATCCGCCGCCGCTCTTCAGTGCCTGCGCGCCCTAGGCGGCATACCTTCATGCGTCGCTTCGCTACTTTCTTTCATTCCTGTGAGATTGCGCGATCGTTTCTACGACCTCATTGCAAGGCACCGTCACCGCCTTTTTTCGCCAGATCACATCTGCGATATCCCAGATTCTCGATTGCAAAAAAAACTTCTTCCCTAATCCTTGCTCCCGAGTGCACTCTGCACTAGTCTCCGCGCGCATGTTCCTGTTAAATAAAGTTTTCCAACTGCGCGATAAAGCATCGAAGGCAGACGAAAAGCCTTTTCTCGAGCACCTCGAAGATCTCCGCTACACCATCACCCGCATCGTCATCACACTGCTGATTACTACCATCATCAGTTTCACGTATCGCGATACGCTCATGGAGATCTTGCGCAAGCCGATTGACGAAGTGTGGAATACCCATAGCGACAAAAAACTGCCCAGCAATCCGATGTTTGATGTCGAAGTCTGGGAAGTGGCCAAATCCCATGCCGATGTCCTCGCTCATTTGCCGGAAAAACAGCAAGCCTACTTTTTGCAAAATCTCTCGCCTGAGCAATCGCGGCTGATGCAGATCTTCATCGCCTACAAAAGCGCAATGGCTCTACCCGAAGCTAGCCGAGCCTCGTATTTGCAGAACTACCCAGATATTCTTCCCGAGGATCAAGCCTTTTTTCCTGAACTGTTAGAGAAGAAACCCAACACCCAGCTTGGCTCGCGCGATAAATTCCGCTTCATGTCCACGCTCAATCCCACCGAGTCGTTCATGCTCTCCATGAAACTCGCAATCTACGCGGGCATCGTCATCGCCTTTCCCTTGCTGCTATTTTTTATTTTGCAATTCGTCGTCCCAGGACTTCACCAGCACGAAAAAAAGGCGATCTATCCCGCTCTAGCCGTCGGCTTCGGACTCTTTCTCAGCGGCGTATTCTTCGCCTACTGGTGGATTTTGCCAAGCGTGCTAGAATTTTTCTACTCCTACGGCGAATCGATGGGAATCGCCAACGAATGGCGCATCGGCTACTATCTCTCCTTCGCTACGCAGTTCACAATGATCTTCGGCTTGTGCTTCGAACTTCCCGTCGTTGTCTGGGTACTGGTCAAAGTCGGGCTACTCAACTACGAGCTCATGAGCCGCACTCGCAGCTATGCCATTCTCGCCATCGTCATCATCTCTGCGATCGTTACACCCACACCTGATGCCTTCACTTTGCTGTTGCTCGCCGCCCCAATGATTGTTCTCTACGAACTATCCATCTGGCTCGCATGGTTCGATGCACGCAAAGCGAAAAAGCGCGAAGAGGCGGAAGAAACCGAGCGCCTCAATCGCCTCATCGCCATGCACAGTAGCGAAGAAGACAGAACTTCCCATGACCATGACCTAACTCATGATCACCCAATCGATATCCACGATGAATATCATGCACACGAGGAATTCGACCATCCCATCGACGACCACCCCATCAACGACCATCCCACTCCCACCGAGCCAACGCCTCCCAAGGAATAGGATCGCCAAGCCATCTCCTTTAAAAATCAGTTCCATCAGTGAAATCAGTTGCACTATTGTTCGAATCGGGATTTCCCACCAAACGATCATCTACTACTGCTAGCCCACCGCACGCGGCGCTCCTGATGCTTTCCTCCTTTTTCAACTCCGATGTTACCCTGTGAATGCCTTGCTGGAAATTTCTGAACTTAGCAAAACCTACGCAGGAAATCTCGAACCGACCTTGCGTCAAATCCATCTGTCCATCCAACGCGGCGAATTTTTCGGACTACTCGGTCCCAATGGAGCAGGAAAAACCACGCTGATTTCGCTGATCTGTGGCATTTTGCGTGCCGATGCCGGAAAAATCTCTCTCGATGGCCGAGACCCTCACAACGACCGATCCTCCTTCGCATCCTTGATCGGCCTAGTGCCGCAAGAAATCGCCCTCTATCCCACGCTTAGCGCACGTGAAAATCTGATGTTCTTTGGCAGCATGCATGGCATCGAGTCAGGCATTCTCCGAGAAAAAGTCGATACCTGGCTCGAGCGTCTTGGTCTCACTGCCGCCGCAGACCGCGCCGTGGGGAAATTTTCTGGCGGCATGAAGCGTCGTTGCAATTTGATCGCCGGACTCCTCCACGAACCGGCCTTGGTGATTCTCGACGAGCCAACTGCTGGCGTCGATCCCCAGTCCCGATTGATGATTTACGACAACCTCCGCCGTCTGCACCAGCAAGGCATGACCATTCTCTATACCACTCATTACATCAAAGAAGTCGAGGAGTTATGCTCCCGCATCGCCATCATCGACGGTGGCACCACCATCCTCGAAGGTATCCCCCAACAACTCATCCGTGATCATCCGGGCGCCCGCGACCTCGAAGATGTATTCATCCAACATACCGGGCGAGATTTGCGAGACTGATTCACGCCGCACCATGACCAAACTTCCTCACATCTTGCGAAAAGAACTGCTGGTTCTGCTGCGTGACCGCATCGGCCTAGCGTTCATTTTTTTGATGCCCTTGGCTGTCTTAATCGTCGTCACCTTGGTGCAAGATGGCGCGTTTAAGAGTGTCTCCAAATTTCAAGTCAGAGCCGCTTTGGTCAATGAAGATCACTCAGACATGTCCCACACCCTAGCCACGACCTTGGCGCAGGCCGATGGCATGCAATTGATCACAGAAATCGAAGGCCGTCCTCTGAATCGCCTAGATGCACAGGAACTCATCCGCCTCAAGCAGGTGCAAGTCTATATTGTATTCCCCAAAGATCTCGGGAGCCTAGCCACAGCTGCCGCAAGCCATTGGGCAGAAGGCAACGAACCACAGCCCAATGCCTTCGTGCCTGCCATCGAAACCTACTTTGATCCCGGCATCTCCGGCGGCTACCAAGCGATTGTTCACATCGCCTTGCAAAACCTCGCTCAGAGCAAAGAACTCGAACTCGGCATGCGCCAATGGGCCGCCGCCATGCCAAGGAAAATGGCCGACCTCATGCCCGAAGGCACGAAATTGCCACGCCCGAATGGAACCGTTCCCTTGCCCGAGTTCCGAGTTGGCCATGCCATCGCGGTAGCGCAACCCGCCAATGCCGCGATCATCGCTCATGCGGCCCAGCTCCCCAGCATGAGCCAATTCAATGTCCCCGCCTACGCCGTTTTCGCGATGTTTTTCATCGTCATTCCCATCTCCAGTTGCTTGCTACGCGAGCGCAACGAAAGCACCCTCACCCGACTACTCACCATGCAAGTCCGGCCCGATCAAATGATCCTCGGCAAGCTGCTCACCTACTTAGGAATCTCCTTGGTGCAATTCTGCATGATGCTCGCCGCAGGACTCTGGGTGCTACCCTTGCTAGGCACCCAGCCGTTCATCCTCAATGCGAATCCCCTTGCCTTGATCGCGCTCACTCTCTCCACCTCGCTCGCCGCCGTAGGCTTTGCGCTAGCGCTGGCGAGCACCGCCACCAGCACCGAACAATCCGCCATGATCGGCTCCACCTCGGTAGTGATGTTTGCCGCGCTAGGCGGGGTGATGGTTCCGGTATTTTTCATGCCTCCCGTCATGCAGCAAATCAGTTCCTTTACTCCCTTGAATTGGGCCGTCACCGCCTACCAAGATTTGTTTACCCGCGGCGCGACCATTAGCGAAATCGCCCCGCGCATGCTGCTACTCGCCAGCTTCGGCACCATCGGCGTAGCCTGGTCCTGGCGCCGCCTTTTCCGACGTGAATGACGCGTTCCGGCGAAATGGGGAGATCGCTCTCTAGAAAAACGATAGCATTTTCAACCCGAGATTCTAAGGAACGTCAGTGAGTCAGTGCCTTGCGCGGCAAATGATGGCGGTGAATATCGGCGTTCTACTTATTTCGGGTTAAGTGCAAGCATTGTAGGTACGCATTGAGCCGGTTTTTAGGTTGTAGATGAAAACGATTTGGACATTCTCAGAGTCACCCATAGGCCCCCATAATGATACACCCATTTGAGAATTAGGAGGGATAACGAATACCAACTCATCATCACTTAGTGTTTCGATTCCCTGCATAACGTTTTCTGAGAATATCTCAATCGGCATTTCGATTGTATCCTTAATCTTCAGAGGTATGTAGGGAAGTAACTTCGGGTAATCGGTATAAGGCCAGTCTTTACTTGATTTTTTGGGATTGATGAGTGTGATATCTATCCAAGGACTACTAGCTACCTCAATGGTGTAGGGTGGCAATTTATAGCTCAAGTCACAATCTTCGTAGCACATTCCGTAATAGAATGGAATTGAGTAGCCATAACGAGAATCATTTATTCCCATATCTGAGGTGCTGATGGTCGCGAGGTGATGAAGTGTGATCGGGTCTTGTTTTGCGGATCGAATAGCCAATTGCCCAGGACCACCAAAATAGGACTTGGCTGTAACCTCACTTCGAGCGAAGGTTGTCAGCCGTCCACGATAATGCAGATAAGGGAATTGTTCTGTGTGAACATCCATATTTTCTCATTACGTCAAAGAGCACGTAACCCTATCATGGGAGCGGGAACGAACGGCGATCACGCTGTTGAGGTTGAAACTACGGGCGATCATGCAAACAGTGGTGCTGGTAGTGTTTGCATGACGCAGCTTGTTCGCCATTCATTTAAGTGCGAGCGTCTGCCCATATATCGGTGTTGCGGTGTTTGAGAACAAGTTCCCAAACACTGTCGTCCATATCCCGTTTCCATACGCCACCGAGAACTCTAGCGAAGTTGGCATTTCTAGAAGCAAGAGCCACCACATCCTGAATTACTGAAAGACCATGATGAGCCAATAGGTCTTCAACTGGTCCGGCCGCGAAAACCTCAATCTGAAGCTGCGCCTCGTCCTGATCGTTAATGGCCTCAATTATTTGGAATGCGTAGTCTGCGTCGTATTGCATGGCTGCATACAGAGCATGGTCCACCCACGAGTTTAGCTCCTTCTCGTTCTCAGGTGTCGAATTGTCCCATTTGATTAGCCAGTATCGCGCGATGATTTGTGGATCGAGTGGCATTTTTTTCTTTCGCTAACGGTGAGTCCTCCTACGCCTGACCGGTGGCGAGGGAGGAACACGGGGTTGAGGTTGTAGAGGTCATGACGACTGGAACTCGAGGCTGGTCAGGCGTTAGGAGTGAGGGCTTGTTCGGCATTACTTTTTTTTCACACCCACTAGCCATATCTTCCCTTCTCTGTAGCCCACGGGAACCTTGATTGTCGTTTCGAAATCGCCAGTCTTCCGCGTGAAGATCAGGATGAAGTCCACTGGAATCGTCGAATCGAGTTCGGTATCGATCAGTGAATTGGGAAGTTTGTAGTCGGCTGGTGCCGCGATGGCCTTCAGATCAGCAATGGATTCGCCGTCCTCTTTCGGACCAAGGAATCCAAAAAAGATCGCCTTGGCTTCCTCGACGACCCCGTCCTTATCAACTGCGCTCCGAATCCACTCTTGATCGCCAGCTTTGTAGGCCTTCTCGAATTGTCGCAGAAATTCACCCACTTGAGCGGTGGGAGTATAAATTGCAGCCCGTGCCGGCACAATGGATACCGAGCAGATGATGGCAATAGCAGTGATGATCGCTTTCATAAATTTCTTCTGCCGATCAACTAGACCATCCACGGCGGGAAGGGAAGCCCTAATCCCGAAATCCGAAATATAACGCCGCCATTCGCTGCCAGACTTGCTGCCGCTCTACTTCGGATCTCGGGATCATTCCAAGAAGAACTCTTCCCGCCGTTCTATGGTGCAGTTTGCCGGGCTTTTTCTACTTGTTTAGATCTGTCTGCATCATCAATAATCCACCCATTCTTCTCTCTTCTCAGAAGAAATTGCTCTGTATGGAATCGTTCAATCATACCAGCATATTTTGATGTCGTGCGCACAAGCAAAATCGGCATGTAATCAGAGGTAAATGCTACAACCGTTACCTCTATGGACCTCCAAAGCTGCATGGAGAGTAAGTGGTTCTCGTAGGTAATCCGACCCTCGAAGTCTTTTCCAGTATATCTAAACCATGGACTTCTTACGGCTTCGGCACGTTCAATGGGAGTCAGAGGAAGTACACGGTATGGCAATGCCAGAAAATAATCGATCTTTGTGAGTCTTGATTCCAAAGGGGGGCCAAGGTCCGCAGGGAGTAAAGTGTCAGGTACTACTTCAGCCATCGACAAACCTGCCAGCGCTAGAAGATACATCATTGCTTTGCCAAAAGAGTTCATATTTTTTGCCCAACGTCGAAGTGCATGCCACCCTATAAGCGAGGCAAGAGTCGATCAAGGGTTTTGAGGATGGAATTACGCAAAGTCATCGAAACAGGGCGGCTGGTAGTGGTTATCAAGACGCGGCTTGTTATGCTTCTCATTCTTTCTTTTCGGCTCGGGCATTAGCTGGGGAGGTCAGAAGAAATTCTGAAATTCTCTCGAGCAAGGGCTTTAGGTCGTCGGGCAAATCCATTTCGGGAGGGTTCTTTAGGTTGTATTCGTATGTCAAAAATTCACCTTGAATCTTTTCTGATGCGTCAGATCCAATCGTGATGGTAGTGTCCTTATCGGCGTTTTTCGAACTCACAGTTAGTTTGATCATTCCCTTGTGTGACACTCGGAGGAAAGATGCCCCTTTAGCTATTAATGCAGGTCCCCATGGGGTAGTAGTTATCGCGATCTCTGAGGCGCCAACAACAACCTGTATCTCATCTCCTAGCTTGTAAGCAACGAGAGCATTTGCTGCGGTAAGCTTAGAAATAGGCACACCCTCACGCATCTCTGCGCTTCGCATCTGGAGCTTCTCACCTGACAGAAAGTAGCGATCCATAATACTGACGCCTTCGCTGTGCGCGGCGACCACGAATAAAGCTGAGAATGCTAACAGGCGTAGTATGATCATAATTTTTGTTGCAGAACGTAAAAGTGAGCGCGCGCCCCTGAGGGGACGGCACAACGGAGATGGGAGGATCAGAGTCATGAGCGAACCTGACAACCTAGTGAGGGGGCGTTGCGCTCCACGTCTTGTTGGGCTTCTTAGTATTTGGAGCTATGACTCCATCAGTAACGAGGCGCTTAGATTTTTCTAGCATCGCTTTCTCAGTCACTGGCCCTCCCTCTTTCGCGGCAGAGTCGCCGTGAAGGCGGAATGCATAAATTGCGGGATTCTCGGAAAACCGATGTTCACATCTGACGTTTAGGACGAAATCCCATCCGTTGTAGAATGTCCACGCATCTGTCGGTCTTGCAGAATTAATTGTGATCTCGTCGACTCTAACAAAGTTACCCTTACCATCGAACACCTGAAGAATAATCGGAAAGTCTCCCGGCCACATTCCAATACCTTCCCACATTCTTACCTCATACGTGTTCGTTGTATCAGATCGATCATTCCGCCAGCAATGTGTCATCTGAAAGCGATCAAGAGCTCCCAATTCATTCTCTTTTCTGTGCTCAGTCTTCCCAGCCTCCACTTCAGCACGATTCAGCCATGTTTCGGCATTCGCCACGCCCATGGCGACAAACAAGGTTAACAGTGCGTGGCGTATCATAATTTTTGCCCAACAGATTATATTCGTATCCACCCGTGATCGTATATCACGGCGGGAATGGATGGAGGACGATGTGGGAATTTGGATGATATTGCAAGGATTTTTATGAGGATCTTGCGTCGCGTAAAAGGCTTAGCCTCACGCGATCACCGCGTAAAAAGGCTTAGCCTCACGCGATCACCGCGTAAAAAGGCTTAGCCTCACGCGATTCCCTATCAGGGTTTCAGAAGTGGGAACTGGAGCGGCGGGGTTCCCGCGATGATATGCAGGCGGTCAGGGCTGATCTAGGGACAGGCGAGACGCACCGTCAGCCGAGACTGGCAAGATGCCAGTCCTCCTCCCCGATATTCTGGGATGATATGGGGTGGAAAAATATGCCGCTGTAAGTTGCAGGAAGCTTTCGGGCATCGCCGATGGTCTCCTGTGAGTTGCAGGAAGCTTTCGGGCATCGCCGATGGTCTCCTGTGAGTTGCAGGAAGCTTTCGGGTATCCCCGATGGGCTCCTGCAAGTTGCAGGAGGCTTTCGGGCGCTCCCAATGGGCTCCTGCAAGTTGTAGGAGGCTTTCGGAAATCCCCGATGGGCTCCTGCGAGTTGCAGGAGGCTTTCGGGCGTTCCCGATGGGCTGTTGCGCGGATGAAATGGCGATTGGGGGAATGTTTTTCCCAGCTTGCTAGGTGGTGGTGGCTCGGAAGTGGGCGTAGGAGTCGAGCGGCGGCGGTGGGCAGCAGCGTTTTTGTCAGTGATCGGGTAAAATTTCCGCACAGCCTCGGGTATTCTGCGCGCATCAAGCAAGCTTCCGCAAAATCCCCGTCATTGTGGCATTTTTTTGGCAAATCATTTGGCACAATCAGCGAACTTGGTATGTTTCCATCGAGGTTATACAAAGTTACCATGTTTTTCACCATCCACCGCAGTCGCAAGCTGCTCGCCATTCCGGAAAACACGGTCGTTTTGACCTTCGATGATGGGCCGATTCCCTGCGGGCAGTCGATGGATCTGCTCGATCTTCTGGCTTGCGAAAATGTTCCGGCGGGCTTTGGGCTGGTGGGGCGGCGGATTCCAGGAAACGAGGAAATCGTCCAGCGAATTCACGCCGATGGCCATTTGATCATCAATCACGGCGACCAACACTGCATGCCGAATCGCTTGACCGATGCCGCATTCTATCAGGATCTGACTGCCTTCGATCAGCGGGTGGCGCAAGCACTGTCCTTGCCCGATTGGGCCAGCCAAACCTACCGCCCGCCCGGCGGCAGTTGGAACCGACGGCTTAGCCGATTGCTGGACGGCGGGCGGGCGCTGATGCCGCTGAGTTATTTTGCTTGGGATGTGTTTTCCTTTCCCTTTCGTAAGCAGATCATACTCGCGGGCATGCTCGCCGACATGCGCCGCAACAAGGGCGGTCTGTATCTGCTCCATGAAACCAACGTGCCGCTGAGCGGCGAGATTCTTCCCGCGCCGCCGCGCAATGATCGACCATGGCTAGCGGCCTTGGTCCAGGAATTCATCGCTACCGCCAAGGCGGAGGGCTTCCATTTTGCCCATCCGCAGGACATCGCTAGTCCAGCACAGAAATGCTTCCGCGATACCTAATGCCGAAATCCGACGAGGCGAAAACTTTTCACTCTGATCGCATCTCGTATGAAACCTAGATCTTCTCGACGATGGCACAGATCATGCTGCGAAGTTACGAAGTTTTCTGCTACGATGATCTCGATGAATTTGTTAAATCGAGCCGAAAACCGAACGATATCGCCGCGATTCCCTGCCATCATTTTCTCCGAAACTCCCAGCACCCTCAGCCTTGTGAACATCTCATTCCATCGAATCATCAATCTCGCCTTTTTCAGCGGCATGCTCGCTGCCTCCTCCGCGTTCGCCGCCGATGTTCCGCCGAAGCGCCCCCTCGCCCACTCGGACTTCGATTCATGGCGAACGATTTCTGCTCCTACGGTAGCTCGTGACGGTTCCTGGATCGGATATGCATTCATGCCGCAAAAGGGCGACGGCGAGCTCATCCTTCGAGAGCTCACGAGCGACCGTGAACATCATGTTCCCATCGGCGCACTGCCACCTGCACCCATCGGCCCCTCTGAGGAAAACCCCGAGCGCCCTGAGCCACGCCGCGCCCCGACGATCGCCTTCACCAAGGATGCAAGCTACGCCATCGCCACGCTTTTCCCGAACCTTGCTGACACCATCGCCGCAAAAAGAGCGAAAAAGCCCAACGATGACATGCCGCCCGAGGGGCTCGTCATCACCAAGCTCGCCAGCGGCGACACCACCCGCATTTCGGGTGTGAAAAATTTCCAAGTAGCCTCGAAGGGAAGCAATTGGCTCGCATATCTCAAAACCCCTATCGGCGAAAAAAAGAAGACTGACGAAAACGAAGAGAAGCCTAAGGGAAAAAAGAAGGAGAAAAAATACGGCAGCGAACTCATTTTACGAAATCTCGATACGGGCAACGATCGATCCTTTGCTAACGTTCTCGAATACTCGCTTACGCGCGACGGTGCATTCCTGATTTTCGCCGTCTCCTCAAAAACGGAAACCGAAAACGGCGTATTCATTGTCAGGCCTAAGACCGATGCAGCTCCTTTCGCCCTTGCTACCGGGCCGGGCCGCTATCTCAACCTCAAGTGGGATCGCCAGCAAAACCAGCTTGCTTTTCTCACTGACCGCGCCGAACCGGACGCTGCTTCACCGCGCTTCGCTGCCTTTCTCTGGACCCGTCCACTTGAAGCAGCGAACTCCGTCTCCGCAGCAAGTGAGATCGTCTCCGCTACAACCACTGGCGTTCCTGCTGGTTCAAGTCCTACCGCCGATTCGACACTCGACTTCACCTTCGACGGCAAAAAAATCGCGGTATCCACTGCACCTACGCCCCCTGTTGCCGACGAACGCCTCGACAACCAGATCGATGATGAGAAGGTCAAGGCGGATCTCTGGCACTGGAACGACGATGCGATTCCTACCATCCAAAAAATCCGCGCGCCTCGCGAACAGAAACGCACCTTCATCGGTGTGCTCGACCTAACATCTCGTCGCTTTACCCAACTTGCCGATGAATCCCTCGCCACCGTACATCTCAGTGACGACGGATCCCGTGCTTTCGGCTCCGACAACCGACCCTACCGCAAGCGCCTCGATTACGAAGGTGCCTTTGATGACGTTTACCTCGTTGATCCCGTGACTAGTTCGCGACAAATTGCCCTGCGTCAACTGGGTGACGGAGCAGGCCTTCGTTGGTCGCCAAACAACCGCTACCTTGCCTACTACCATGATCAACAATGGTTCGCCCTCGATGCCAGTAATGGTCAAAGGATTTCCCTAACATCCGCTCTCGGCTTCGCTTTTCACAATGAAGATCACGATAGGCCACAAGAAGCTCCCGCCTACGGATCCGCTGGCTGGACCAGCGATGGAGAATCGTTCATTGCGTATGACCGCTTCGATGTCTGGCAGCTATTCCCTGACGGACGTCCGGCCAAAAACCTTACCGCCTCTCATGGTCGAGCCGAAACAATTGTGTTGCGCGTCGAAGACATTCGCTCACGCGACCCTGAGAACGACACGCGAGGCATCGATCCTGCACAGCCCCTCATGCTCCGCGGCGAGAGTGAGATCACCCGTGCGACGGGGTTTTTCCGCACCAACTTCCAAGCGACCTCTGTGCCCATCCGTTTGCTTTGGGGTGATAAGGATTTTTTCTACGTCACCCGTGCCAAAGATGCCGATACGCTGGTTCTCATGGCATCACGCTTCGACGAATATCCCGATCTCCACACCACGAATGCTGCTTTTGCTACGCCCAAAAAAATTTCCGCTGGCGGCCGGCAATTGCAACCCTTCCAGTGGGGAACTTCTGAGCTTATGACGTTTCGCAACGCCGATGGTGTACCGCTGAGCGCCGCGCTCTTCAAGCCTGCCAATTTTGATCCAGCGAAAAAATACCCCGTGATCGTTTACCTCTACGAACGACTCTCTCATACCATCCACTTTTTCTCTCATCCTGCACCGAGCAATAACATCAATCCTTCCTACTACACGAGCAATGGCTACATCGTCATGATGCCTGATGTCATTTACGATATAGGTCACCCCGGCAAGAGTGCGCTCAAGTGCATCCTCCCCGCCGTCGATACGCTCGTGGCCCGTGGCTTCGTCGAGGAAAGCGCGATTGGCATTCAGGGTCACTCATGGGGCGGCTATCAAATCGCTTACATGCTCACACAAACCACTCGCTTTCGCGCAGCCGAAGCCGGTGCCATCGTTTGCAATATGACCAGCGCCTACTCGGGCATTCGCTGGGGCTCGGGACGGGCACGCCAGGCTCAATATGAAAAGTCCCAGAGCCGCCTTGGCCGCCCGCTCCACGAGGCTCCCCATCTTTACTTGGAAAACTCGCCCCTTTTCGCTGTCGAGCGAGTCACAACGCCGCTTTTGCTGTTGCACAACGACCACGACGACGCAGTACCGTGGCAGCAAGGCATCGAATTTTTTCTCGCACTAAGACGCCTCGAAAAAGAGGCCTACCTCTTCAATTACAATGGTGCCCTCCACGGCCTTCGTCGCCGCGCCGACCTCGAAGACTACGCCAAACGTATGCGTAAACCGCCGAAAGGTTTTGTGAATCTAGGACAGATGTTTTGTAAATATCGCCATGCGCCGAGTGAGTGCATTCTGCAACGACCTTGCATCGCCTTTGCTAGACGAATAAATCCTCCGCTTTTTGGCTTCGTTCTCCCCGCCGATGGATCGGTAGCATCGCGGCGTAGCCTCGCTCTCCTTCGGACCACTGGCCGATCACTGCCGATGCTGGAGCTTCGCAGCCTTGGCTGGTGGCGTGCAGGCACAGCAGGTTAAGGTGGCTCTCCGCGCAGCGGCAACGCGTCAAACTGTCGGCATGCTCGCGGGCGGAAATGACCTGCTCTCTCCCCGCCGACCACAGCCCGCCCCACTGCTGCCACCGACGATGATACACATTCATTGCCCGCGCCTTGCCCGGATGAGTGAGCCACTTCGCGGCCTCGCCAGAGAGCCACACGTCGCAGTCTGTTTTGACTAGCCTCTCCCCGTCCTGCGAGTGTTGAATCATCCCATCGAGAATGCCCGAGGCACAATCGTTGCCATACATCCCGCGCCCTAGAGTGCTGTAGTGCGCAGATACCGCACCTTGCGGCATGACTTCCCATTCCCGAGAATCGATCATGATCTGCACCGTCCAACCATGCTGCTGCATGTGCGCTTGGCAGAGGCTAGCCACCTCGTAATCGTGCCTACTGCTCAGAATGAAACATCTCACGCTCATGTGCATATCTCCGCGTCGATCTGCTCGATTTCCTGCACCGGCGCATACGCCCGCTCCTCTACGCTTAGGCCTGTCACTGCGAGCTTACCAGACACAAACGACATCCGCAAAATCTGCCCGCCCGATACCTCTTCGGTCTCCCCCGGTGGGATGTAAGGACATGTCTCCAGAACCACATCCGCCGTGAGCCCTCCATCGTGCTTGATGTTGGACCTTGCGCAGAAATATTTCAGTTCCGTGACCTCGCCTACGGTTTCCAGCTCGGCGAGCTTGTAGTAAGTGACACCGACCTGCACGCCTGGCACGTAGTTCAGAGACTTCGTGTCCTTCGCAGCCACCACCAGCTCCACGGGCACGGTGGAATCGATTTTTCCATACGCATCATCCGTCACTTTGACAAAAATCGCCTGCCCCGACATGATCGGAAACTCCACCAAATTCCCTGCCTCATCGAGCCGATTCGTGGCTGGATAGTACTTCGTAGCCTGCACATCGACGAGCGCAGCCAAGTTCCTCTCGATGACAATTCCATGTTCCACAGTGACGAAAAATTCCCCCTCAGTCTCGCCCAGCTTCACGTCGAACGCCACCTCCGACGCGCCAGATCCGGGCGGCGATGTCGTTCCCGGAATGTCAAATCCGGCCACCGTGTCACCTTTGCTACCGGGCTTTGCCGATGCCCCAAGCTCATTGCTCGTGCGCTCCTCAGGGCTCATCCACGTTACCGGTCTGCCCTTCGCCATGCGTTGCAGTTCAAGGAAATCCCCCGCCGAAAGGTAGGGCAGAGGCCCAAAGGACAAACTTACCACCCCATTACCGACATCGAGGCTCGCGGAATGAATCACCGTAGCAGGCATCAGCTCATCGCCATCGTTCGCCAACGCGACTTTGCGCCCCAGCCAGCGTATCGATGAAACATCCTCCATCGCCAACGTAATGCTACCCTCATACGTCTGCGTTGAAGCCGCAGCAAACACCGCCGCCGCGATCCCCTCCGGCACGCCCTCGCCTTCGGTAAAACTCGTGATGCCCTTGTAGGTTTTGGTGATAGCATTCGTTGCCGTGACCGTGAACGTTTTCCCCGTGCCGGAAAAGTTGTCTAAGACCTTTTTCTTATCAGGCGGCGGGTTGCCTTTGATCCTCAAATCATACGTCACCGTAACCTGCCCCACCTTTTTCCGCATCCAGTCCTCGATCTGCCCGCGCACCAATTCGTTAGGAATATCGGACACATCATCCACGAGCAGACGCGGTGCTTTGACATTCACCGGCGGCGGTTGATCAGCCAAAGGAGCAAGGTCAAACTTAACGTTGCTCCACTGAAAAGCCTCATTCGGCATATCCTTGAGTTCAGGCCATTTTTTCTTAAAATACGCCGTCATTTC
>JAIYDP010000409.1 GCA_027487435.1 Verrucomicrobiaceae bacterium | reverse complement strand
GCGTCAAGCAAAAATGGCCGGATGTGCCGCGAGCCGCTGGCGTTTTTTTTTTAAAGGCGACAGTAGGCTGCGCAGAAATTCCCAACGACGCAAGAGTTGGGCCGAACTGAGCCCCCCTCTGCCTGCCCTTGGGAGCATCTCGTGTCTCGTTTTGGCTGTGCGCAAAGTACGGAGGCAGTCCCGCCACCACCTGCGCCCATTCGGACTGAACTCGAGCATGCTTCCGCTCTTTGGCACGCTCGGCGCTTAGAAACTCCATAAACATGGACGCGTCAAGCTCTGGCGTCCACGACCGACCCAGCGACGGCGACATGAACGCGTGCTCGAGAGCATCGTCCGGTAGAGAGTCCAATGCAGCAGCGACGCTTGAGCGCAGCAGCGTCATGGTGTAGTTCGGATCAAGGAGGGATCCAAAATAGTCGGCGCCCTCAGAGTCACACATGCGGATTAACGACTGGGCATTGACGCCATCAATCACAGTCAAACTCAACTTTACAATTACGTTCGGCCTGCACCTCCAAACAGATCCTTCACAAGGTCCCCAAGGCCGCCAAACGCTTGCGGGTGAGCGAATGCGTCGAATTTCAACCTTTTGGAGGTTCGATACCGAAGATGGCCTTGCCGATGCCAGTTACAAGCTGCTCCGTCAGTGAGGCTGAAAAGAATGCAGGACCTGATCGAACGATGCATCTCTGGATAGGGCACCTTGGTACCTTGATCGCAAGACCTCGAACAGCTCTTTCGCTCTCCGCTCGGCAGTGGGAATCAACAGGCTTACAAAATTCAGCAGCGGCGTCGGCGGATGCGCGGCGCGCTTGCTCAGCTCCTCAAGCACTCTTCTTGCAGTCTTGATTTTTCCAGCACTGAGAAGTCTGCGCGATAAGAGAGGGATGCAGTGTCCAAAACAAAAGAATTGGCCGAGTCACGAACATATCGAACTCCGCAGCCGACGACTCGCTTGACCAAGACGAAACCAACGACACGATGGCGTCAACGTCATCGGTGAGGCACAAGTGTCGCTGTGCCTTCACTCTGTCTCCAGCCAACGCGTACGTGCTTCCAAGAGCAGCGTGATATCCCTCCATTGTCAAAGAGTACTCGAAACGAAGCACCTCTGCCCCGACGCCTCCCTCAACGTCTTGCGAAAACTTGCAACAATCCTTGAGAAACTCGATCTTGGACGCGGCAGTGTCTTTGTGGGAGGGGAATAGGTTCGCGAGCTCTCTCAGCGTTTCTTATTCGTAAGCAATGACTGAGACAACGAAAACGAAGCTGCTCGGATTGGGTGATCGCTTGCGGGTTCTTCCGATAGAAGTCGATAAGCATTCTTCCAAGCTCCGACGCACATGAAACCTGCGGAGTAAAGAAGACTTCAGCCGTGTGCTCACTTGATTGTAGGACAGCATGGATGCGCAACCGCTTTGAAGAGTTTGGACGACATTTGAAAGCTGATTTCGCTGCATCTGCCTTCCCTATCAAAAACCTCTAAATCATCGATGGACCTGTAGTACGTCGTTTTGATTATTTGCTGGGCTTCATAGAAATTTCCAGATGCCAAGCATTCGGCTGCTCTTTCGCCCATTTAACAAGCAAAAATTATTGACTTTAGAGACCGTGAGAACGTGGTGTCACGATGTAAAAGAATCAATGACATCTAAAACTTTGAAAATCTTGGCGAGTATCTGAGTCTCGACAACTTGTGCGTCCATGAACATGTTTCCAAAAAAAAGAAGAAGAACTTACAATCTCGCATCGCCCAACAAGTCCGTTGCGGAATTTCTCCCTTGCTGGAAGGAAATGCTGCTCACTCCCAAGCGGGTGCGGATCAGAATTTGAGAGCACCATAGAGAGCGGAACTCCTGCGGACTTCCAAACACCCCACAATGAGTGACAACGAGGAATTCGAACAAGTATCTTCTGGTGCGGCTGGTACCTTCCCTCAGCAGGCGGGCAGCATTAAGAAGGGTGGTTACATTGTCCTCAATGGTCGCCCTTGCAAGGTTGTGGAAACCGCTACTTCCAAGACTGGCAAGCACGGACATGCCAAGATCAACGTGACCGCTCTTGACATCTTCACCGGCAAGAAGATCGAAGATATGTTCCCCACCTCGCACAACGTTGATGTTCCTGAGGTGTCTCGTGCTGAGTACCAGGTACCCTCTTTGTTTTTCTTGATGTAACGTCCCCAAGCTCCTCAACATCGACGATGACGGGTTCGCCAGTCTCTTGCAATCCGATGGCTCCACCAAGGATGACTTGAAGGTTCCTGAGAACGAGGAAGGTGAGAAGATCCGTGCCGACTTCAGCGCCGGCAAGGATGTCCTCGTTGCTGTCCTTTCAGCCATGGGCACTCAGTGCATCATGGGCTCAAAGGAGGTCAACAAGTAATCACTTTCTTCCTCACATGTGGGGGATTCGTGGTGTACAGTTTGATTGAGCGATGGATATATAATGTGTCGCCAGACTGGCTGGCAAGTGAACTCCGCCGTATTTGCCCCATGCCCCCCTCACTCGTCTATTTTTAGCATTTATTCCCCCTTCATAACACAACGCTTGGTGCCTGCGCGTTCAAGAATTCAAACAACTGCCTCGCCTGCGTGTCCCCAATCAGCTCCGTGAGGCGCCCCAGAGGCGTCTCCGCCAGCTCTGCCAGCGACTTAATATTGTTCATTAGCACCCGCACGTTGCGCGCAGTAACGCCCGGCATGCGGCGCAGCATGTCCTGCGGCGCCACGTTGTACGCGCACGCCGCCTCTTCCTCCAGCCCTGCGCGCTGCGCTTCGGCCACATCCGGCTCCTCGTAGTTTTGCTGGAGAGGACGGCGATCAGGTTTGGCAGGGGGGGGGGTTACTTTGATTGCGTCGAAAGTCTCTGCCGTCGCATGAGGGCTTTTGCTCCAAATGATGCGCAGGGTGGGGAAATGAAGGGTCAAAAGTACAAGTTTTGATGAGATGGAGGAGGATGAAACGTCGCTAGAGAGGTCTGCGGTGCTCTGGACGGGGGGGGGGGGGGGGAGATGGGGGGCGGGACGGCTGCACGATGAGGCCGAAGTGGCGGGACTCGTCGAACTCGATGAGGAGGATGGGGGAGCGGTAGAAGCGGCACATGGACTCGATCTGATTGAATCTGACGCGTCACACAGGCGCAGGTCAACGTCAAGTCATTTCCATGACGTGAAGCCAAACTCACAAGCGCCCCGACGCAAACGATTGAATCAAATCCGGGACGCTCTTCCTCTCGACCGCAAGCGTCGACGCGATGACGTAATCCCCCACCTCCTCCGCAAATCAACTCCAACCCCCCCCCCCCCCCCACCAGCGGAACCGGCGACAATTCCAGTCCACGCGCGTGTAGAAGCGAAGGGAGGGACGAGCGAAACTCGCGCAGATCCACGACCACCTTCGTCTTTCGAACGGGGCCCCTCCCCCCCCTGCGGGACGACGCGGGCGGGACGAACTCGGCGGGCTTTGCGACCTCCACCCTCCCGTCCTGCTCCGCCGAAACGACCATTTGCTGCGCGCTTTGAGACGTTCGTTGTGGGTGGTTTAGGGGGGGGGGGGGATTATTGATGCAAAAGGGTGGAGGGTCGCACGGCCTGCGTGCGGACGAGCGTCTCGAAGGCCTCCCGCTCGCGCCTTGCGTCCGCTTTAAATTTTTGCTCTTCGACCGACGACTCGTAAATTAAAAAATAAAGCCGAAGAGCTTCGCCAGGGCGGCGCGCGCGAAAGAGCTCGCAGAGGCGGACGGCGGCGAGGTCGGGGTCAAAAAGGACAACGACGCGAGGGGGGGCGTCTACGAGCGCGGCCTCGAGACGATGCGCGAGGACGATTCCAAGGGAGGGGTCGATTCGCTTCTGAAGGGGGGGGTCAATTTTGAGACATGCGCGGGCCACCTGAGGGCCTCCGTTGAGGTGATTTGAAACCACAAGCGACCTGAAGGGTCAGAAGCATCACGCCGACGCCAAATCAAGCGCGGGCGAAATGACACATCAGAGGTCGCGACAAACATCAAACGTCAAGTCAAATCAAGCACCCCCGCACGTGAGGTCCGTCGGCGCAATCGCCTCCATCTCCTCCAGCGCCGGAGGAAACGACGCCGCAGCCGCTGCGCAGCCTCAGCCGTCTAAAAATAGCCCCATCACCCCCACCCCCGCGCTTCCTCTTCGACGCCGCCGAAATGGCGCTCGCCGCCCCGGCCAGAGCCTGCGCCTCCTGCAGCAGCAGCGCCGCCTCCTCCGACACCTCCAGCTCTGACGAACTTAAAAATAAGGACTGTTAGGGGTACCAGGGACTTTTCGAATGCGCGCTTGAATCGTCACGGCGCGCTTTGTCACCAGTCGTTTGTACACGTGCTCCATGTACGCCCCCGCGCCAAACAAAATCACGTCGCGCAGGACGCTTGCGGTTTGCTCGTCCTTGACGACAACAAGGACACGCTCTGCGTCTTTTAGTCCCACCCGCCCCCCCCTCGTCCCACCCCCGTCGCCGCTAGCCTCCCGTGCCTCCTTTAAGACATCATTAAAGACTTGCCACTTGGGCAAAGGCTCAAGTCGACGCACGAGCTTCGCACCCCCCCTAACAAATCTGTTAGCAAACACGCCAAAGGAACCCCACCCGCTCGACTTGTCGTCGCCGCGCTTGCGGCGGCGGTCCTGCTCGAGGACGTAGACGCGGTCGCGCGCGGCTTCGAAGACGCGGCTGCCGGCAGCGGTAAAGACCCAAAACGAAGACTTTAGAGCGCCGACGTCGGAGGAGCGAAGGGTCTCGAGGTAGTGGTAGAAAGTGACGCTGTCATAGCGAAGGAGGTAACTAACAAAAATTAGAGGGGGGCCTGAACGAAGAATCTAAAAGAAAAAAACGGAGTGGATGCGCTGATACGACCCCCCCCCTTCTCCAGCAGGCGCTTACACGAGGAGCTTCCGCAGCGTCGCGACGTCAGCCGCAAGTTGCTTGACGCGCGCGGGGATGGACAGCCACTGCGGCTCGAGTTGGCGGCGGAGGAGAAAGTCAAAAGATTTTAGCAGCGCGGCGTCGACTGTGAGGAGGGCGTTGTCTAACTTTGAAGGGGGGGGGGGGGGGTTAGAAGCCGTGAGTGGAGGAAAGGTTGCCTTTTTAGTCTTGCGGAGCTCAATGAGGCAGGCCTCAAGGGCCTCAACGATGCTGCGCTGAATCAGCGCCATGCTGTCGCTCATTTCCTTAAAGGGGGGGGGGCGAGGGTTGCTAGGGGGGGGGTGCAACAAT
>JAIYDP010000395.1 GCA_027487435.1 Verrucomicrobiaceae bacterium | reverse complement strand
TCACCGCCTTCAACACTGTGTGGACATACGATATCTACAAGGCGATCAATCCGCAATCGGATGACAAAACATTGCTCAAAGTCGGAAAATACGCTACCGTTTTCGGCATCATAGCTGCAATGGCCTTTGCTCTAGTTGCCTCCAAATATGATAACATCATGTCCATCCTTCAGCTCGTCTTTGGCTTTGTGAATGCACCACTGTTTGCCACCTTCCTGCTCGGCATGTTCACCAAACGCTCCAACTCCACCGGATCCTTCTGGGGACTGGTCATTGGCACCGCCTCTGCCGTGGTCTTCCATGGTTTGAGCTTCGCCGTCGGCAACCCTGCCGGCATCAAAGGCGGCTGGATCAATCCCGCAATTTCCTTCCCGAAAGAAATGTCGCAAGGTTTCTGGGTCGCCATCGTCGCCTTTAGCGTCACATTCCTCGTCAATGGACTGCTTTCGCTTGCCACCAAGCAGGAAAAATCCGACGAAGAACTGCAAGGACTCGTCTATTCCCTCACCCCGAAACAAAGGGAAGAAAACGAAGTTTGGATTCTGCGCCCCGCCGTTCTAGGTGTGCTAGTCTTCCTAGCCGCCATCATCCTTAACATCATCTTTTGGTAAACCTTAACGCCTTTACAATCATGGACTTACGACTTCCCATCGGCTACATTTTCACCATCTACGGAGTACTCCTCTGCGGATACGGAGCCTTTACCTCAGGCAATGTGATGTATGAAAAATCCCTCCAAATCAATGTCAATCTGCTTTGGGGTGGTGTTCTCCTCCTTTTTGGTCTCGGCATGCTCTACCTCGCAAAGCCGGCACGGTGATCATTCGTTAAGCTAGTTTGATTAAACCTCAAAACTCCAACCTTGCCAGCACTCCGCACCAATGGCATGAGGTTATCCTCAGAAATTTCTTTCCTTGATCACATGGCACTGGGCTTTATCAACATCATTATGTTCATCTTCTGGTAACCACCGTTCGCCCAGCCTCTCCAGCGTGCGCTCCATGCAAGAGCGCGCGTTTTTTATGCGAAACAACCGTCATACTAAAGCCGATCCGAAGTCAAATGCAACGAGTCAAACTCCGCATAAACCTTCTTCAGCCAAATCTTCACCCGCTGCCGATCCAACAAGCCCAGCAATGGTTTGGCATCATCAGTTGTATGGATTGCGGCCCAGAAACTCGAATTGGAGTGATCCACTTGCCTCATGGATCCTTCATGTAGCTTGGGGATTTCTAGGATTTTCGCGCCCAGTTCCAACGCCCTCGCCTTTTCTTCTGAAGCATGGAATGCATCAAACCGAGCACCACGACCGTGGTTGAGCACAATCACGTATTGGACTTGGTCTTGAAAATCTTCTAACAAACGTCCCAACATCGCGAGCGAGTCACGACCATCATCAAGAATATGCCAACAATTCACAGGCACTTCCGCATCGTGCAAAAGCTCTAGAACACCTGTATCATCCATCCATGTTCGCAACGAGGTACTGCTTTGCGCGGCGAGATCGACAATGACCTGCGTATTGCTGCCTAGTAGTGCAGCTTCAGCCAACCGATCAAGGCTCTCGAAATTCTCCAGACCAACATGCTCGGCATAATCTGCATAAAATCGCATGAACGAACTGTGCGAACGATCCGAATCAAAACCCCGCAACGGAATTTCTCGATCGATGCAATACTGCGCTAATACACGAGATAAAACAGATTTCCCCACTCCTCCTTTTTCCCCACCGATCAAATGCACTTGGTTCATGTCGAAAAAACCTACCACCTGAGTTGCGAGAGTCAAAGCTTTGATTGAACGAGCCCAAGCGACATAGAATCAAGACCCCTTGGTATCTGGCGCGGATTTCCTGATCATGCTTCAGAATTTTTCACCCTTGCAGCAAAAGGTTTTGCCTGATTGCATGGCTCTATGCGTGCAGCGCATGTACCACTATGAAACTGTATTCAACAAAACTATCCAAACTCACCCTAGCTGTCCTCAGCCTATTTGCAGCGCATGCCGCAGAACTTGAGAGCACGACACCCATTGCCGCTAAAACCAATGGCGAAGCATGGTGGAATTCCAATTGTGACAGGATCGATGCCGACATCAAAAAGATGGAAGGCTCGATCGATGTCGCCTTTGTAGGAGACTCGATCACCGCTCGTTGGAGAGGCAGCGAATCATGGACCAAACACTGGGGCTCTTACCGCTCCGTCAACATGGGAATCGGGGGAGACCAGACGCAACACGTTCTCTGGCGCCTTCAGAACGGCGACTTGGAAGGCTACAAAGCGAAACTTTTTGTGGTCATGATCGGCACCAACAATCTTTGGTCAAAAACGAGCGAGCCAGCGGATGCCGCAGCTGGAGTCAAAGCCGTCATCGATTTGATTCAATCGAAACAACCGCAAGCAAAAATCCTCTTAATGAGCCTTTTGCCGGTCGGTGAAAAGCCCAATCCTGGCCGAGAAAAACGATTGGCCGTGAATCCTCTTATCGCGAAATTTGCTGGTGGTTCGGTCGAATACATAGACATCTACGAAAAATACATCGAGGCAGATGGAACGATCAGCAAGGAAATCATGCACGATTTCCTGCATCTCGCACCCAAAGGTTATGACATCTGGGCAGAGGCCATTAGCGCGAAGGTGAAAACGATCATCGAAGCAAAATAGTCTAGCATCTGCTGCGTGGCAAATGATGTCAGCGATTGACGACGTTCTACTTCCGATGTCGCGTTAGATCCCGTTTCAGACAACAGCAGAACCAGCGATGGATTCTGCTGAAAAATTCTCGATTGCGCGCGACGCGAGCACGCGGCAGATTACGCACCTCATGGAATTTCAATTGACGAGCGACTACAGCCTGAGTGGCGATCAAACGCAAGCTGTCGCCAAGCTACACAAATCCCTCGAAGCTCGTAACGCACACCAGACCTTGTTGGGCGTTACTGGCTCGGGAAAAACATTTTCCATGGCGCACCTGATTCAGCGCGTCAAACGTCCAACGCTGGTGATGAGTCATAACAAAACTCTTGCCGCCCAATTGTATTCCGAGTTCAAAAATTTCTTCCCCCACAATGCCGTCGAATACTTTGTTTCCTACTTTGACTACTACCAACCGGAGGCATACATCCCGCGCTCTGATACTTACATCGAGAAAGATTCATCGATCAATGATGAGATCGAACGACTTCGCCTCAGCACCATGGGCTCTCTGCTAACCCGCGATGATACCATCGTCATCGCTTCCGTATCTTGCATCTACGGCTTGGGATCACCCGATGACTACCAAAACATGATGTTTCACGTCTCGGCAGGCCAATCTCTACGGCGCGATGACTTTGTCGCCATGCTGTGCCAGTTGATGTTTGAGCGCAATGACATCGCCTTTGGTCGGGGGAAATTTCGCGTGCGTGGCGACGTTGTCGAAATCCACCCCGCGTATCTCGAAAACACTGCGATTCGCGTGGAGTTTTTTGGCGATGAAATCGAACGCCTCAGCTGCATCAACCCACTCACCGGCACTCTGACAGAACGCCTCGAAACCTATTGCTTTTTCCCCGCCAAGCAATTCGTAACGCCTGCGGAAAAAATGAAACATGCCATGCGCTCGATTCGTGCCGAACTCGACACTCGTATCCATGAGTTGGAAAAATCCAACAAATTGTTAGAAGCACAACGTTTACGAATGCGAACGGAATACGATCTCGAAATGATGAATGAAATGGGCTTTTGCCAAGGCATCGAAAACTATTCTCGTCATATCACCGGTCGCGAACCAGGGGTAAGACCTTATACATTGTTAGATTTTTTTCCGAAAGATTTCTTGTTATTGATCGATGAAAGCCACGCGACTATCCCGCAAATCGGCGGCATGTATGAGGGCGATAAATCACGCAAATCCGTGCTCGTGGATCATGGATTTCGCTTACCTAGTGCCATGGACAATCGTCCACTCAAATTTAAGGAGTTTATGGAGATGACCGATCGCCGAGTCTATGTCAGCGCCACTCCCGGTGCCTTTGAACTCGTTAACTCCCGCCCCGACAATCCCTCCTACATTCCCGTAACGACCACCCCAGGCGAGCGCACGTATGTGGATCGTCGTAAGCTTCAAATCAAGATCAGCACTGCTGCGGAATCCCTTGAAAGCTTCACCGTAACCAAGCCGGGATTTCCTTTGATCGTCGAGCAAATCATCCGACCCACCGGATTGCTTGACCCGAAACTTCATCTCTTGCCGCTTCAAGGGCAAATCGATGCGACCATCGATCTTTGCCGGGGTCGCGTCGAGCGTGGCGAGCGCGCCTTGGTGACCACACTGACCAAAAAAACCGCCGAAGACCTCACCGAATACCTGCAAAATACGGGACTCAAGGTTCGCTACATCCACTCGGACGTCGATACCGTAGAACGTGTGGAAATTCTCCGCCAATTGCGCAAAGGAGCCTTCGATGTTCTTGTTGGCATCAATCTTCTGCGAGAAGGCCTCGATTTACCCGAAGTTTCGCTCGTCTGCATTCTCGATGCCGATAAAGAAGGCTTCTTGCGCAATGACACCTCTTTAATCCAAACCGCAGGACGTGCTGCACGCCACATCAATGGCGAATGTTACCTCTTTTGTGATGATGTCACAGACTCCATCCAGACTTTGATCAATGTCACCGAATCGCGGCGAGGCCGACAACAAGCCTACAACGAAGCGCATGGCATCACGCCACGTAGTGTTGTGCGGGGCATTCAGGAAAGTTTGCAAGCCAACCCCGAAGAAGAAAAAACACAATCCGGCCTCGTCGCCGAAGACGAAACCGAATACAACCAAGAAGACTTGATCCGCCAACTGGAAACACAAATGCGCGAAGCCTCGCAATCATTAGAATTCGAACTCGCCGCCCACCTACGCGACCAAATCAAAGCCCTGAAGGAAGGCAAAGCATCCATCTCTTCCCCGCAGCCTACTTCGAAAAAAGTCACCTACCCCAAAGCAAAAAAACGTCACTGATTTTCGACTTGCGGTCAACTTACGCACTGCCGCCGCCAAAGAACAATCCTTCACTCGCTGGCATCAGAACATGATTTTCTTTATGCAAGTGGCATTTTCTATTGACTCATAATCGGCACATGACTAGAAGCATACATGAAAAAAATACGCGCTTATTGCATAGCTTGTTCGTTATTATTTCCCCTTTTGGGAGTAGAAAATTTACACCATTTGATTCGTCAAGGCGAGACCATTAATCTTGGCAAAGAAAGTCAAGAACATGTAAATAAGCTTGATGAACATGGACATACACTTTTGTTTTACGCAGTTTTGAATCGGAACGATACACTTGTTGCGACCCTACTAGAAAAAGGTGCACTTCCTGACGCTGCTCAACAAAATATTTCACCCTTGTGGCTCGCAGCGATACAAGGCAATATTCCAATCATCGAGTTACTACTAAAGCACAAAGCCGACCCCAAACTGATCACCACGAAAGGGTTTAGCGCGGTTGGGGCTGCGATCATTTCTGGTCAAGTGAATATTCTCACCATGCTGGCTAAGGAGATGTCAGCCGATGAGTTGTTACAGCATTTTTCTAGCGATTTGCGAGCACGCACGTATGGTGATCCGGCATTTATTCGTGGAGAAGGAATGAGTTATGAATCAGCCGTGCGCGATGCAATACGCGCGAAGCATTCGAGCATGGCACTTCATTTGTTAGAACGAGGCGTTCCGCTTCTCACGGGTAGCAAGCATCCCGGTGGTTACACGCAAAATACACCATTTTGTCTTTTTGAAGGGATTCAAAATCAGTGCATGACTATACCTTTAGCTGCAGCTTTACTTAAGGCAGGAGAAAACCCCTATGCTCGCGTTACAAGTACTTCAAATATTTCTCGATCACCCATGATGCCAACATCGGCGATGGAGGCATCACTTTTGGTGGGTTCCTACGAAGTAGCAGAACTTTTAGCAACCAAAGCATCTCCAGAACCTGAGGATTTCCTCGGAAACATGGAGTTGTTTGGATATTCGAGCGGCTCTGAGCAAAAGCAATTACTTGGTACAAAGCATTTTGGTAAGGTCTTTAAGCCCTTTTACTACTTTCCTCACAGCCCAGATGCGAACCATTATGCCGATAGTTCGATTCATGGTTTGGCAAAAAGACTTGTGCCGAAGCAGAAAGTGTCTGCCGAAGTTTTTCAACGCACAAAGGAAAAGACAAAGATTGCCGTCTTTGCTATGCCCGGAGCTGAAGAACTATTGCCAATTACAACGCAAGGGTTGAACTCCGATGAGATGTGGACTTGTGTTGATACAGAAGAGATACGCGCTGGTTTGGATTCCGATTACTGGGCAAAGGAAGATGTCGCATCTGGCGAGATTGCCGAGGCACTTGATGCGCGAGCCATCTGCGTAATTGAGGTCATACAGATCCCTAATAAAGACGATGCGATTATATTTCATTTAATTTCCGGCCATTCAGGGATTTGTGTCAAAAGCCTACGCAAAAGGCCAACAGCCATAAGCGTTGAGAGCTTGCGACTTGATTTAACGAATGCATGGAGACTATGGATGGATCGTTGCGAAATGATGCAAGGAAAATTCCATGCCATCAGCTGCGAAGAGATAGCTTCAGAGCCTGTTTTGACCACACAAACCATTATGTCTTTGCGTAGCGCACCGCATATTTTACCTGTCACAGTAGAGCAGGCCAAACAATTGAAAGATAGCGGATTCCTGAGATCATCATCGATTCTCACTCCTAGTATCTCTCGCGAAAAAGAGTCTATTACGATTCAGATGCAACTGACCGGCGAAAGCATAGCAGCCCCGCTGAAAGTCAATCTACCTGGTCAAAAGATGATTGAACCAAACATCGTGAAAGATTGTTTGTGTCAAATGACTCTGGCAGCGAAGCATTTCGAAGGTATTGCTAACGATACACTTGATCGCTTCATGCAGCGAATGTATGCTACTGGGCACCATGAAGACTCGCTGTTTCTGGCAAGCGTCCTACAAAATCTCGACACATCAACGAACCGTTACTCCACCTACCGTTGGTCGTCGATAGAAAAACGAATTGCAAATTTTGTTAATTACATATACGGCCCAAGCGGAATAAGAAATTCCTATTATCCACTCGTTGCAACAGTACCATTGCAACGAATTCAAGAGTATCAATCACTCATGTTACATTTCGCCTACACATTGAACGAAGAGCTGCGTTCTTCCATCCAACACAAAAGACCAGCAAATCAGACGATTACCCCTCGGCTGCTTGGAGATAGATTACGACTGCTTGGTTACTACAAATTTTTTCTGCGACCATCTACAAACCCAGAATACATGGATCAAATGGATGCGATGATTTCGGAACTCATTTCAAGTGCACGAGCAGTTTATAAAACTGATGAGGAACGGCTCCAATTATGCTTTGGTATCATCGGGATGGATGAAAAGACTATTGCTCGCTATGACCTACATCGCTGCGTGCCGCTAAGAGATTTCATCACCAAAGAGATATTTTATCTAGCGAATAAAGGCATAGCAAAGTCGGAAAAACTCCCTTTGGATTTTTTCCTATATTCACAAATAGGTGCATTGTATCGCAAGATTGTGGAGGCGACCTACACGGCGCAAGCTCGGGGCTCATGGGATCCAATCTTAGGGAATTCATTTGAAGAGCTACATCAAGAAAAAAACGGCGCAGACATAAGGCTGATTATTGAACGTGACTTCTATAGAGCCAATGAATCACAACGTCCAGAGCTTGCACGCCGAATTGCATCCTTACAATGTGATGCAATCCGTTCGAAGCGAGTGAGTTACTTCACGGGAATTCCCCTGCTTGATTTATCACGTTATGTTCCTATATCACTCGCACGTCCACCATTATTTGATAGGAGTCAATGGAACAAACTCATCGTCTCAAAATCACTGAACTCTAAAAAATCCGACGGCGAGCTTTTCTGGCAAGCCCAAACCTACCAAACTGAGGCAGCAATATTGCAAGAAAAAGACAAAAAAACCTCTAAAAACGAGTGGCATTCTCAACGATTTTTTGTCGCCGAATCACGAGGCGGTATTTACGATCTCCCTAATGACCTGAGAGATAAAATCTATTTCGAGACAAATAACTCAGCGGGAAATATGAACAACATGATTCAGCAAAGTGAGCTGTTGCAGCCCATCAGTGGAGCATTACTCGGAGAGAAAAAGAATATTCCCGATATTACGGCGCCTAATTCATGGGAGATCTCTAAGAAAATTTCCATTTTAGAAAATCAAGGCAAGAGTGATTGCTTGATTCCTCATACGATCTTTTTTGTAAAATCAAAAAATACTATCTATTTTGCATGTAGTAAAGTTAGTAATGATGAAAAAGTTGTATTGTTTGATCGTGAGCAGATACAAAGCAAAGCAGAAATCGTATCGTTAAATTTACAGACTGGCAAGATATCGAGAAAAGAGCATCCAGATCACAAGATGAGCAGCCAATTTTTGATCCAAGAAAGCTACAAGCCGATACTTGAAGGTTTGGGCGAAAATCTTTTGTGGATTGCTCCCCCAGCCAAAATTCAAATTGTCAATGCCTCAAATCTTGCACTAAAATCACTGAATCTTGAGATAAAGACTATTGCAAGGATAGGAAACAGCCACGCTACACTTGGAGATGTTTGCTTTGTTCAAACTGAAGAGACAATCGGCGACAATAGGGCAAAATTTGAAAAACGCTCCAAAGTATTTGGCTTTAAATCAGATGGATCATTCATAACTGTGGTTGATACAAAGCAATCACCTACGGCAAGCTTACTTGACGAACCACAAAATAATCTTCAAGGAGTTTTCTCATCTCAAGGGCAATTGCATATTTTCACCAATCAATCCGTTACCTACCAACGAGTCAATCCGATGATGGGAATATGCGATGCAGCAGGCGCGATCAAAGAAGTCGAACGCGATGAGAAAAAAGTAACCAATAAGCGAAATTCCTTTGTTGCTAATATCAATCCATTATCTGAAAAATACCCACTTGAGTCTGGTGCGTATATTTATAAAGTAGGCCTACCTGGACGTCTGGTAATTGGAAATGGAAAAGGAAAATTTCAAGCACTACCTGTATCCTTAACTGGCTTGAATCAGGAAAAAATGCGTATCAGCTTTCCCATCTACGGCGCGAATTACTCGGTAGAATACAGTGATGAAATGCCAGTGAGTGAGTTCGCCAAAACGCTCATTTTGCGGCCAGAAATTGTGGCAGAAACAGAAGATGCATTTTTCCTTTGTTCTGCTTTTAAACATGGCGCATATCTTCCGTATGTTTGGAAGATGAAGAAAAGTGATTTAGCAGAAGCGATGAAACCGAAAGCCGATGCCGAATAAGCAATCCATTTTCAGAGACATCAGCGACTAAAACGAAAAAGCGTTCCTGCACTGGGAACGCTTTTCGTTTATCATAGATCACGAATCGATTCGAACATCAATCCGTAGGCAAGCTTAGCGATCAACGCGTGCGCTGCCACCGCCGACGAGCTTTTTCACTTCGTCGATCGTTGCCATGCTGGTGTCGCCGGGAGTGGTCATCGCCAAGGCACCGTGAGCGGCTCCGTATTCTACTGCAAGCCCAGCGTCATTGAATTCAAGGAATCCATAGGCCAAACCACTCGCAAAGGAGTCACCGCCGCCGACGCGGTCAAAAATCTCCATTTTTTCGCGATTCTGCGACTCATAAAACGCACCATCATGCCAGCAAACAGCGGCCCAATCATTCACGGTAGCACTATGAACGTCGCGTAGCGTGGTCGCCACAACTTGGAAGTTGGTGAAATCTTTCACCACCCGGGAAATCATATTTTTGAAATGTCCGACATCAATGCCAGTGATGTGCTCACTGACACCTTCGACCTCAAAGCCCAAGCACGCGGTGAAATCTTCTTCGTTGCCGATCATCACATCCACGTAGCGAGCGATCTCGCGATTCACCTCTTGCGCTTTGGCTTGACCTCCAATCGACTTCCACAAGCTGGGACGATAGTTCAAATCGTAGGAAACAATCGTGCCGTATTGCTTGGCTTTTTGGCAGGCCTCGAGCACCACTTGGGCTGTCGTCTCCGAAAGTGCCGCAAAAATTCCACCCGTGTGAAACCAACGTGCACCATGCATGCCAAAAATTTCATCCCAATCGATGTCGCCTGGCTTGAGCTGACTTGCGGCAGTGTTACCGCGATCGCTCGTGCCCTTCGCCCCGCGTACGCCAAATCCACGCTCGGTGAAATTCAAGCCATTGCGAACGTCGCGGCCAATGCCGTCAAATTTCCGCCACTGGATGAATCGAGTATCCACTCCCCCTTGGAGAATGAAATCTTCGATGAGCCGACCCACATCATTCTCGGCAAAAGCAGTGACCACAGCCGCTCTTTTCCCGAAGCAACGACGCATTCCACGTGCCACATTGTACTCGCCGCCGCCCTCCCAACAAGCAAACTCGCGGGTGGTGCGCACACGACCGTTGCCGGGATCCAGACGCAGCATAATTTCGCCCAGCGAGATGATATCGTAGGCACAGTCTTCAGGTGATTTGATGGTAAGGCTCATAGGTAAAAAATGTTAGAAATCAGCACAAGGAACGACACCATTGGCGCAATACACGTCGCCATGGCCTTCGAGGAAATGAATCAAATTTTGTAATGCCTTCATCGCTTGACGAGGCACGCTTTCAAAGGTGCGCGAGCCGATGTGGGCGGTGACTATGGCTTTGGGATGACACAACAAAGGCTCATCTGCTGCAGGGGGTTCTTGCTCCATAACGTCGGTACCGTAGCCGGCCAGATGTCCGCTTTCCAGAGCGGCGAGGATCGCATTAGCATCCGCTAACTCCCCTCGCCCGGTATTGACGATCCATGATCCTGGTTTCATCAGTGCGATGCGCTCCGCATTGATCAAATGCTTGGTAGTAGCCGTCAACTTGGTATGCGGGCTGATGATGTCCACTTCCGAAAATAAGGACTCAACTGTATCGTGGCGAATCACACCAAATTGATCCGCAATCTCCTGCGGCCAAAAATTTCCAAAACCATGGATCTCCATCTCGAAGCCATAAGCACGGCGCGCCACCTCTTGGCCGATACGCCCCATGCCAACGATGCCGATTTTTTTCTTCCACAATTCATGGCCCGTAGGTCGATACCAATTCCCCTTGCGTGTCGCATCCACAGACGGAATCAAATTTTTTGTCATCGCCAGCAACAGCGCAAACGTATGCTCCGCTACGGTGGTATGGTTCACACCCGGCGTAAACATCACGGGAATGTTCATTTCTTTTGTCGCTGCAATGTCGATTTTGTCGAGACCAATGCCATACTTGGAAATGACTCGCAAACGAGGAGCACTTTTCTCCAATACTGCACGAGTGATCGCATCATCACCACAAAGAAACGCATCGAAATCGCCAGCCAACTCCATCATTCGTGCTTCCGAGAGTGGACCGCGCTCGCGGATGATTTCAAAGCCTTTAGATTCGAGCAAAGCATGATGCGGGCCTGGGGTATCCTGAAAACTGCAAGTAGTAAGCAATACGCGTAACGACATAAATTCTTAACGATGCTCAACTGCGCACTATCGAAGGTCAAGAAAAAGTCGCGACAGTTTCCAAGCAACGCCCCGCTTGCGACTGCGAGCAAAGTGGTCGCGCGCATGAGGAATCATGTTTTTTTGGGGTTTGTGATTTGCCTACTTGCGGATCAAGGGAAAGATGATACTGCTTGAGAGTGCACACGAATCATACCTCTACCTTGTATACGATATTTCTAAGTTTTTGCGGCCTCTCTGGAAGCGTTTTTGCTGAGAAAATCCCTTATTTTACCGACATCAAAGCGGCTAAGGTTGCGGCGGCAGAACAGAAAAAAGACCTGTTTCTCGAATTCACCGGATCGGACTGGTGTACTTGGTGCATTGTGATGAAGCGGAAAATTCTCGATAAAGACGAGTTTTACGCTGCTACGAAAGACCAATTCATTTTCGTAGAACTGGATTACCCGAAGAAAAAAAAGCTCGCTGCGGAAATCCAGGCTCAAAATAAAGCGTTAGATAAAGAATACAAAATCGAAGGCTATCCCACGATCATCTTGACGGATTCAGCAGGCAAGGCTTACGCGCTAAGCGAGTACGAAGAAGGAGATACGGTCGAAAGCTATGTGGCCGAGCTACAAGAACTGCGTAAGATTCACAAGCTTCGCGATGAAGCATTTACCGCCGCAGAAAATGCGAAAACACCTCAGCAACAAGCGAAATTCTTGTTGTCGGGGCTTATGGCGATGAAGGATGATGTTGTGGAAACCTTTTACGCCGATGTGCTTGATAAGCTCATTGCCTTGGATCGCGAAGGAACCGCAGAATACGTCAACGCCCGTAAAGCTGCGATCCAGAAAAAGGCAGCCGAAAAATAGGCATCATCCTAAATTCAGCAGTTATAACCACTGATTACGCTGGCATGTAGTTGTTCAAGTTTTTTATGTGCGTGGCATAAGTTTTTT
>JAIYDP010000065.1 GCA_027487435.1 Verrucomicrobiaceae bacterium | reverse complement strand
TCTGTTTGCCATGACGCTATGGCGCTGTTAAAACTGAGGGCGATGTTTTCCTCAAAGAAAACATGCTTTCCTACGCAGATGCTCGGAGATGGTGGATCAAGTTTCACTTGAGAGACTTCTCCAGCGATTTGCCTTAAACGAAGAACCGTTGGGTCGGCTGTGTGAAGCATTTTCGCAAAGACAAGGACCTCATCTCCGACAGAGAGCAACGAAAACGAGCTGCAAAATGCATATCTACCGTCACTCGACTCCATTTCAGAAGAAAAAGCAACATATCTGCTACATAGCTCACTGGTCACAGTAATGTCTTGGAGGTAGACATCGATGTCAGGATTTCGAAGAACAACATGCTCGTTTGACTCCGGACGAATCGCATGGACGTCATGCTCACACACTTTGATACGCTTTTCTTGCGTCGAGAACAAGACGATACGCCGCTTCTGCAGGAAAGAGCTCATGGATGTATGGCGATAGAACATTCCATTCAGACAGGGCGGGCACTGCATCCTATTTCGGATTCAACAGAAACAGCAGCCCAAAGTAACAAACTGCCGAGTGATTTTCCGCACCCTTTGTTAAGACAAACTGGTCTTGAGGCACGCAGAAACACCATGTTTCTCACATAGATCAAGTTTTAGAGTACAGTAGCACCCAAACATGAGAATTGTGAAGCAATCGGCTACGGAGGAGCAAAAGACTCAACTTCATGAGAATCAGGGTTTGTCGGATTTGAAGCTCAGAATAGAAATCTCGCGATGGAGATTTTGCAGCCTGAGGATGGGGGAGATTTATCGGTCTCTTCGTCCACCTCTTCCATGGCTCAATTGTCCAAGACGGAGGACATTCGCGAGACGATTTCCGACTTTTTGAGGACGACACTAATTTTTGAAATGGTCCCCGAGAGCGCCAAAGTTCCAATCCTGGACGACGAGCTAAGCCTTGAGAGTGCCTTCAGCATCATGTCGCTGAACGGTTCCACTTTTGGAGTATACCTAATGCAAGTAGAAGCAAGTGCAGTGACGGTGTGGAATAAGCAGAGAGAAGAGTTTTCGGGTATTCTGTCCATTACAGACGTGGCCACGTTTTTGTTGCAAGCTCATACGTGCACTGATCAGGATGTACGGCAGGCCTTGGAGGAATCAACGATCCGTGGTTGGTTCTGTAAATGCCTTTTCAAATTGGCTCTAATGGAGAAGCGCGTTCATTAAAAGGGGCAGCATTTTCTGAAGTTGGACCAGACGACTCTCTGCATGAGCTTTGTAAGAGATTCGCACGACATCGTATCCGCTCCATACCCGTCATCGATCGTTCGAAGGACCCCATGCTGCTGATGGTGGCCACATACACGCTCGTCGTGCGCTTCCTCGTGTTCCATGTCGGCGAATGAACTTCCTTTCCTCACACTGCAGTTTGAACAAGACATGGAGGCGTGGGCTGTTCAGCTTGGAGAGCTTGGTATCGGCACCTTCGGCAATGTAATCGTCATTCGAAAGGAGGAGCCCATTGCCCGTGCAGTTGCTTTGTTCTGCGAGCATCGCATCTCCTCCATCCCAGTTGTCTCGGCAGATGGTTCTTCCTCCGTTTGGTCGCTGACACGACAGGGACTATATACGATGTGATGACCGACTCTGACTTGCTTGTCAGGCTCTCCAGTGCCTTGCTGACGCGCCAGAATTTGGCCTCTCCTGGATCGGAATACGATCTCGAGGTACCGCTGGAATCGTTTTTGTCTGATCGATCTCGAGTTGGGAGCATAGGAAACCCTTTCTGAATCCGCAGCGCATGCGACGAATGCAGACTTGCTCGAGGTCGGACCCATTGTCGACAATCTTGTCAAAGTTTGCGTTGACACGGACGCAGCGCCTCGTGTGCGTCGACCACAACCGGAAAGTAGAAGGGCTCGTGTCCTTGACAGATCTGTTTCAGTACTTTGTGGGCGAGTCTGCAGGCCATGTGTAACCTTAACCTTGTACAAGTGTATCCACAGAATGTCTACAGGAGCGCATGCATGCTCCGCTCAGCTGCCAACAGCTGGGTCCGGCGGAGGATCAATTGGGCTCGCCTCTAGCGCCCTCTCCGTCTTAGGGAATGGGATCGGGCCATCGACTGAGTGTTTGCGCAAAACGCAGAGGAACGCCGTATGAGTGTGCTGCATGAACTTGGGGTGGGCAACAGGCGGACGCACGTCCCACTCTCGGTGCTGCACCTCAAGCACGGCGCTGACAGAGAGGGGCAGACCTTCCCTTTCGACCGTTGACAGCACCTCAACCACTTGAGTTATATTGGGCTGCAGCACAACCACACTCGCATCCATCCGCAGCGCTGCCGTTGTCACTTGCAGGCACTTCCAGGGCTCCATCATGTCCAGAACAGCCGCGTCAAACGACTCCGCCTCGAGGCTGTCCCCCACCGTTTCGAGGCTGCCGAGCTTCAACGAAATGTTACCAAAGCGAGTCTCCTCAGGCGAGACTTCGTCCACGTTCGGAAGGTCGTCTCTCCTGCGCCTCATCTTTGAGAAAAATGTTTGAATATTCTTTAGCGCTGCTGTTCGAGCATCTGGACGAACATCGTAGGAAACGACTACCCCATCGCGACCAACAGCACGAGACAAAAACGTTGTTAGCACTCCCGACCCTGTGCCAGCTTCAAGAACTCGGTCACCCCAGTCCAAGTCCAGGAGTGTTGGTATTGCAGCCGCATCCTTTGGATAAGCTGGAGTTGCAGAGCGGCGAACATGAAAAGCAAAATCCCCTAACCCGGGCCTCCGGACTGACATGACATCGCCTTTTGATGTAAGAAATCGGCAACCTGGGCCTTTGCTGATCATGTCATCATGCCGTATAGCACCTAAAACACAGGAGAACGTCTTCCCTGAAGTTAGCGTACATGCAACCATTCGGTTTTTCGAATCTGCGACAAGAGCAATGTCCCCGCTCAGAAAGCTCGACAAAAATCGACTGCGACAACGAAGCATAACAACTAAAAAGCTGGTACAAATAACTGGGTTAGTGAGTCACTAACGTTAGCATCTGCTGCCATCTCTTGACGCAGTCTGCTGATATTGCGCATTTCTTTGCGTCGACTAACTTGATGAGAGGGCAACGCGAGAGAATTGCGTCCACCCCACCCTCTGTGACGTTTTGACATCTCGATACATTCAACTCGGTCAGGCTTCGGAGCCGCTTGCTCATGAAAAGCATATTTTCGTCAGTGACTTGCCCACAAGACTCTACTGACACGAATTTGAGCCTGGGGCAGCTGAGGACAATCTTGTGAAGACACCCGCTGCTGAGCCGCCAGCAATGGGACATGTCCAGTTCGGTTAGCCTTCGGATATGAACCAACGACGCATCAGATAGCTGAACACACCAAGAAATGTTAAGGCTTGTAAGAGCGTGGGCATGCTGCAAAAACGACAACAAGCCGCGGTCGGACACGTGACGAGACTGGCTGATGTTGACTTTGACTAGCGCCGGCAGATGGACCCCTGCCGAAAAAAGAGTCGAGTCGTCAACGCCACAACCCCCCTTCGAAGTGAGGAACATTAGTTGAATGTGCTACCACGTCCAACTGTGTGACCATAGCGCACTTCTCAACGACGGCAGCGATGCCTCGTCCGACGTCAATTCCTGCCCCGCCGATTCGAAGCGACACGAGGTGCTTGCACGACGCAGCAATCGCGTCGCAAACGCCTTCATCAACGCAAGCCAGCGTTGAGACGTCAAGCGCCGTGAGCGATGGGATGGCAGCGGCAGCCACGACGACGTCCTTAGTTACGGAGATGGAGTTTGATAGGGAGAGGGTGTCAATAAGATTGGCGCTGGCGAGGGTGCGCTGAAGAAGGGCTGGCGTCAATGCCGAACAACAGGATAAGCTCAGCCTGGAGAGAAATGGCAGCGATGAAATAAAAGGCAGCGAAGAATCTTTGAGCGAGGGCAAATTCGAAGCAGAAATGCCCCTCAGTGCACGCTGAGTGCGGAAAAACATAACAAGGCCTGCGTCAGTCAAAGCACGGCAGCCGTCGAGGGTCGCTGCGCGGAGGCCAGACGGTAGGGTCAAAAGGACGGCGTCTGTGAGGGTGGCGCAGTTTGAAAAGTCAACGGCGCGCAGGTTGGAGAAATCCAAAGGAGGAATTGGCGATTTGTCCATGGCGACGACTCGAAGGGACCGAACGTTTGAGAAGGCTTCAAAAAGCCGCAGCAGATGAGATGATGGAAAGGAGGATGAGAGGAAGAGGGCAATCTCATCGGGGGAGCTGTGCATTGAAGCGGACGCCCACAGCAGCAGCCTGCGGGGTGAGCTGGCTTGACAAGGATGATAGAGAGTACCTCCCGGAGCTGTATCGTTTCAAGATGTGGTCTGGATGCTCGTTGCAGATGATCTCAGACAGATTGTTGCGCCATTGACGGCAAACGAGCATGAGACGGGGCAACCAGCAACTGAACGCAGGAACCAATACACAGCGAAGGATGAGTTTAATAGAATCGCTTCGGAGTGCATGCAAGCTCATTCTTGCAGCCGGAGCGGCTGTGGCCGGCCGAACGGAGTGCTTTGGATCCTTCGCTCTGGGGGTTACGAGGTCCAAAGGCCTCCACCGATCAAGCGAGAGCGACATGCTGGCGCCTTGCCTATCAGCAGAATCGAGGCGAATCCTCATTGAAGCCACGGGAGGCAGCTTCTGTGCGGTCGACGGACGAGCAGAATACATCCTGCTCTTAATTCATAACTAATAATTGTTATCTATGGCGCTGACTTCCCTTCTGTCTCTCGTCACTCTAACTGCCATGCTCTCCTTCACTGGAGCCATCCGAACCATTTCGATTTCAGCATCATCGCACTATGACCTTGGGTTCCAGTTGGGTCGTTTGGCCAAGCATGAGATTTCGGCCCAATTTGACTCCGATCCGCAATTAGCGTCTCTTCTTTCAGTAATGCGGACCAAAGCTGGTGCCCATGCTGTTGATTCTCTTGTCGCTGTAGCTGCAGCAGACACCCCATTCGCGCTTGAGGAACTTCAAGGAATGGCTGCTGGCTCAAACGTCTCACTGGATGAATGTACTGTCCCCAAAGCCCTCTCTTCTGACACCCAAGTTATCGCCATGAATTTTCGAAACGAGATTTCAGTACTTCTTCCCACACGGACTCTTCGAACTGACTGCTCTGACTTCTTCTACGTCGGGGCGTCCGTCGAAGCGACGCAGTGGGCGCACAACGAGGACGGCGACTTGTCCAACCGCAACACCTCCTACTTTCTCATCGCCAACTTCACGCACGATCCATCCAAGAATTTTGCAGCTTACACCTATCCCGGCATCCTGCCCGGCTGTGCTTTCGGCTTCAACGCCCATGGTGTCGTCCTCACCACCAACGCCCTCTTCCCCCCCACAACCGACGCCAACGCCCTCGGGCGCTACTTCCTCAATCGCCGCCTCCTCTCCGTGACCTCCCTTTCTGAAGCTGTTGACATACTCTCGTCGATGCCGTCAGCAACTGGGTTTGCAGCCAACTTCGGCTTCATCCGCGAGGGACGCTTTGTCAATTTTGAAGTCGGGCTTGGAGGAGACTTTGCCATGACGTCCATTTCCAAGAATTTTTCGCACTTCAATATGTACGAGCGTCTCGTTGCACCCGCCGTGTTCGAACCGAGTTCTGCTCGCCGGAGAGAGCGTGTGGACACCCTCCCCCCCCCCACGACAAGGGGGCAGCTCTTTGCAATCGCGGGCAACACGGATGACTTGGATTACCCCATCTACAGGAACGGGGCGCCGCCGGATGACCGCTGCGTGACTTTGGCGACAGCTGTGTTTGATGGGGAGGGACTTGCGGTTGAAGTTTTTGAGAGCAATGTCAAGACTGCGCGGTCTGCATCTCTTATTGTCCCTCTTGATCTTTGGAGAAGCTAATTATGTACGATGTCGTTATACAAATACAGACCTAATGGAAGTGCCAAGTTGGGCAGAGGAACTCGTTCATTCCGACGGACGAAACGCCCTCACGAAGTGAGCGACAAAACTGACAGCAGCGCGCACTTGCCAAATGACGGGCAGAACGGCGAGGAGGAGGGTCACCTGAAGCTGCAAGAGGGAGAAGGTGCAACGAAAGCCAAGCAGCGACACGGGCTCGACGGCCTCGTCTTGGGCCACGCAGCGCGAGGAGATGTTGAGGAGGCGAATCGCGCAGTCGCGCTTCTCGCGTTCTTTGGCGCACGACACCGACTTGTTTTGCAAAGCAATCTGGTGAGAGGTCAGAGGGTGGCCCATGGGCGGAGGGGGGGGTATGAAACTAAGCAGGAGGGGCACAAACGCCTTCTTCGCAGAGCATACGAAGGTCCGTTTGGACGCAGTCGTTTGCTTGCGAGCCAAAGAAAATCTGTGCCATAAGGGGGGCTGCTGGGGGGAGGGTATGTGCCATGAGGGAGGTGTGGACGAAAACGAAGATGACGTTGAGGCTGAGGTAGCCCAACAACTCAAATGTCAAAAACCATCGTCCCGTGGGGACGGCTGGTGCAGATGGGGTTGTGGCGACGATGGCGCCGCTGGGCAAACAAGGCTGCGAGGCGACCGCTTGGGAGGCCTGGCGGGAGGATTGAACGGAGAGAACGATCATCAAAATAAACGCAAACATGATGACAACCAAGAAAACCGAGCTGAGAGGACGGGGGGTGAGCGTGCGGTGGGCGCTTTGTCACGTGTAGGCTTGAATGCGCTTGCGGTAGCGGAGGCCGAAGTCCTCATGGCGTCAGGGGGTGCGTTTCGAAAGAGCACGGAGAGCACGCGGCGACTTTGGAGCCACAAAACGATGTTGGATGGGTGCCAAAGGTCAATAACTGCTTTCCCTGACTCGCGGGACATCAGCGACGTGATGTGGCGCTTCATTTGAAAGCGACGCCCAAAGTCTTTGACGCCGATGACGAGGAAGAGCGCATTGACGGTGAAATGGAAGAAAATGACCCCCATGGAGATGGCCCATGCGGCGGTTGAGAGCCCGTCGCCGGCAGGAGAGAGCGGGAGGCCTCTGAAGCGCTGGCAGCCGCTGTGATGTCGGACGAGGGGAGGGGGGGGGGGCAACATTCTATACACAGCGGGGAAGGCTGCATTGAGGAGGGCAAACACAATGACGACCTTCTCAAGGACTTTGCAGAGGGACCTAAATGCACCGTCGTCAGCCCTGACGGCGTGAGCAGGGGGGGGGGGGGTTTCGTCAGCACTTTCTGATTACGTGGTACAAGAAGGAGTGAACAGTGAAGCCGGCGCTTGTGATTCTCCGCTCATTGTCGTTGAAGAAAGACTCGTCGAGGCAGTAGTAGCTCTGCTGAATGAAGGGGGGGGGTGGGGACGGTCGGCACGTTGCGCAAGTCGACACGAAGGCGCTGCTGGGCTTCTGAGAGCTCGACGTTGATGGTCGGACAGGAGATCTTGTTCCAGCCGGAGATGACTTGCCACTTACACGTCAACGGCAACGGGGGGGTGGGGGGACCCGAAGCATGACAGCATCTGGAATAATTTCAGAGTTGAGGCGCTCGATGTCCTTTGGGGAGAGGTATGAGTATCTTCTTGTCAGCACAAGGGGGAGGGGTGGGGCTGGGACTTGAACGCGATGACGGCGCAGCGCACGATGAACGTTATGTTGGCATAAATGATCTTGCACAGTTAGGCGATTCCGCGGTAAGAGACCTCGGTCACATCAACGCAGTTGTCGCATTTTCGAATGCCAACACCAAGGATGAAGAGGACGTTCATGGCCACGACAGCGCAGTGGATGAACAACTGCGTCGATGTGAGACGTTTTGTGCTGGAGTACCTGCAGAAAGTAGCCGACTAGTTTCCCCTTTTGAGGGATGAACCCTCGGTTGATGCAGGCGAACTTTCCGTCAATGGCCTACACATCTGAGCTCCGTCACGAGGCGGAGTACTAAACACATGGCGAACCCGACAATCGGGCCCACAATGTGGTAGAAAAAATCGGCTATGAATCGCATTGGATGGAATGAGACCTCTGCACATTCGAATTCCTGCACGATCATTGATCGAACGCAAAGATTCTACATCCTCGAGCTCTTCACATGTTTTCACGTAGGACGCGACATCGGAAGAGTCTCGGTACTCCCTTGCAATCAGAGAAATATGACAAAGCCTACTCCGCTTGGGGTGCCGAGGCCTCTGCGGTCCGAAGCTCCACTTCGTATTTGTCAGACATTTGTCCGGCCCACTATTAAAATAATGGGTCGATTCACGAGCAACTCGGGACATGCTCGTTTACTTTGGAATTTGCATTTCCATTGTTGATGATATGCCGGAAATTTCACCATTGAGTGCATTTTGTAAGATTTGTTGAAGGCCATGTTTCTTTGGTGAAAACTTTGTGTGTGTGGCGAGAACTGCAACTGTGACCCCTTGCCGTCGCAGTCTGAAGACGTCGCTGCTCTGTGGACGCTTGCTTGCTACAGCACCAGTCTGTAGCACATGAAACAATTTAACTTAGAGGGTCTTACAGAATACATACACGCGGAGTTCGACTCACAAGCTTGCGATGCCATCGAAATCATGCAGGAACACGTTCGTGGGCGCTTTAAGCAAGCGATCAAACTTTGAGTTTTGGATCTTTCCAGCAAGCGTCTTCAAGTAGGACAACAGCTCGGACAGACATGGCCTAGAACCCATCGATATGCTCAGACGCCTCGGGAGTGTCGCCAACGGCAGCGCATCATACAGGCCAGGATACTCGCGAATGATCAAACCAGCGTCGGGGACGTAATAAAACTTGGCAACAACTTTGCCTTCCGAAACGCTAAAACACCACGGGCGCGACCCTCGAATTGCATTCTTTATCGTTGCTTCGTCTTCAATGGTGTCGAAATCGATTGACTCTTTGATGAGAGAAGAGCAAAAAGTACGAAAACGGTCCAAGATGGGTTCAACGCATGACCAAAGCTCTCGCTCCACTGGTGAAAGATCCTTCTTTCGGCCTGGAGAATGCAGCTTGAATTTCACTGCATCTAGAGTGCGGACGATAGTAGAGAAGCTGAAATGCGATGCCGCAACGTCAGACCCTCTACCTTCAAAAGCTATGTCATCTTTTCGTTTTCCAGCAGGAGCCATAGTGGAAGGCACTAGCATAAACACGTGAGGACATTTCTTGATAACATCGACGCATTTGGAGAGAGCTGACTGAACCAGCTCGGGGAAGAAGTCTGAATAGAAAACAAAGACCGGAATGAGAGAGCCCCGCGGAAATCGCTCTCGCGTGGGCAGAAATGCAGCGTCTCGTTTCTTAAATGCAAATCTTTCGGACTTCTTGAGCGAAAAGAACTTGATAGAATGCTCGCAAGCCATATTTTGACACACCTCTGGAAAAAGCTGGCGCCCGATTTGGATTTTGACTTAAATTAACAATTGTATCACTTTTAGAGCCGAGCGTCAAGCAGGTGTCGAAGCGAAGCGAGTGCATGGCACTTTGAAATTTGAATTTCAAAGCTCCGTCCCCGTGCCTCCATTGGCTCCGTTCTCCCCCTACTTGCTTTCCTCCGTCCCCCTCTTCCCTTTCATCCCCTCCCCGAAGGTCTCCTTCGGCGTTCCGT
>JAIYDP010000485.1 GCA_027487435.1 Verrucomicrobiaceae bacterium | reverse complement strand
GGGGGGGGGGGGGGGGGGTTGTGGGGCGGGGGGGGGGGGGGGCTGACTACGCATTCGTCTTCCGATCAACTTTCTGGTCAAATAAAGCGCTTTGGGAGGGGGGGGGTGTCTTCACCTCCAGCAGCTTGAGGTCTCATTCGCTTGGAAACGTCGTTTTGTTGTCGAACTGGGCAGGACAGAGCGGGGGAGGGGTGTTCTGCTGCGGCAGCTTGGCAGCATGGACGCAAGTGACTGTTATCGGGAACCAAGCGAAGGCGGGATCGGGGGGGGGGGGTGTGGACGTAGCGTCGATGGAGTTCCTCTCCAATTCTGCCGGACAAAGGGGGGGGGGCCTTTATATGGAAGAAGGGGTGGTGGTGATTAAAACGACGCTGGGCTCAAACAGGGCTGGTGTGGACGGGGGGGGGGTGTATTGCTCAAGACACGTTGTGACGGATGGTGTTCACGCGACACTGAAGTGGGCGGGACAGAGGGGGGGTGGGGTGTTTTGCAATGGCTCAGCGGCCTTGCAGAGCTGCAACGTGAGCTCCTCCTGGGCAGGACACAGGGGGGGGGGTTTGTTTTGCAGTGGCTTGGCGACAATCGCTGCGAGCGACTTTTGTTCGAATGTGGCAAGGGGGGACGGGGGTGGATTGTACCTCGCGAGAGGGGCTGCCATGGAAAAAGTAAGGGCGGCGTCAAACGTCGCGGAAGGAGAGGGGGGGGGATGTTTAGCGAATTCGAAGCGCGCTTGAACATGAGCGATATTCTAATGAACTCGGCCCAGGGATCAGGGGGAGGGGGTGAGGTTTTGGGCTTATTTCGGATGGGGGACGGGATTTTGTCGGCGAATAGGGCTGAAATCCTGCGGGGGGGGGGATCTGGGCTGTGAGTGCCGCCATGAGACGGGTCGTGGTGGAGTCGACTTGGGCTCGGCAGATGGGGGGGGGGCTTTTCTGCAACAGCACGGCGCTGAACTTGAGGGTTGATCCGATGCAATTTCAGCTCCAACATTGCGCAGGGAGATGGGGGGGTGGTACATTTTGTGACTCTCCCCCTTCCACCAGGTGATGTCCATGGGGTGCTTAAGTTCGAGGGCGGGATGATGGCATCGAATCGCGCTGAGCGCGGGTCAGGGGGAGGTATCAGAGCTTTCAACGTAGAGGCTACTGCAGGGGCATTGCTTTCTTTGAATTCGGCAGGGCAAGTAGGCGGGGGGGTGTCTTGCGCTGGGCAGCTCAACTTGACAAATGACGCTGTCATTAGCTTTAATTTTGCCTCGAGCGTGGCGGCGGCGTGCATGCCGCGTCGGTGTCGGGGGGTCTGGATGCGATCGTCTGCAACAATTGGGTTGGTGATACGTCAGGAGTGGATCGCCTTGACGTTTGGATCACGTCAGGAGGGGGGTGCTACTGTGCTACGGCCGGGTGTGGCACGTCAGGAGGGGGGGGCTACGAAAGCGTTGGAGAATGTTTTGCAGTCGGGGTTGCGAAGTTGGAGATCGGCCTGGCGGCTACGTTTGGGGCTCTGCTCTTTCTGGTCTGCGTGGTGGTGGGGGTGTTGGCGCGGCACCGCTTCACTGAAGAGGTGAGCAGGAAGAGGCACATCAAAGTGGTTGGATCACATCAGTTTGCTTTCTTTTGCCTGACTGCATCCACGCATGACCTTGATGTCACGAAATGACACGAGATTGCGGCAGTCGGAGCTCACGTACCAGATTGCGATGGAGAAGGCCCGACAGAGAACGTGTCGAGACAGGGAGGTGAGGTTGTGGAGCTGGCGCCCCATGCCAACTCATGAACTCTCTTGTAAAGTTCTTCAAAGCAGATGGGGAGGTGTCCTTTTTGAGGTGTTTGGCTGTTCAGAGGACTGATGTGCCTAGATGGAGGAATTAGTTCGAGCTCGAGAGAGTGTAAGTGCTTTCGGAGACATCAAGCCCTTTGACTTGCTTTTAATGACGCTGCGTTGTGGCTCTTGTTTTGGATGCGCGCAGGGCTGATGGCTGCAGCTTGAAAAGATGACGAGGGATTGCGACGCGTTGAAAGCAGAGGTATGCTTGGCTCCCCTAAGTGATGGGTTGCGTCCTGCTCTTGAGATGGTGTTGGAGTTGGCTTGCGTCGTTTAATGTCGACTCACTTGCGGGCTCAGCTGAAATGTGCTTTCTAGCGACCCTTCAGCTTTTTCTTTCTTTGGCGCGCTTTTGTCTTTTCGCTCTCGAGTCAACAGCTTGTTGTTGCAAGTCGTTTTCTCTTTTGCTGCTGTCATGGAGACTGTCCATCTCATACGCAACAGAAGGCGGTTCTGGAGGCGCAAGTGAGTCTCACAGGTACCTTGTTCACAGTTTCTGACGTCGGCAGCAGGTTCTGTGGGATGGATGGGAAGTGGCCGCAGAGTGCTTGGAGACAGTGACGAACGGCCACTTCTACAGGGGGAACTTAGAGAATGCTCGAGCATTCGTCAGAGTGCATGATGCGGCTGAAGCGGGAATGAGGTTATTGCGGCGGGTGGCGCATCCTTGCATCGTTACCGCGTATGGGGTTGTGAAAGTTCGAGGACGCGATGGCGTGAAGCTGGGGGTTGCCCATGAGGCGCTGGAGGGTTGGGCTCTGCGTGAAATGATCACTCAGCGAAGAATGTTGTTGAAGGATGAAATCGACGTGGGGTTGTGCGTTGCCATGGCCCTTTTGCATATGCCCAGAGGGGGGGTGCTACATGGGGACATCAAGCAGGACGTGGTGTTTGTCCTTGAAGGTGGAGGCGCAAAAATCATCGACCTGATGGCTGCAAGCGTCAGAGGGATTAGAGCAGGGGGGTCCGACTGGAGTGAGGCTGCAGATGTTTGGGCGTGGGGGAGAGCTGCTGCGGCAGATGTTGGCGAGCAGAGCAGATGGAGTGCACGCAACGGACGCGCCAATTCTCAGAGCGTTGAGTCAGGATTGCATGGCGACAGAGCCGACGTGCCATCTGCGCATGGAGCAAGAAGTTGAGAGGCTTGCAGGCTTGCGGATAGGGCTGCTCGAATTTCAAGGTTCCTCACAGCTGTCAAAATAGGGGCCACTTGGAAACGGCGCCCCTTCTCGCGACTTCACAAGCGAAATTGATCGCGTGCAAACTCTCATGAGCAGCATTGGGTTTGTGTTGCAAGGAAGGAGAGTGAGGGTGAAGTGCGGTGTGCTGAGACCTTGTCGCAGTGCCACAGCAGTGGACGTTGGCTGGGGTGCGTCAACGTTTAGAGGCCATATGCGAGCATTCAGCGCGCGCTCTTGCGCTGCAGTTCCCAGATCAAATGATTGGCCGGACCGTCCCAGCGGAGTGCAGACTTCCATTTTTAGCGCCTACAAAGACATTGCCGACAGCGTTTGGTCGGCCAACAGGCATCAGGGCCACAAGGAGCTTCTGGCCTTTCACTCCTCTACCCGACGCGCGGCAAAGTCCATTTGCAAGACCGGCATGGTGGCGCTCAGTTGGCTGCTTTCACGCTCGATTGACGTCCACAGGTTTGCTTGATGCCGGATATTTCGGGCAGGGGCTGTATCTGACGTTCGACGCAGACTACGCGTGAAATGGCTATGGAGGTCCGATTTTTCAGAAAGTTGAAGAAAGTGCAAGAGCAGACTCGATGAGAATCCAAAAGCGAGCGAGATGAAGCTGCGACACGATCTGTCGCCGGTGCTGCTGTTTGTGTGGGTCGTGACGGCTCACGTGTACCCCGCAGACTGGCTGCTTGGGGCCGATTCAGTAACGAATTCAGTCAGCAGCACAGTCGGTCGAGCGAACATGCCCGGCTTCGATGCGCATTTTGCAATTGTTCAACATGGAGGAGGCCCAAACTTGTTGAGAAGGTGGGACTGCAGCGCTTGGAAAACTTCAGTATTTTCTGATTTTACGGCTGAAACGACGTGTAGATTTATGACTCGAAATATTCAATGTGAACCCAAAAAAAAACAAAAATATTTGGGTTATACGCAACGCACAGAATTAATCGAGGGGAATTTCAAGGGGAATAATTTTCCAAACTACAAAATATTATTGGACATCACCCCTACAATTATTTTACTAATTTCTCTATATTTATGTAGATGTAACACTTTGGGTAACTTGTACGGGGGAAATTGTAAGGACGGTTGCTCAAGGCTGTCCTTGCGGCGAGTTTTTTTTTGATGACCCAGTCACCGTCTGAGCATCACACTGAGGGCATTCAGAGAAGGGGCAGCAACGCGATGCAGCAGAGCGGGTCGGCCGAGGGGGGGCGGAGTGGCGAAACGTCTTCTAGCCCGACGATGTGGCTCATGCGCCCCTAACGCTGGGCTCTGAGATTCTGTCGCAACCCTCCCTCTGCGCTTAAGATGAAGGAGCGGTGCGACTTGAAGAGCGGTTGTAGACGAGCCACGTTGTGATGGGCGAACAGAGCGCAGCGCAGATGATGGCGTGCAGCAGCGGGTGGTGGAGAGCGCCGGCGACAGCGGCCTGCCGCACACCGCGCTTGGGATGAGTTCCATCGCCCTTTCCGCGATGGGGGGCCCCTGAAGGAAGGGACGACGTGAGGGGCGTAGCGAGCGGCTGGAGCTGTGGCGAAGTGGATTCTTTTAGCTGCGGCCACGCGCAAACACCAGCCACCGCAGCTCCTGACGATTCGCGCAGCCACGTCAAAATCCGGAGGGGGTCCTTCATGCGGGTGTAGAACGCGATACGGCAGCAGGGAACCGCTGCGAGGTTGTGGAACCGCTGCGAGGCTGCTGCTTACGAAGGGTCACAGTGGCGACACATCACGCCGTTCGACAACTTCAAAAATCAATCATCTCATCATCTCCAAAGCGGAAGAGACATTCCTGAGGGGACAGAACGTAACTTGGTTGAGCTTCTGTGGAGCAGGCCGTCAATGCGTTGAGTTTGTGTTTTCTCGTTGTTAAGCCTTTATAAATGCTTTACGAATGTGCAACAGCTGCTCTTTTCGTGGGGTGGATTTGGTATCATGAGAAGTGGTCCTTCGAACAAGTACGGGGCACATCAAGCCATGTTGTCAACGACACTTGACAATCCGATTTCTTTCTCAGCGAATGACAACGTCGCGCGTTGATGTCGTCTTTCGTGCATGTGCTTGATGTCCTCTTTTTCACTTGATACGCATATCATCCATGAGAGAATGATGATGGTGCCAGAATCAGTTGCGCACCGAATTGAACCGCAAAAGGAACGAGGTACAGTAGTGTGTGTGATTGGAAAAATGGTGTCCCATCATTGCACGACCCGAACAGACAGCAGCACCTCATTTACTCGTCTCTGTCTTTCGTTGATGTCTTGACATCCCTCAGGTGGGCTGACTCACCACGGCAGTTGTGGCTCGCTCAGGAGCAGGTATCCATCACTGGTTGACTCATCCCACCTTTGATGGCCCCGTCATTGATTGACTGGGCATCATCCCACCTCACTCTCGCAGCTTCGGAGCCACAAGCTTAAGCTGGAACAAGAAGAGGACAAGGTCTGCCCTGATTGGCTTGACGCAATGCGCTGCGCTTGTTCTTGACGCATTTCTCTTTATTGAATACTGCTCACCGACACCATATCGTCTGTCAGTTATTTTTGTGCTGTCAGTGAGCATGTATTCTCACACCTTAGCAAAAAGTTGTGGCTGAAGTCAATTCGAAACTGCGGAATGAGGTGTGCTCCTTTGGCCGCATGGCTCTTCAGATTATCCCTCTCACTCCGTGATGTCTCTTGATGTAGATGCCAAGAGCCAATCTAACGGCGATGCAGTTGAAGGCAGCCGCCGCAGAGAAGATCGTGCGCTTTCTTTCAATTCTTTGCAATTCAATGGACGGCGTCCTTACGACACAGTCTCTGAGTCGAACATTGAGCGACTCTCGCAGAACCCATCAAAATGTATTTGTTTGTTTTACTTATTTTTTTTGACATTTACGGCTTCGGTTAACCTACTGGCACAACTACAGGAGTCGCAGAGACAGGTGATAATGTTTGATGTGGGCGTTTGTTTCGTTGGTTGACGTGACATGTGCAATCGTAGTCGTTTGTTCATCTCACATGACGTGCCTCCTTCGCACATGACCCATCCCTGTTGCTAATGGAATGGTGCTTGCGGGCCCCTGAATGATGTGAGAGCGAGTCTGATGGCGCAGACGGAGGAATTGAATGCCCGACTACGTGAAGCTGTTGGTTTGGTTGATTCCTCATCTTGATGAGCGCAGACCGCCAATCACGAACGGGAGCAGCGAGAAATGGTGATATTTGTCTTGTCCATCATGCCTACCCATCATCCGCTTCGCAACCGCAAGCTCTCACGGCTTTAGCAGCTGGCGCACAATTTTCGCACGACGGAAGTGCTGCGTTGGATTTTGCGTCTTACCCGCGCAGATGCAGCGTTCGCTGCAGTTCTGCAACGAAAAGGTTTGCGAAAAGCTGTTTGATGTGTCCCACAGCCACCTTGACAACCTTGCTTGACTTGTCCATTGTTGTGCAGCTTCTTCCCATGTTTTTTTTTGGCGGAGTGTTGCAGTCGATTGACGCCTCTTGTGTGGTCATCAAAGGCTTAAAGCGCAGCTGGTCGACATGACAAGGAGATTCGAGGAGTCGGTCCGTTCACTGCAAAATTATCTTTACGCTGCTCATGCGGACGTTGAATCTAAATCTGACGCACGGAGGGGCATGACATTGCCGCGCTGCAGCAGGAGGTGCGTTTGAGCGCTCTTTTGATGTCTCACTGAGGCAGCTGGAGGCTAAGGAGGTGCCGTTTGTGTTCTCCCTTACGTTTTGTGATCGGACTCACCGCCCCCCTGTTTGAATTAACCGAATCAGACGGAGATAGCAAGCCTTCGCCAGCACCGGGTGAGCGGCGCTGCCGCTTCTTGCCCTTTGATTGATGGATGCAGGCGGTGAGAGAAAGGGAGCGTATGCGGCGCAGGGTGAGTGATTTTTGCGTCGGTGGATGAGAGGCGCAGCTGGAGGAGGTGGGGCAGCAGCTGACGGCTTCCAATCAGAAAGTATTCCTTCTTGATTGATGGGCATGTGCTGTCTTAGTTTGAAAGCTGAACTGGCTATCACGGACGCATTGATTTGATGTGTTGGCGATGAACTCCGCGACTGCTGCGCTCTCCGACCTGAGCGTTTCGTCTGATGGCTCAGTTGGAATCGGAAATCGCAGCGCGAGGCCCTCTCATGACAGAGGTTTGTGAAGAGAAGTCACTTCTGTTAACAAGGCGTATTTTATTTCACCGGGGCGCAGCCTGACTTGCTGATGACGCGCCTTGCTGATGGGTGCAGCTTCGTGACATCAAGAAGTTGCTCGAAGACACCGTCCGCGAAGTAACCTCTTCTTCGCTCGTTGGGGCACGCGAAGTCTGACCCCGGCAGCGTGACAGCCTGACGAAGGATCTCGACGTTCTTCGTTGTGATGTACGGCATCCCCATCTCGCCTATCCCAGCTTAATCTTTTTGACGGGACTGAAAGCCCAAGCTTGAAGACGTGCGGCTTATTTCTGCGTCACTGCAAGACCGCCTTCATCGCGCCTGCCCCCCTGACGACTGCCTGATTTGTCTTGAGTCGCTGCAAGTCAACAAGAGGCTGAAGCTGTCATCCTGTTCGCACGCATTTCACGAGGAGTGCATTCACGACTGGAGGCGACGTGGGAACAGCGGATGTCCGCTATGTCGGGAAGTCATGAGTTTCTGCTGATGAGGTCATTGAACTAAATTCCCAATTCATTATTTGTCAGTTAAGACACACTGCGCTGGACTGCAGCCAGTTCGATCCGAGTTGTCACGTTCGACGTGTTCGCTGCCCTAATGGATTCGCCAACGTCGCTGCTGCACAGCGTCGCCGAAATCGTCAACGTGTCGTCGTCCGAGGCGAAGTACGTCGCCGACAGGTGGCCCACGGCGTACGGGAGCTACTTCGGCGACACGTTTGACTCGCGCGTGCAAGGGCCGGAGCCTTTCCAATGGGTCATCCGCACCTCCTCACCCGCCCTGCGCCTTACTTCGCTCTCCATTGTCGCGCCACCCGTCCACAGGCGCTCTCCATGATTTGGCAGTGGCCCACTAGCTCATCGGCTCGTAAGCTGTCAGTTTCGATCGTTTGACTTGCACATGCTGAGCGCTGAGGAAGCACACATTGTCAGGAATAGAAGAGACCCGATGTACTACATTTCAACTCAGTACTCAGACACAGAGCTCGGGAGCCGTGGCGGGTTTGAAGTCTTTTGGTCTGGACCTACCTCCCTTGTCCAACAAAACGACCTCTTTTCTAGAAACTTTGTCGGCCTCTTGTTTTGGACATGGTTCGCAGGTGGCATCGCTCTGCGCACCCACTGCGCCACTGTACGTCCCCCTTGGACACGGCGTTGGGCGTGTGGTCGCAGCGAAAGGACAGAAGGACCCTGCGGGACATGGCAGACACTGGGCAGGACTCATCGCGTTCAGTCCTGCGCTGTACGACCCCGCAGGACATGGCGTTGGGACAGTCATGGCAGTGGAGGGACAGAACGACCCCGCGGGACATGCTGACGGGAACACCAGAGCGCTAGAGGGACAAATGTATCCAGCAGGACATGGCCATGGGGCAGACATGGCCGCGTCTGGACAGTACGACCCTGCAGGGCAAGGCTGGCAAGTCTTGTTGCTTCGTGCTCCCACTGCTCTGCTGTACGACCCTGCAGAACATGGCATTGGAGCGGCCATTGCGGTGGAAGGACAGAACGATCCCGCTGAACACTGCTCACACGTGGAGTTACTCTGCGCCTCCATTGCTCCGCTGTACGTCCCCACAGGACAGGGCAATGGAACGGACATGGCGGTGGAGGGACAGAACGACCCTGCGGGACATGGCGCTGGGATGGCCGTGGCGATAGAGCAGAAAGAGCCTGCTGGACATGGGAGGCATGAGGAAGAGCTCAGCGCACCCACGCCTTTCAAATACGACCCTGCCGGACACGGGGTCGGGACGGTCATGGCAGGGGAGGGACAGAACGACCCTGCCGGACACGGGGTTGGGATGACCATGGCGGCGAACGGACAAAATGAACCCTCTGGACACAGAATGCAAGTTGCGTTGTTCCGCGCACCCACTGCGCCGCTGTAAGAACCATTGGGACATTGCGTTGGAACAGTGGTAGCGGCGGAGGGACAGAACGACCCTGCCGGGCACGGCTGGCAAGTCGAGTTGGCCCGCGCACCCACACTCCCGCTGAACGATCCCTTAATGGGTACAAGTCAATTGTACACAGTCAATAAACTTAGGATTTCCGCTTTTGACCCCTCGCGGTCATTAGAAAAATTTTTCTAATTCAATAACTTCTCCACCATGGCTGAACGACAAATCGTCTCAGTGAGCACAATTAGACCACCTACTTGGTCTAACTTCGACTACGACTCTTTCGAACGCTACGTTCGGGACTACGACACCTACAAACTTCAGGGCGGAGACCGGCCTTTCCTCTCTCTCATAGGTGAGGGGCCTCTCCTTTTCGTTTCCGATATCCCAAATCATGACACCATCGCCATGGATGCACTTCGGCGCGAAATTGCAAAATTACTCCGCCCCACCTCCGTTCATCAGGTGCTGGATCATCTCGCGTCTCTCCGCATGTCGTCTCCACCACATAAAGTGGATTTGGCAGCCCTCGCGCGCTACATCGCAGCATTCGACGCGACTTTGAAGATGGCGCCACACGACATCCCCGCGGATCCCGTCGTGGACATTTTCATCCGCGGTCTGGCTCCAGCGAGACTACGCGACCGTCTCCGTTATTCGAAACCTACGACGTTTGCTATCGCTTCAAAAACGGCCCGTTCCGAGGCCCTCTCCCTTCACGAAACCCTCTTGGAAGCCCAGAAGATTTCCCAAGAGCGACGTGTCGAAGACCGCCTTGAACGCCGGAGTGCTTCACAAAATTTTACTGACGCATCTCCAGCCCGAGGAGGAAGCACCCCCAAGCATCCTCAATCGCCTTCGCGCAAACACTCTTCTTCTCACTCTGCAGCTCCAGAGCAACACACAGATGGTGGTACTCACCACTCCTCTCCCACACAGAAACCCCCACCTCCGTCAGACAAACCTTCAAAATTGGGCTCCGGGCCATCCCTTTTGGGTCCGAAAGGGGGCCGTATGGACTCCCGAGGAGGCGCAGAAAAGCTCCCCGCACCGTCTCGACCTTGGCTACGCGATGCGTCCGGTCGTCTCGAGTCCAAACCGCCACCGGAACCAGCTCCGATGGACACCATGCACAGCATTGTGGATGCCTACGCAATCAGTCCCCACATCAAAGGACAGCCCTTTACCGACATTGTCTTCGCGCCATCGTCGGAGGCTCCCGCTATCATGGCGGCTTTGATTGACTCCGGATCGTCCATCTCGTGCATTCCGACGGACCTGGCCCCGATCTTGCTTGAGTTAGGAGGACGTCTCGAAGAACTACCTATTCCTCGAGCCATCGCCACACCATCGTCTAGAAGACATTGGCTCAAACAGACTTTGCTCATCGAGATCATGCTGGCGCCTGGTGTGGTCAGGATGGTCACACTCTACCTACTGGACGCTATCTCTTACCCAGTTTTGTCGGCCAAAATCTCCCAAGATTCGGGGCTCTTGTCGACAAGAACGCATCGCATCTCTCATATTTCCCAACTTCCAAGTCTTTTACCTGTTAATTTTAAATCTTCAGAGAAAGATCCTGAGCCAGTGGCACATTCGATTACAGTCCCAGACACTTCAATCGACTCAACTCAGTCAGAAGAAACCATTGCAATGCCTTCTGACTCCTTGGAACGCATTCTTTCTGATTTTTCTGATATTTTTGAAGAATCACTCCCAAGCAATGGCATCAATTGTCCCCTTTTCCCGATCACGCTCACTCACGATCCACCGCCTCCAAAACTTCGATCGTTGCCTGTGCACAAACGACTCCTTCTGGAGGCGGCCCTCGAGGATCTGCTAGCGCAGAAGATCATTGAGCCATCGCCCAATACTGCTTTTCTGTCCCCGACAATCCTGGTTGACAAAGCAGACGGTTCTGCTCGCCTTTGTGTGGACTACTCAATCCTTAACTCGGCGACGCAAGACATCCAATTCCCTATCGACGAACCTCGTCATCTCCTCGACTCGTTGAAGGGCAAACAATTTTTTGCGACACTCGATCTCCGCAGCGGCTTCCACCAATTGCTGCTGGATCCGGACGCAATCCCCTGGACCGCTTTCTCGACTCACCGAGGAGCTTTTAGGTATCTACGCATGCCGTTCGGCTTAAAAAATGCGCCCCGTTTTTTTCCAAGCCATTATGTGTTCAATTCTCCGTCCCATTTTAGGCACGGGTGCACAAGTCTTCATTGATGATATCATCGTCTATGGCGACACCTGGAATGACTTTTTGTACAATCTGCGCATGACGCTATCTCTCTTGCAACAAGCTAGGGTCCGCCTTAAGAAGAACAAGTGCACGTTTGGCCTCTCCGAAGTCAATTACCTAGGTTATGTTGTCAATGGAACTGGCTTGCATTTGTCTGATGATCGCCTCCAAGGACTAAAAAACATCAAGTTGCCGTCCACCAAACACGCTCTTCGCTCGTTTTTGGGCCTCTGCAACTACTATCGTTCGTTCATTCCTTACCTAGCTGACAATGTGGTTCCACTTCAAGAGCTCATGACCGGAACTAAATCCAAAGTCCTTTGGTCAGCTCCCTTGCGACAATGCTTCGACAACGTCATCGCTTGCCTGAGCTCGGCTACCCAACTGTCACACCCCGACTATTCCAAACCTCTGTTTGTTCGTTGCGACGCCAGTGATTTAGGCATAGGAGGAGTACTGTTCCAACTCGATGACAACGACTCGGAACGGCCAATCGCGTTTGTTTCTAAATCGTTTAACCAGACTCAGCGCAACTGGTCCGTCATGGATCGAGAACTCTTTGCAATCTTGTACACTCTCGACCGTTTCAGACACTACATCTATGGAGCAACCTTCGTGCTCGATACGGATCATCAAAACCTTTTGTTCCTGGACGCTACCAAGAGCGCAAAATTGACTCGCTGGCGAGAACGCCTTCTGGAATATTCATTTGTGCTCCGCCACATTCCGGGTGCAGATAACATTGTTGCGGACTCCCTCTCGCGCATTTACGCCATCTCTGAGGATCCCTCTAACCTCGATCTTTTCCGCAGCATTCATAACTCCACTGTAGGACACAGAAAGTTCAAGCACTGCATGGAACTTTTAAAGCAAAAACATCTGTCTTGGCCAACCATGGTTTCTGATCTCAAGTCTTTCCTTGCGTCCTGTCCAACGTGTCAAAAGCAACAAGATGTTCCATCCGATCACTCCGAAGCATCGATCCTTTGCACCGAGCCTTTCGACTCTGTTGCTATTGATACTATCGGTCCTCTCCCAACTGCATCAGATCACTCTCAGTACATCCTTGTCATTATCGACGAATTCAGTCGCTTCGTGGAACTAATTCCCACTCCAGACGTCTCAGCACTCTCTGCAGCTAAAGGAATTCTCCAAGTTTTTGGCCGATTCGGCGCTCCTCGTCAAATCAAATCGGACAACGGTTCCCAGTTCACGGCTCAAGTTGTTCAAGAACTTTTAACTCTATTGAATGTCAACCATTCTTTCTCACTGCCATATCGTCCTCAATCCAACGCAATTGTGGAACGTGCTAACCGTGAGATCCTGAAGCACCTTCGCCATTTGGCTCATGATTTTCGTGACACGACCCAGTGGCCATTGTATCTCCCGTTGGTTCAGCGCATCGTCAACGCAACTCCCAACGCCCTTACAAAACTTGCTCCCTCCCAAATTGTCTACGGTAACCGCATTTCTATCGATAGAGGCCTTTTGCAGCCCTTCTCAACCGCTGCCGTTGAAATCAATTCGGATTTTGTCAAACAACTCTCTGCTACGCAAGACCGTCTTCTGGAACAAATCAAGCTCGCTCAACAAGAATACATATCCGCTCGTCAAAACGACGATCCGCAGGAATTCTCCGTTGGCGCCCTCGTGTTGATCCCATTTCCTGCACGTCCAAATAAGCTCGCAGCTAAATGGCAAGGTCCGTTTGAAGTTGTTTCTAGAGATTCTAAACACACCTACTCTCTCTGCCATCTTTCCTCCAAAAAGAAGATTCGAGTTCATGTGTCTCGCATGATTCCCTATGTTGATGCTGACGTCTCGACAGCGCTCGACTCAGCCTCTCGCGACACAGGGGAATGGGAAGTTAACTCGATTATCTCTCATGAAGGTTCTACTCTTCGCAATCTCAAGTTCAAAATTCGCTGGACTGGTTTCGACGCTTCAGAAGACTCTGATCTTCCGTATCATATGGTTAAAGATCTCAAAGCACTTGACGACTACCTAGTCGGGCATCCAGCTCTTCGTCGTCTTCTCGAAAAGAAAAAGGTAACCGGAAAGGGGCAGTAATGGGTACAAGTCAATTGTACACAGTCAATAAACT
>JAIYDP010000435.1 GCA_027487435.1 Verrucomicrobiaceae bacterium | reverse complement strand
TTGGCGCACGCAAACTTGGCTACTACAAACTCTGGGAGCGTGCAGGAATCAAGATCAGGAGTGATGCGTGGACGTGAGATGCTCAATGATGAATCAATTCAAACGTTTGTACAATTTTTATTTTCGTGTTTCGGCAATTATTTTTGGCAAACAGTCTAGGAGTGGGGCGCTGAGTGGATTTTGAGAGGGGCGACGATGGGCTAGTCGTGAATTACAGGAACCAGCACTTTTTTTACTCGTACTATCCGGCCTTCATACTGCGGAAGTTTTTCCATTTCTCGCAGTTTATTACCGAGGCGATGCGGGTCGTGGTCAAACTCGGCGGTGATGTTGCGGCGTATGTTACGAAGCCAGTCAAGGCCGTCGTCTTGGGGTGCGGGTGGTGGCTCTGGATTCATGCTTTCTGGTTGAGGAGTTCGAGTGGTGTGATTAGGACGGGTGTTTCGTAGCCTAGGCGGCCATTGATTCTACGGATGTGCGGGGTTTTGTTGGCATTGGCGATGTGGCGACAGTTCCACGAGACCAAAATATCACATTGATGGATGGTGGCCAGTGCCAAATGGAGCGCATCTCCGGCGGCATCTGCTGGCATCACTTTGTTAGTAATATAGGCCTCCACGAGATCGTCCGCTTCTTCGGTGATGTCTAGAAATGATAAGCAGTCTAGCAATTCGAGGCACTCGGATCGCTTGGGCTCCGGGGTGTGGTTAAGTTCATTGATCACACCGAGGGATGTGACCAGATCATCTCGAAGAGTGGCGATGTCCCACCATTCACGAGTCCACTCCCGCCGTGCCTGCATTTGAGCCGCTGGGCGGGTTTCAAAATAGAAACTGGGGATGCTTGTTTCGACGTAAATAAGTTTGCCCATGGTTTTCAGAGGGAAGCGGTCATTTTTGACAAACGATCTTGCACGGAGACAGGTGGGGAAATGAAGTTGGATGTTATTTGTTAAGATTTATTGGGAAGAGGGAGAAGTGCCGAGTGACGATTGTTGATTCGCTGTCGCCTGTCGGCTGTGGCGGGCCATATTTCTCGGAGCGGGCTTCGGCGATCAGCGTCTTGTCATCCACGTTAGCTGGCAGAGAGATGGAGCATCTGAGTGTGCGGACTATGGCGAGCAACTCCTCGGCAGAGGCCGTTTGGTGGAGAGGAGTGGTGGTTTCCTGCGGATGGTGATGCAGGAATTCATCCCACGCCTGGCGGATGACGCTGATGGGTGAAGCGGAGACACGATGGGCGTAGCCGTCGATCTCGGCGAAGAGCGGGTCTGGAAGTTCGATGGTTTTGCCCATGATGTAGTGTGTTTGATGTGGCTTTTCCGCCGGAATTCCAGTGAAGCTATTGCGATACTGACGGAACTTCAATTCCAATGTTCGGGGTTGTGGATTTTTGTTGAGAAGAGGAGGTTTTGGGGGACAGGTTTAGTTTCCAATTTCCCCCAGCACCTCGTCGAGAGAGCGGGTGGGGTCTGCGTGGGCGGTTGCTTTTTCTTCGCGTAGGGTGCGCAGGTCTTCGTAGTTCTCGATCTCCTCCTGCATTTGCAGGAAATCCTCGTAGGGGAGAATGACGAATTCCTTGCGACCGTCTTTTTCGATGATTTGTGGGTGGATGCTCATGGCGGTTTCAGCGGTAGGATTCCTTTCGATAGAGGATACGATGGACAATGACTTGGTCGCTGGCGACTTCAAAAAGCGCCCGGTAATCGCCCGCCCGCATTCGGCATTCGGGGCAGTGATTGCTGTCGGCTTTTTTATCGAGGTTGTCTTTGAAGGTAGGTGAAAACTACCAGCCCAGATCGCGGAGTCAATCATGCCCTTCAATCACACCCTGCCAGAGTTGCTTTAAAACCTGTCCCTGATCTTGACAATGGCTTTTATTTGCGACTGCCCCCGAAGCGCAGCCCTCGGAGCGCATTCCAAGGGATCCAGAACCAGCCCGGCCAAATCGAACTCATCGACCTGGCAAGCTCCAACGTGCCCAAATCCAGCCTCAATAAATAATCAAAAAAACACCTTGATTCCATCTAATACTACTGACCCGGCCCACGCACTGATTATTTCTGTCTCTCGTGATTGTGCGACTCTAACTCTTCGAGACGCTTTTCAACTCGACTGATAATATCTGACTTTGATACGTTTCTCCCTGGGCTGGTAGCTCCCGCCGATTCTAAAAACCCGCTCATATCTTGATAGGCTGGATGATCCCTAGGAAATCGAATATCATTTGGACTTATATCAGTCGCTTTACAAAGCGAGGCGATCGCTGATACTGTATTATCCCGTACACGATCATCAAAAGGCTCGGTGTTGTAGTAGCCCACCATTTCCACACCAAAAGATTCCTTGTTCCAATTTCTCGTGTGGACACCTGGAGCGGAAAGCGAGTTAAAGACCCAAATACGATTCTGATCTATATACAAGTGCGGGCCACCGCTCCAGCCTTGTCGATCAAAATACTCTGCCATATCCATGATATGTGTCTTCGTCATCCCGTTTGGCCGCTGAGTGAGCCGTGGTCTTACCGTGTGACGAAGAACGATAAACTTGGGTTTCCAATCACTAAATTTAATGGTAACGACGTATGACTCAAATTCATCAGGATCAAAACTCTCCAAGACTAGCTTTCGTGCGAGAAGGCTAAGGGCTCTAGTCTCAGCGGTCGCATTTTTATCTTCTTCGGTTTTGTTAGCAAATTGCGTTAAAATACGTTGAATCTCGCTTTCTGGTAAACCCGTCTCATGTGAAGCACTACGCATTATAATATCGTAAAGTTCTTTTCCACTAAGTTCAGTCAGGCTAACATCCTTAGATAGCAGTTTGTTTGAAAGTTTTTCAAGCAATTTTCGAGCTGCCTGCATTTCCTCAGCTTGCTTCGTAATTCCAATACGTAGATGATCCGCATCTTCGGTCTGCCGTGCGTAAAGATGAATGCCAACAGCACTGATGACTGCGAGCAAGCCGGTTGCTATCCATGGAAGCCAGTATACTGGGCGCTTAATCCTTAAACATCGGATACGAGAGCGTAGTTCCAAAAGATCGGAGAACTCATACCATAGCCTATCATCTTGTTTGATCCGAGAATAGTGCGCTTGCTGGAGTTGCTGTTCTTCTGTCCCCTCTGATACCGGCCAATTAGATGGGAGATTTTGTAAATCAGTATAGAATTTATCGGAGGCCAAGAAAAGAAATAGCGGCTTTTTCGAGTTAATCGTGTTGTCATATTCAAGTTGTGTGTATGAACGACGTGGGGAAGATTTATTGCTGGGTTCAGCTCCGTAAACTCGACCCACAATATGAATAACTGCATCGCAGTCCTTCAAATTTCGCCTTTCTTTATTGGCGATATTGCCCTGATCCGTGCCGAAGTGCTCTTGAACTACTGGATGGCACTGCATATCAAGAAGGGCATCCCTCACGATTTTTCGTGCCTCAGCGAGATCTGCTGAAGTCGCAGAAATGAATACTAATGGAAATTTATTCTTCATGCGACCGGCGGATTTTTACTCCTAAGGAATAGTTTGAGGCGGCGGGGACGAACTTCCTAGACTGTCGTCGACAAAAACAAACATTCCCCAAGAAATCCGCCACCTTGAAATGTCGTGTCTTTGCCTGGTAGTTATGATATTTGACTGAGAATTGATTATCTATGATCCTAGAATCCGCAGTTATAACCACTGATTACGCT
>JAIYDP010000266.1 GCA_027487435.1 Verrucomicrobiaceae bacterium | reverse complement strand
CTCGGTAGTCTCGGTAGTCTCGGTAGTCTCGGTAGTCTCGGTAGTCTCGGTAGTCTCGGTAGTCTCGGTAGTCTCGGCATCTTTTGCCAACTCGGTAACGTCCGCTATGCCCCACGGATTGCGCGACTCCACTTTCCGCATCGCCCATAACGGCTTCTTTTCGCCTGGTGTTGCTCTCGTTAAGGGGAGCGCTGCCAATTCAGCGGGCAGGACCACCACGCTGTCTTGATAGCAGGAAAAGCGGGCCAGAAATGTGGCACGCGGAGGAACCCACGCGCACAATTCACCTACGGTAATCACACCATCGCGGTCGGCGTCGGCATCACCGCGCAGGGCTTCACAGAGGGCTAGCACTTGAAAACCATGCGGCACAGTGGGATCATCGACCTGACCGCTGGTGGACTGAGTCTCTTTGCTACCCAGCAGCCAGGCACTCTTCGCTGGCAACGGGCTGTGCACCGCGCCGCCTGCCTGACAGGCATCGATGGACACCAATGACGGACAAGGAAGGCGAGCCAGACTGGCGGCTAGAATGTTGGCATCGATGACTTTTTTATCACCTTCCAGGCGCAGAAGTTTGTCTTCGGTGGTGCCATGCGTGCTGGCGTGGACGATCACGAAGTCCGACGCGGCGCTCGCTTTTTCAAGCTTCTGCAATTCGCTGCGCAAACGCTTGGGCGTGCAGTCCAAACCGGAAAGGGCAATCGTCTCGACTTTACTCCAAGCGGAACCTGCACGCTTGACCGCGTCCGCGAAAAAAACCGCATCGCGTCCGTAAAGGTCGTCCACAGGAGGTCCCGGCAGAGGTGCTCCCAATCCGAAAGACAGCACCCGCAGAGTGCCTTCGCGAACTCCTACCGCCTTCCCTCCCGCGGCAGGCACGATTTGCCCTTGTGCGCCAAATGAAACGATGAGCGCGCACAGCAGGGTTGCCGATGAGATGACGTTTGAATTCATAACTGTGTGTTGGTCGGAACTATCGTGTGTGAGACCACAGATTCAAGGGGAGATTCCATGCAAGGTAAATGGGCGTAATCTCCTTGATAATGATGGCCGTTGAGCATGCGATGTGCCGTAGGGATGAGGGAATTTAGGAAATGAGTTCCGCGAGCGCTCCAGCATGAGATAGGCCATTTTGCTTCAGCACAAGATCTTCGTTGCCGTAATACTTGATCGGGTTTCCGTGGGCGTTGAGCACGGTAGTCCACCAGTCGCCGATGGTACGCGAGCCGTTATCGCCATATTTTGGATAGCGGATGTAACGACCAGGGATCTTGAGTTTGCCGCTGCAACCGCCGACGATCACATAGGGCCATTCCAAACAATCGCCGTGATGTTTGTTGGAAGAATCGCTCAGGTAAATGATCATGGTGTTGTCGAGCATGTTTCCGTCTCCCTCTGGAACCGCTTTGAGCTTCCTCGCCATGTTCGCAATCAAGGCCATGTGATGGATTCGGATGATATCATTACACTCGCTTTGATTTTTCCCATTGCTGCCTTCGTCGTGTCCGATTCCATGAACATGATTTGTCAATCCGAGAGCCTTGTAGACAGTTACCTGACTATCCAAGCGAATCGTGACGCAGTTGGTTAAACCAGCAATCAGGGAAGCTGCTGCCAGATCACAATGTGCTTCTTGACGAATTTCCTCAACTTCGGATGTGAACTTGTCGGTGAACGGCGGCGCGCATTCCTTGATTTTAGTTTTCATGCCCACCAATTTGCTTTGGCGCACTTGAAGCTCTTCGAAAGAATGGAGATAAGCATCCATCTTCGCTTTTTCTGACGAAGGTATGGCCTTTTCCACTTTCTTGATGTCATCGATCATGAAATCAAACAGATTCTTCTGCATCTGGAATCTCTTTTCTCCCTGTTTGGAAGCGGAAACGGCAGAACCAAAAAGCTGCTCAAATGCCACGTCGGGACTTCCCTGAAAGGGGAGTTCTTTGCCGGGACCGATGGCCGAGATGCCAGGATACATGGTGCCCCCATACGCTTGAGACGACCAATAGGAGCGTAGGGCCAACCCCACATGATTGAAAGGTGACGGATACAACTTTGCCAATTCCGCATCGGCGGTGGCCCACATCGGGCTAGGCGCACTCTGTTCACCGGCTGACATGAATACGCCTAACATGCCAAAATTGCTGGTGTGCCCACCTTGACACATTTTCCCCGACAGACCCTGCACGATGGAGAGTTGGCTTTTATAGGGTTCCAGCGCGCTCATGGTATGAGGCAATGTCGCATTGATCAGCGATGCATTGATCGCATTACTTCCGTTCGCCATGAATTCCTTTGGCGTAATGGACTCAGGCCAGATCCCACTGTTTTTGACCATAAACACAAAGCGGCTTGGTAAGGCTCCAGGATTGCCATTGGCCTGCCTTTCCACCGCTTGTAAAAGTGGCGCGAGTAGGAAGCCTCCAGCTCCCAGAGAAAGGTCTGTTAAAAATCGGCGTCGGGTATTGATCATGGTATTATAGATGGTTGGATTAGAGTGTTTTGCGGTAGAGGAATGAATCGGAGGTCAGCAGGGAGACGACCAAAGCCTTGAAGCTTCCGCCGCTTTCCAAGTAGGCTTTGTCAGCTTCCCTCAGGGTCACAGAGTCGGAGAGCATCTCATTGCGGCCCATGTAATAGCGAAAGGCGTGCCGAATCATGGACTGCCTTACTCGGTCAGCAGCGGCTAGCTTTTTGATGAGTTCCAAGGCATCCTTGACCTCGCCGTCGAGGTTTTTATCGCCGCTGCCCGTCAGGGCTCCAGTGGCATTCACTGGCTTGGTGGGGTATTGACCATTTACCTTGGGTAATTTATCGAGAAACTCGTCGAGTCGATAACGTCCGAAATCATCATAAATCTCAAAAGGATGCCCCAAAGGGTTCATTTTCTCATGGCAACGCCAGCATTCCTGCTTCTCTGTAACAGTTAGTCTTTCTCTCAGTGTCTTGTGATTATCGACTGGAATGGTGGCATCCACGGTGATCGGAACATCAGGAACCAGACCGGCCAACAAGCGTTCCCTGATCCATTTGCCACGACGAATGGGATCGGTGTGATCATTGAGTGAAAAGGCAATTAACCAAGCAGGATGGGTGAGCATCCCCGCCCGATTCGGTCGTTTGTAGGGTTGTGGAAGAAGGAAATTTTGTTCGTCATCTCCTAGGTCGTAAACCATGGGATATTTACTGTAAATATACTCCATGCCTTCAATTAATTCCTTCTTTGCTGCCTTCTTGTCGTTCCATTCGATCTTCTGTCGTGCGATTTCTTTGATCGCATCAGAGCTGCCATCGAATCCTTTATTGAAGTTATGCAAATTATATTTCACATTGAGCTCCTGCCAGTTTTTCAATCTTAAAGATTTTAATAACTCCTGTGTTTTTTCTTCTGTCATTTCTGCACGATCGATCGATGCTTTGTTTCGCAGGTAAAAATCGTAAACCGTGTTTCTAAACGTTTGTCGGTTCAGAATGAAGTATTCGTCCGACAGCAATAATTGCCTGAAAACATCCTTATCTCTTGCTAGGATATTCATCACGAAAAAATCAGCGTCGCGCTCATACATACGCGGAAAATCTTCGCCGTAGTAGTGAAAACCGCCCGATCTCTTTTCATCCTTAAAAATCTTATGTGCTTGATTGTAATTGAAGAACTCCTGGAAAAAGCGAAGGATTCTCGGTTTATCAATGGATTCGTCCGCGAGTATCCGAGAAACCTGCTCACGAACATCTTCTTTCGTTTTCAGCTTACCAGCTTCAGCGGCCTGAACGAGCGCGCTGTCGGGGCGACTATCCGTTAAGGCATAGGCAATCGAATAAGCGAGTTCGGTGGGCGACAAAAGCCGACGACCATGAGAATCTTCCTCGCCAAGACCGATTTCAAGTCGGTAAACCGATTCCGGATGCAGCATGACTGCCATGAGCATGACCCTGAGCGCCTCCGCATTGCCGCCTTCCTTAGCGGAGCCTTGATAAAGCCCCAGGTATTTATCGATTTCCTCCTGCGATGGATCGCGAAAGACAACTCGCTTGAAAAGCTGCGACACGGCGCCTCCCAATTGTTCAGTGCTGGGTGATCCATTTGCAAGAGCCTTCACAGCCTTATCCTTTTCCATGAGTTCATCCACGCAATAACCCGCGTTCGCCATCAAAACTTCCACCACTGCCGAATCAGCGAACAAGAGATTCGCGTAATCCCTGATGCCCTTCTTGTCGTCGAGGATAAATGGCTGGCGGATCTTTTCGACATCAACGCCGTACTCTGATTTCACGTTATCGAAAACCTTTTCGCTCACTCTCCACAAGCGAGCAGGCGAAAATGGTTTGGTCTTTATTTCACCGCTGAATAATTTTTCATGACTCACAAGGTTTCCAAAGCTGGGGCTTTCAAGTTGATGATAGAGTTTCGCTACATTCCCTGATTTATTGAGTTCGGCATTAATCCAGCCTACCACGTTTTCGATTTCGCCCGCTGTAGGCTGATTTTTTGCTTTGGCAGGTGGCATTTCAGACAACTCCAATTGCTTGAGCACCGTATTCCAAAGGTCGATGTCTTTGCCAGCGGCCAAATCCCCGCTAATATCATGCAACGTTACATCTCCCTTTGATTTGTCTTCATCATGACAGGAAATGCAATACGTGCTGAGAAACGGCATGACGACTGATTCGTATGTCGTTTCTTGCGCAGCGATACGACTCATAGCTCCTTCCTTCTCGGCCATCACCGCACCCGTCATCAATAGCATGACGGCTCCTGTTCTTGCTATTGCTCTTCCTGTTTTCATGATTGTGACGAACGATTTACGAACTCCGATTCCTGATTCATGCATTTATTTTTGCAATCGCAGCAAGGCGTCAGCAAAAGCCTTGCCCATCTGCGCGAAGATCTTCGCACTGCCAAAATAGTGGTAACCGGCATTGGATGCACCTTTGAGTGCTTCTCTGTCTTTGGGTGGAAGGACTTCCTCCAAGGCGAGGTCGAGCTTCTTCTGGTCAGCTTTCGTGATGCCCTCAATCCGCATATCGATCGCGGCATAGCGCTCCGGGGAGTTTTCTTCATATTGGTCATTGGCATTCACCGCCAATACGTTTTTTCCCTTCTTTAGATATTGAACCTGGTCTTTTTCGAGAACAATGGAACCGTAAACCGGCTTGTCCTGCCACCAGATGTAGGTGTGGATTTTATGGCCATTCAAATAAACGTGGAATCCTTGTCGGGCGAAATTCGCGATGCGATACGAATCGAAATTGAGGTCATCCACTTCAAACGTGGTGCGCATCAGCAGGAATTCGCCATCACCCCATGGGGAGGGAAATTTGTCCAAGGTGATGCCGCTGTGATTCCAGACGCCTTTGCCGATGGGTGCTTTGCCTTGCGACCATTTGCTGTCATCGAACTCGGGCATGAACCAGTTCTCCAACCCAGCAGGCAAGGTGATGTCGCGGAAACGCCGGGGGGTGTATTCTTTCATCTTATCCTTTGGCTCGGTGGGATTGATCGTAGTGAAACGCCAAGTCCGTTCCTCCGGCAGAGGTTTGCCAACCGGTTTCCAGTAGTTTTCCCATTTCCAATTCTTGTCGAGAGTGCCGTCTGCTTTGAATGTGTGCGATGTGCCGACGATTTCGTTGTACTCGCCCTGCTTGGGTTGCGCGGCTTCGATGTCCTTATCCCAAAACGGAGCGGTGTCCACGGCGACCACATTGCCTTTGAACTCGGGCATGGAGGCAGGAGCGGCCATGGCCTTGCGGAAGTTGACATTTTTTTCACCCTCCACACCGAGCACGCCGATCACGAAGGGCATTTTCGGAGCTGATAGATCCTTGCGCACATCGCGGATGAAGTGGGCCAAAAGACGCGAGTATTCCTCGTAGTTGTTATTGGGATAAGTCGTCCCATCGACCAGGTCATTGAAGCCCTGAAGCCAGACAAAGCCAGCCACTTCATAGCCCGCTTTCTTGTCGTATTCCGGGCAGACGCGCTTGGGATCGGCCAGCACCTTTTTCACATGGTCGATCATCATTCGGTAAAACACACCTGAAGCGGCGTCTTTTTCCTCCTGCCATTTTTTCCGTTCCACCGGATCGGGAATTTCGTTGGGCAGCTTGTATGGCCCGGCGCTCGGCGGACGGAATTCGGTGTTGAGCGACCTGCCGCCCCAGGCGGTTTTGATGATCAGAATCGGCTCCTTGAGCTCTTTCTCCATGGTGATGCCGAAGGTGAACTCGGGACCGATCTTGCTGCTCAACTGAGTCGGATTGTCCCCACGTTCACCAAAGCCGGCGGTCAACTTGCCCACGCCTTCGCCATTGGCACTGCCATCATAAGGACCTGTTAGATAGGACATCCAGACCTTGTCGCATACCCGTGGGGTTCCCTCGGGATTGCGCATCTCCTTGAGCAAAGGGGCGGTCAGCGGATCCTTGCCGATGTAGTCAAAGGTGCTGATTTGCGCATGACCTTCCATATTGGATTGCCCGGCGAGGATGAAGACCTTGAGCGGCTTGGCCAAAGAGTTCAGAGTAGATACGCACAGCAATGCTGCGGTGAGGATGACTTTTGTTTTCATAGTTGTTTTGGAATTTTCACATGTAGTCTGGATGGAGGATAAATGGGGGGATGAAAAGACAGCCTAACGCACCGTCAGCGTTTTAGGTTTCGCAATGAGTTTAACCCCATCAGAGAACGTCACCGTAAACGCTTTCGCGTCACAATTGTAAGCTACGTAAGTCTTTTTGCCGCTTTTATTGAAGACGCCTGTCAGGGGGTAATCCGCCGTCACGCCCGAGTCATTGAGACCAAGATTCTTTAGTGTATTGATCCAGTGATACATGAACGCATGGGTGTTTCCGCCCTCGAGTTTGCAGTTGGGGCTGGCATCCATATAGGCTGCCGCGGAAGTTGGGTCTTGGAGCGCATGGAACATGCAGACGAGGTCGCCCCAGCCGGTGTTATAGTCATTACCCGTCTTGCGCACAGACACAATGCGATCGTGATTTTTCATTACGTATTCGGGATGGCGTCCCATGTATAGCGATGCTGGAGTGAAGGGCAGCCAATTGATGCCATGAATGCAATCGATGTCACCTGAGAACCACGTGCCAAAGGCACCTTTGCCACCCCAGACCATGCCGAGCGCGACATTCGGAAACTCCTGCGGGAAGTTTTTTCCTGAGACATCAAACCAGTATTCCTCAACCGCCGTGCGCTCCGTGTTGAATAAGAAAATACCAGTATCCCGCACCACCGTATCGCCGGTCGCCTGTCCCCAAAGAATCATGGCATACCAGGCATTCATGGATTCGGATGAAGATTCCTGGTTATTGCCATCAGCGAACTGGGCGTCACCAGACGCCCAGGAGTGCCCTGCGTATGAATCGAAACAGCGGAGGTATGGAAACATGGAATCGTTGCGATCTGTCGAGGCAATGTCACGAATCAACATGTTGACCATGGGTCCCCATTTTTGAGCCCAAACGGGATCAAGCCGAGCAACCTCGGCAGCGGCTCGAATGAAATAACCATAATGGAAATGATGATCGTTGAGAGGTTTGTCGCTGCCATAGGCAGGACGGCTGCCAATCAGTGTGCCCCAGGTCTGATTGTAATAGAACACCGGTTGCTGCTTATCGGGTGACGCGGTGAACCACGCTTCAAGACGTTGTTTGATTTGTGATAGGAAAATGTTTTGGAGCTCGGGCGTGTTCGCTGCTTCGGCCACTCCACTCAACGTGGCCAATTTACCAAGATGCTTGCCTTCCCAATAAGTGTCACCAAAACTGGGTGCTTTTTGATCTGCCTCAGATTTTAGATATCCCAGCATGCGCTCTCGATTCGCGATGCCCTGCGGAGGCAACATCGGCAGCACACCTTGCACAGGAACTGCCGTGCTAAAGCCGGTGCCAATGCCAATTTTCATTGTGCCTCTTACCGAGCCATAGGTCATATCCGTTAGATGAGTCGAGGAGTATTTCCATTGGTGAGGATAGAGTGCAAAAATGGTCTCCTTCTCAGAGCCCTCGCGCGGGGTAATTGTGAAGCGATAGGATGTTTTTACCGAGCCGCCATCAACCCCACGATCCACGCGTGAGTCTGTGACATGGCTGTAGGCGTGCTTGCGAAACAATGTCAGAGTTTCCTGTTTGTTGTCCGGTAGGAGAGCGACGGAGAAATACTCTTTGCCTTTAGCCTGATTGACGAATTTCGTCCCATCTAAACCGCTCCACGTCGATTCCGATGCACCAAACAAGCCATAGAAATGGCCATTCACCGTGATGCCAAGAACCGCGTCTTTGCTGGAGCCAGACCAGATTTGTGGGGGCTTGGCGAAAGTCACGGTCGGTTGTCCTCCGGTGATCTGGCAATAAACATAAGGGCAGCCGTGCCCATAAGAAGCGCGAAGGCACGTAGCTCCGGACGTGAAAGATGCCGTCACAAACCAGTCCGAAAACCCGCCGCAATCCGCTTGCGGAAACGCGCTCACCGCAGAGTTACCAATGGTAAAATCGCCATCTTTGCCGGTAGTGCTGCCGAAAATGCCGGATTGATTCGCCGTAATTTTCGCTCCTGGATAACTCACCACCAAACCGTCTTCGGCGCAACGCATGGAGAGTGGATGAGCAAACATGGGCTGGGAATACGGTTGCCAGACCAACGAACTCCACCACTGCCCCGTGATCATCGGCCCTTTAAGATCGGCTGTTTTATATATCGTTTCCGGCAACGGCTTGCACGGTTTTGGCGGAGTGGTGAGATAAGAACCATAACCAGCTTTTACGACATCGCCGCAAGCAGTTTGCTTCAGCGTTATGACGCTGACCGTCATCATCAACGCATGAAAAACTGCTTTATGTGTGGTCATAGGTCTTTGTTATTATGATAATAGAAAAAAATCAATATGCATCGTGATAAGTCTTCTCCCGTTGGGGGTACAGCTTGCGACTACTTGATCATTTTGTGATTTGCTTCGGCAAAGGCCTTGCCCATCAGCGCGAAAGTCTTGGCACATCCGAGGTAATGGTAGCCGGCATTCGAGGCGCCGCGTTTCCACATGGCTGCCTCCTTAGGGCTGATGAGATCCGCCTCGAATTTTTTCATATACTCGTTCTTTTGGTCATCGGTCATCTTGCCGTCGGCATTTGGACCGTTTTGATCTTTGTTATCCAGCCACTCACGCACCTCCTCGACTTTCTGATTTTTTTCATCGATCGCGGCGAGTTCAGCCGCCCAGAATGGTGCCGTCTCTACGGCTGCGACATTGCCTTTGAATTCCGGCATGGAGGTGGGTGCGGCCATGGCTTTGCGAAAGATTCTCATTTGGCTATCAGCTTTTTCGCCGGCTATGCCCATCACTCCGATAACAAATGGCATTTTTGGCGCGGAAAGATCCTTGCGCACGTCGCGAATGAAACAGGCCATAAGTCTGCTATACTCGTCATACGCGCCGGGCTGAGTCCAATTCGGATAGGCGGTAGAGTCCACCAAGTCATTAAAGCCTTGGAGCCAAACGAAGCCGGACACTTGAAAGCCGTCTTTTGGATCGTAGGTAGGGCATACGCGCTTCGGGTCGGCGAGGACTTTCTTCACGTGCTCCATCATCAATCGATAGTATTCACCGGATGCGGCGGCTTGATCGGCAAACCATTTCGGACGTTCCGCTTCCGAAGGGATACCGTGTGCACCTTGGGGATGCTCGGCCCAAAGCTCTTTGGTCGCCTTAGGCAGTTCGTATGGTCCGGCACTAGGCGGACGAAAATTGGTATGCAAGGACATGCCACCCCATGCCGCCTTGATGATGAGCACCGGCTCCTCCAGCCAGGCATCCATCGCGAGGCCGAAGGTGAATTCCGGCCCGATGTTTGTACCGGGTTTGGTGGGTTCCTGCCCCCACATCGATCCATAGCCTGCGGTCAGCTTGCCATGGATTTCGAAGTTGTTTCCCTCGGCTCCGGTTAGATAGGAAATCCAAGCACCTTCGGCCACGGTTGGTTTTCCTTCAGCACCACGCATCTTCTTCAGCAAGGGCGCGGTGGCCGGATCATCGCCGATGTAGTCAAAGGTGCTGATACTCGCCGGTCCCTCCATGTTGGATTGACCGGCGAGGATGAAGACCTTGAGCGGCTTGGCGAAGGAGGAATGCGTAAGAAGACAGAGCAGCGCTGCCGCTAGGATTAGGGTTGAGTTCATTGTCATGATTCTATTGGAAATTCGATTGGCACGACGAAGCGTTATTTTTGATAAACCCGAACATAATCTACTTCAAAGCGTTGCGGGAAAACGGAGTCGTCAATGCCTTTCATTCCGCCCCAACCGCCACCGACAGCGAAATTCAGAATGAGGAAATACGGCTTATCAAATGGCCACTCGGCTTCTTTGTCGCCCGGTTTTTTGTTGTAGGTCGCGAAGGATTTGCCTTCGATCTGCACCAAAATTTTATCGGCTGACCATTCGACTGCGTAAGTGTGGAATTGCTCGCTGAAGGTGGGCAATTTGAATCGGGTGGCACGCTGTGTTTTCTTCGTGTGATTGTAAGCCTCCGTGTGGAGCGTGCCGTGGATGACACCCGGATCGAAGCCGACATGTTCCATGATGTCGATTTCTCCACATTTCGGCCAGGGGACTTTGCCTATATCCGTAGGCAGCATCCAGATGGCGGGCCAAGAGCCGCGACCGACGGGGAGTTTCGCGTTGACCTCGATCCGTCCGTATTTCCATTCGGCGCGGCCCTGGGTGGTCAGGCTGGCCGCAGTGTAATCCGCTTTTTCAAATTTTTCTTTTCTCGCCTCGATGATCAATTTGCCGTCCTCGATCCGGGCGTTTTCGCGGCGATTCTCCGTGTAGTATTGCTTTTCTTGATTTCGCACCAGACCCTTTTCGTACGTCCACTTGGCAGTGTTCGGGGCGCCTGGTTTGTCGAATTCATCGGACCAGACAAGTTTCCAGCCGGGCAATTCCGCTGCATAAGCATGACCGAGGGCGAATGCTAGGGCGATGATTCCATAGGCAAGACTAACAGTTAGCGTTCTCATATTTTTTATTGTTTTTTGTTGGGAACTTAGGGCTATTTGATCAGCTTGAGGTTCGCCTCGGCAAAGGCCTTGCCGATTGGTGCCATGATCTTTGCGGCGCCCAAGTAGTGGTAGCCTCCATTGGAAGCACCTTGCAATTTTTTCCATTCCGCGGGCTTGTAGTTCTTTGCCATGTGCTTCATTTTGTTCTCCGAGGAGGTGTCATGTTCCTTTTCCGCCTTGGCGTCCACATCCGGCCAGTAGGTTTCCATGCGTGCTTGTAATGCCTCGAGGTCATCGTCCCAGTAAGGCGCGGTTGGCACGGCGATCACGTTGCCTTTGAATTCTCGCATGGAGGCGACGTCCACTTGAGCCTCGCGGAAATGCTTCATCGGACCGCGCTCACGATCCGCCCTTTTACCATCGATTCCCATCACGCCGATGATAAAGGGCATGTTCGGTGCCTTGATGTCTTTTCGGACGTCGCGGATGAAATGCGCCAGCAAATCAGTATACAACTTGTAGCCCCTAGGTTCTTCGCGTTTGTCATACGTCCAATCAGAAACAAAGTCGTTGAAACCCTGAAACCATACAAAGCCTGCGATTTCGTAGCCTTGTTTTGCATCGTAATCTGGCACGACTCTCTTGATGTCGCCAAGCACTTTGTTGACGTGGTCTATCATCATGCGGTAGGCGACTCCGGTGGCAGCATTTTTTTCGGCCTTGTTTTTTGCGATGTCGTCCCCGCGTTCCTTGAATTGATTGAGTTCAAATTCGCTCCATTCGTAAGGGCCAGCCGAGGGCGAGCGGAAATCGGTATGAAGACTTCTGCCACCCCAGGAGGTTTTGATGATCAGAAAAGGTTCGTTGAGCGCCTTGTCCATGTAGATTCCGAAGGTGAACTCGGGACCTATCGATTCCGTGGAGGCACCGAAGCCAACTGTTAGGTTTCCTTTTTGCTCGGTGGTGTCGTCATCCGCGCAACCGATGGAGGAAATCCAGACTTTGTCGCAGACTTTCGCTTTGCCGTCGGCAGAGCGCATGTCCTTGAGGATGGGAGCGGTCTTGGGATCGTCTGCCATACTATCGAAGGTCGAAATATTGACATGGCCCTGCATGTTCGACTGGCCTGCGAGAATGAATACCTTGAGCGGCTTAGCGAGGACGCTTGAGGTGAAGGCGCAGAGTATTGCTGCGGTGATGATCGTTGTTTTTTTCATGGTTGTTAGATTCAATTTGATTTGTAAAAGTTTCAGTAGCTGGAGCTCTTCCGTGAGCGGCTTACTTGAGCGGCCAGTCATCTGTTCTGAACGGGCTAAGCGGCAATCCGCTTGCCGTCCAAAGGTTGAGAATGGGTCTGGAAGACCAGCCAAAGCGGGCGGCGATCGGCTTGTTCACCTTGTCGCTCCAAACGGCAATCGATGTCTTGCTGACCAATTCAGCCTGTGCCTCGCTAAACATTTTGTCCTCACCCGCAACCACAAAACCAGCCGGATCGCCGGTCAATTTCAGTTCCTCACCGGGCATGACATCAAAGTGGAGGATGAGCTTGCTCCCTTGGGTCTCTAATGACTTGAAGGCAGGGCTGCCCCATGTCGGTGCTTTCGTGCCCGGTGGAAGACTCTTCGCATACACTTCCGCCATCGCCCAGCGCATTGCCCGCTCGCCATGCGATTGCTTGCGTAAGACATGCAGGTCGGTGTGCAAATCGTCAGCCGTCACTACGAAACCTGTTTTAGGGGTTGTGCGATGGATGAGGAACTGGTCCTGCTGAATCAAATTATGGTTACCTGGCCGGTAGAGGTGCTTTGCATCGTCACAGGCGGAAGTCTGGACGATGAGAAAGGGCATTTCTGCATATTGGAACGTCTGGCGCCATGAGGAGATGACCGCGCGGTAAGACGGCTCGAAAATGGAGAGCGGATCTGTCATCGAATTGTTTTCGCCAAGATAGAATGCTGCGCCACGGAATTTCATATTTCTGATGGGCCAAATGGTAGAGTTGTATAGACATCCCGGTGTCCATATCGGTAATGTGAAAAATAGCTCCAGCACCGGGATTTTCTTCTGTGCGTCGGCTGGGGCCCAGTAGTGGGCTAGGGTTCCGCCTACGGAGGTATCCACAAGTCCGATGGGAACCTTGAGCTGATCATACAGATTCTTTGCGAAGAAAAATCCGAAGGCACTGAAATTTGGTGCCCAATCAGGAGTGCAGTCCGGCCCGAATACGACCCATTCATTTTTGAAAGGTATCTCCTTCTGTGGGTCTTTATGAACCCAGTCGAGTTTGACCCAGTCTGGATTGAAACCGTTCAGCGTGGTAACACAGCGGATGTTCCGATACTGGGGATTGGCTTCGACTTGGGTTTTGTCAAATCCGTCGCTGCGAATCCAAAACGGAAATGCCATGTTGCTCTGGCCACCAAGGAGCCACACCTCGCCAATCACAACGTCTTTGATTTCCACTTTCTGTCCGCTTGAAGCAGAACTGACAGTCAGCGTTTGGCCGGTTGCGTTGGCGGACATGGGGTCGAGCTCGACTTGCCAAGATCCATCGCCTGCGGTCGTGCTGCTCTTGGTTTGGCCACCAAACTCGACAGCTACTTTCTCACCGGACGTAGCCCAGCCCCAGACCTTCACTTTGGCATCGCGCTGCAAGACCATATGATCGTTGAACAGGCGGGAAAACTGGAGCCCTGGCGAAATGGCTGGCAACGGCATGAGCTTCGGTTGCTCTTCTTTGGCAGAACAGATCCCAGTTACGAGCATGGTGGCGATGAGAAAATAAATGCGCTTCATGGGAAAAAATTTTGAATGTTCGGAATTTACTGTTTCACCCAGAGCAAAGAATACACGGGAGAGCACATCTGCGAAGGGAATAATGGAGGGCTTCTTCATAATAAATTCTGATTTCATTCTAAGCATTTAAGAGTTAATTGGTGAAATGGTACAACATGAGCTTGCCGTTTTCAGGTAATGTTTCAGTGCGTGGACGATCCCGGTTGGGGGGGAGAGTTTCCCATCGTAATACATAGCGACTCTTGGAATCAGGTTGAGAGCCCGCATCTTCCAACCATTGCACTTTCATTTTAGGGAAATCGGATTGAGGATTTATCAATGCTGAGGGGTACGGAAAAGATAACGAATTTTCATCTTTTCGGATTTCAACTAACTCATGCGTATCTTCATCAATAATAAGATGACCTATACCATTCAGCCAATGATGATACTTGAGGGACAGCTTGCCCTTTTTATATTGCTGAATTCCTTCTATTTTAAGTGAAGTGCCAAAGGTGGCCGGTCCAGTGCCCCCGCCCTCGAAAAGATGTTTCCCTTTCCATTTGGATATCGGGCGTGTTTTCCATTTGCCATTCTCGAACCGGGCCGCAAATACCTGCGTATCGCCAATATCATCGTGCTTATAATACGAGATGATCGGCCTATTTTTGCTGTCAAAACCGAATTTGTGACAGCCATTGATGATGCCACCTTTCATCGGAATGGGATCGATAACCGTGCCTAGGCTATTTAGAACAATCGGGAGAGTCAATTTTTCTCCAGCAGCGGTCTCCCAGTTCACCATATCTCGACTTCGAGCGTATGACAAATCGTGGCAAGTGGATGCGTCATTCGTTTCTCTCCAAACCCAGAGTAAATGATAAAATCCATCTGGTCCTAGTTTAGGGCCGTGTGGATATGCATTGCGTTCTCCTTCACCAGCAATAAGAGGGGAATCATGAAGGCGCTTCCACGTGACAGATTTTTCGTCGTAAACATTGTAGATCTCATCGCCGTCTCCGCTTCCTCCATAGCGATAGCCGAAAACTAAGCGTCCATCAGGTATGTTCATAAATTTAGGATAGGTGGCTTGATCTTCCAATATTCCCGTCATGGAATCGATTTGTTCCAAACTCTTAATATCGTGAGGCTTCTTGGCTCGGAAATAGGTCAAGGGATTGGCGTGCATGTTACCAGCGAGATGCAAGCAGCCATCTCGATCGACCGCCATGACGATGTCGTTATGGGAATCCCAACCTTGTATCGTGCTGCTTGTTTCACGTGTAGGCGGTTCATGCGACTTCGATGGGAGGATCATTTTTTGAAAAGAGGGATCCCCTAGTTTCCGCATGGCAATGGCCATTCGTTGTTCGGAATTGAAGTAGGCGACATATTGATAATCCCCCTTAGTCAACAAGTGGAATCTGACTTGCACAGCGGACCATATCGTATCCAGTTCGATCTCCTCGATAACTCTAGGATTGTCCCGAACAGGATTGGCCATGGAATGACTTGAAACCAGTGCTATAAAAAGGGATAGGGAAAAAAGTAATTTGTGTTTCATGAATCGACTTTCTGTGAACAGGAAATGGAGCGTGTTCACAATTATTTTTTTTGAATTTCACCATGGGTTTTGCTCTTCTTCGCGTTGGCGATGAATTCTTTCATGCTAATGAGCTTGGGCCCCTCGGTGGATGCCTCGATGGTGGCGATGGCCTTGTCGATACCCTCTGCCCCTGGCAGCCAATCAGGGCGTTTCTTGCGCAACGCGGGGATGAGTTCCTTGGCGTGCTTGCCGTAGCGCATGAGGTATTCCAACCGCTTTTCGAAATCCGTGCCCCAGCGCCACTCGAGGGTGGTAACGCAAAGATCCATGCCCTCGCGGATGTGGTGACGGCTCATGATATCAAGTCCAGTCTGGCGGATTCCATCGGCAAACATTTCGTTGCTTGGGGCTGGAATTTCGACGGCTTTGACAAGGTCGGGCAGGATATCGGCGAGTTCACGATCACTGAGTTTTTCGAGTATGGGAGCGATCGAGGAACGGACAACGCTGTCGTCGTTTTGGAGGAACGACTTCATGACCAGTTGCATTAGCTCCCGATCCACTCCATCAAGTGAGTCCGCGAGGAGGCTGTGCTGCGAGCTGTCCCCGGGATTGGGGGAGAACAACGCAGGTGCAGCAAGGCGCTGGTGCATGCGGCGTGGATCTGAGGGCGTTGAACGCAGGGACATCGCAAAGAGGTCGCCAATGCTTTCCCTGTCATTGAGTCGGGAAAGGGCTTCGGCGGCGAGAGATTGGAGCCAAGTGTCCGGATACTTGAGGGTGGCTCGCAACTTGGGCAGGGCGGATGTGGCGTCCTTGCCGAGCCTTCCAAGCGCCTCGACAGCACCATAGCGGGCATAGCGATCCTTACCATCGAGCATGGCGAGCAGCGTGGGGGCGAAGTCTCCTCCGCGTTTGCCTATGGCCACTGCCGAATGGTAGCGCATGGGCGGAGACCAGCTCCTTAGCCCTTCAAGGAGTTCCTCGTCATGCCTTTTGTAGTAGCCGTTGCTTTCGTCGGACGGAAAACGGTCGCGCCCGGCGACGATGACTTTTCTCACCGCTTCGGCATCCAGCGTGGGGGAGGATGAAGGCTTCTTGCCGAGGATATAGAGGCTTTTTTGATAAAGGCCGAAGGAGAGCAGATAGGCGCCGGTGAGATCCCAGTCGGTGTAGTTGTCGTTTTCATCGAAATTGATTTTCTGATACACGAAGCCGCCTTTCCAATTCCGTGCGAGGTCATAGTACCACGCTTGTTCCTTGAGGTAGGCACCGGTGGCGAGCGGACCGCTGCGGGCTGCGCCCGGCAAGGCCCAGAGCATGTTCCATAAGTTGCCGCAATGCCCCTGCTCCCTGTGATCGTAGGCGGCGGTCGCCATCCGGGAGTTGAATGCGGTAGCTTCTTTGTCACCGAGCAGGTCGAATAGCACGGCGGCACACGAGGACTTGCCATTGTCGTCATGCGAGTTCCCCCAT
>JAIYDP010000145.1 GCA_027487435.1 Verrucomicrobiaceae bacterium | reverse complement strand
TGGGGACCTTGACGGAGTCGGACGCCCCCGGCTTCTTGGGGACCCTCACCTCCAGCACGCCGTTGTCGACCTTGGCGGATGCTGCGGCCTTGTCGACGGAGACGCCAAAGGGGATGACGTGTTGGGAAGGCAAGAATGCTGGCATCCTCTGGGTCCCACTGATTGTAGCATTCTCTGCCCTCTCCGTTCTCAGATCATTGCTCCGTAACGACTGAGCACGTGTCGAATTGGAGAAACTGAAACCTCGAGCGTCCAGAGTTCGATGCACTATAGTGTGGTCCTTTTTCGTTTCAGATGGTGCAGCCACAAGCAAAATCCATCCTGAGGGTGGCTACGATGTGTTCCATTTTTGACCTATCGGCAAGCTTCGAACCCATCGTCCGTCTGCCCGGAGACGATCTGTGACGCTTCTTGGGGCTCTTTCGCACGCGCAGATTGGCGTGTGGAGCACGTTGCCAAACATCCCCAAATGATGAAGCCTCCGAGTCAATGTTTGAATTCAATCACTCACAAGAACGCGTCGTCCGCTGCCTGGCGCCGCCGATAAGGGGCGGGTGCGGGTTCGTAGATGGGGTCACCGGCCACGCCGAAGTCACAGATTGCTGCATGCGCACGGATCTGACGCATTACAATCGAAGATGATTGCAAACCTGATGCATTACTCCAGATTTCATGACGGCAAGACCCCAGTTGTATCCGTCATGGCGTCCGAGCGACGAGAAGGTAGTCTCGCAGAGAAATGCACGTCCTCTTATTCTTGCTGATTCTGTAGCAGCTACCATCCGTCGCGAATCCCTCTTGTCATGGCCCAATGGAACGCTGCAAGTTTCATCGTCCGGAATCTCTCCATGCGATCGGAAGAGGTAAATTTTTGTCAGATTCTTTGCGCGAAACGATTCTCTCAAGGTTTCCAACACCTCCACCGAATTTGCGGCGACAACCAGGCCTGACGTCAAATTATCGAGGCGATGAGCCAATCCAAAGTCATAACCGCGTGGAAACAACAACTCCGATCGCCATGGCTGCGCACAGAGGAGAAAACTTGCAAGAGAAACTCCTTCTTCACCAGAGTTCCAAGGAAAGACTGGGATTCCTTTTTGCGTTAGCCTGCTGACGCGTTGAGTGGACCCTTTGGTTTATCGAGGAAAGTGAACTGCGAGGTGACCGAGATGATTCTCATGTACTTCTGACTGGTACAATTGACTGGTTCGAGGATGGAGTCGGCTCGAAAGGAACAGACGAGAGTTCTCAAGCGCAAGAAATGCGTTAGTTCTTGTTGATAACAGGCTCAAAATCAGCATCCTACAGAACATCCGACGGACAGAGAGAAGATTCATGAGCTTGCGGCACTTCCATGATGATGGCTGCTTTGTCAGAAGAGTATCACAACAGGAAACTCATTCTGGCAGCCTTTTCCGTTACAGTCTTCCCCACTGTCGGAGCTGTCTTCATTCCAATTTTTCTTCTTATGAAAAATGCAGCACTCTGTAGCGTTAGAACGCCATGGAGCTCTTCGTAAAGAGCCAATTGAGTGGAGGAACGGGTCCTGTTACTTTTTGATTTCTTACGTCCTGCGAACTCGTTGTCAACAGCGGTTGATTCGTCCCATTTGACACTCTTTTTCGGTCGAAGCCGTATGACCACCTCATTTTCTTTCTTGCTTGTGGAAGTTGTCTTCGTAACTGTCAAGGATCCTTCAACCAACGACATCGGTAGACGACTCGAACTTCGGCTAACTAATAATTTGATAACAAATTTAGAAATTTGTTAGAGTTACTCATGTCCGTTGGATACCCGTCAGACCTTTACGCAGCTCTCGAAGTCACTAAAGATGTGAACTTGGAAGGATTAAGACAATCGTAGAGTCAAAGGTCCTTTGGTTGAGTCTTTAGGTTTCGCCGTCTTGCGTTACAGAACCACCCGGAGAAAACAAACCGGGAGGAGAGCAAAGACCGCTTCTCGTTGATTGCGGAGGCGTATTCAGTGCTGTCCAATTGTCTGCACTAAATTGTGAATTTCTCACCCACAGCAACGCTGCGAGCTCAATTTGACAAATCCGACGAAGCTTTCATCAAGTCCCGATGGGACAAGGGTACGATCATCTCGTTCGCCGCTCATTTCATGAGGGCCCTTCTCTTACAACGAGGCTGTTGACGTATTCAAATCCTTCTTCGGCACGGACAACCCTTTCGCCGCGTCAGAGAGCCGTAAACCAACGCCGCCTGCTCCCCTCATCCCGACCCCCCCCCCCCTAGACCTCGACAACGTCGTGAAGTCCTTCCAGCACGCGAAAATCGTGCCGTCAGAAGACCTCAAAGTCCCCCCCCCCTCTTTCAAACAAAAGTGACTCCTCAGATCGATTTGGAAGTTACGCTGGACGAACTCTTCAACGGCGCGACAAAGAGGGTGCCCGTGCGGAAGCTCGTGCGCTTTTATTTTAGAGTGGGCTGACGTGAGGAGAAGCGGCTGCCGTCTGGGGAGGTGGTTGAGCACACGGCCATCACGAGCGTCGTTGTGCAGCGCGGGTGGAAAGATGGCACATGTTTGCGCTTTCGCCGGGACTCGGACGATATAACTGGCGACGTCGTTGTTTATTTAAAGCAGAGGGAGCACCACGTGTTTCGCCGCTCGGGTGATGACCTCCACTTCGTCGACAACGTGCCCCTCATCAACGCTCTCACCGGCCATACTGTCCGCCTTGTTCCCCCCCCCCCTCTACAGACTATCTGACGCCCTGCAGCAGGCCCTCGACGGCCGTCGCCTCAACATTGGGATTGACGAGGTCATCAGGTGCATTCGTGACAGCGGAGCCGCTGACAGCCGCAGTCCGACGTTTCAAAAAGTCGTCAAAGGGGAGGGGATGCCATCAGTGGCGAACCCGTCGGTGCGAGGGGACCTCTTCGTGACCTTCAACATCGCGTTTCCAAAGGCCGTGTCAGATGACCAAAAGCTTTTCATCAACGTCGGCCTGGCGTTCCCACAGCTGCGCGCCGAACAGCTGCAACTCGTGCGGTCCGCGCTGAAGTTGCCGCCCAAGCTCTCGGCGGAGGATGCGGAGGCGCTAAAGCGCGTCAATGATGCCGCGCTGAAAGCTGGGCTCTAGGCAAGCTTTCGATGTAAAAAGTGCTACATTTACTTGTGAATCTATGACGACATTGTCGTCAGACCCGCAACGTCAACTCATCGCGGGGCTGCGATGAAAAAACTTGATGGCAAGGGCCCAAGAAGTGATTTTCCCACGGGGAGGAGGAGGGCCTATCTCTTGGACGCTGAGAGGAGTGAATCCGTGGCGAAGCGGGGCCGCGTCTGGTGCCCAGTCCCCGACAGCGACGTCTGCGCCCGCTCCGCCGCAGAGGGCGCAGGAGGGAGCGTTGGCCGCCGAAAAGGCGATTGGAGGTCGGCCCAAAGCGAAATGGGGCGCGTTTTCTGCACCTTCGCAGTCAAAAAAGGAGAGAGAGAGAGCGGACGATCGGCTGGTATTTGAGTGCGTTGCCTCCGATGAGAACACGGTCCATCCAAAAACAAGCTTCGGGGGGTCGAGCGGACACGTCGGCTCGATGTTTTTGAGTTGGCGTCGACGAGGTTGTGACGGACGGGCGGAGGGAGAGCATGTTGAAATTGTCTCGGCGAGAGCCAGATGACGCAAATCGTCCAGCGCGGCGATGAGCGAAGACCGGTGCCTCAGGGCCACGCCCATCGGCAGTTTCTGTGGGCCGCCGCGACGCTTGATCGCCATGTTTGCCCCGCACAGGTTGATTGTGGGATGGTTTCGAACGGCTTTCGGGTACACTCGCAGAATGGCTCTGCATTTGCAACCTGTTGGAGTCCTCCATTTCAGACCTGTCCCCTATCCGGCCAATCGATCCTTCCGCAGCAGAAAACGAACTCGATCGGGCAAGTCCTCTCGAAGGTTTGTCAGGGCTTATGTCCAAAACTGAACTCTGGTTCACTCCTGCTCTTGTACTGGGCACTTTTCCATCCTTATCTCCCCTTGGAGACGATTCGTCCCATGGCGATAACATTGCTGATAACGGGTCAACCTTTAAATTTACAGTTTATAGTTCTCATTGAATTGCAGAACACACGGTCGTGTATTTAGAAATTTACTACGTGAATACAAACTAAAAGTTGGACAAGGGCAATCTTGAGGCGCGAAAGTTGCTCTGGCCTTCATCTGGATTTGCCTCCAGGAGGTCGCCACCTGCTCAGCCTCCCCGTCCTTCCTCGCTCACTCCACCTCCCGCTTCCCCCCCTCAGCCGGCGGCGCTATTTTCGTCTTCCCCCCGTCCAGACCATGCGGCTGCGCCCCCCTCGAAATCCCCCACCCTCCCTCCACCTCGACACATGTTCCCCCCCCCCCCTGTT
>JAIYDP010000308.1 GCA_027487435.1 Verrucomicrobiaceae bacterium | reverse complement strand
CGGCTCGGCTTGGAAAAGCAGGATCGGGCGGATGTATTCGTGAGTCTCCGCACGCTCCAGCGCCGCCTCCGCTTCCAGGGCTTCGCGCTGGGCGATGGCCGCGGCCATGATCTCCTTGAATCCCGGCTCCGCCGTCAGTTCCACCGGCAGCTTGATCATCTTTTCCGCCTTCAGCTCCATCGCGGAGACGCTGTGCAGCACGTTACTGGGCGGAAAATCCTTCCCCTCTGTGATGGGTGTGGCCGTCAGCTCCACGATGGCGCGGGGCTGGAAGCGCTCCAAGGTCTGCAAACTCAGCTTGCTGCGTGCGCCGTGCGCCTCGTCCACGATCACCAGCGGCCGGTGCATCCGCAGCACGTTCACAAGGCTATGCGGGAAACCCGTGGGATACGAGTTCTTCACCTCCAGCGGCACGTGCTCGAAGTGCGCCATCAACGCGCCGTTGTTGTCATAGACACGCCGCCCATCCGTCTTGTCCACCCGATAGGCCTGGATGGTGGATACGATGATCGTCGCTTTGCCCGCGATGATGTTCGGCTGGATGCCCAGCGCCTCCGGGCCATCGTAAATCTCCACGTCGCCCAGTTCATCATCCAGCACACGCCGCAGCGGGCTGCCCAGATTTTTCATCAGCTTCACCGTCTGCTCCTTGATCGCCTCGCTGGGCACCAGCCAGAGCACGAGAGGTTGTTCCTCGTCCAGCAGTTCGTCTTTGAAAACCCGCACCGCCCGCGCTCCGATCACCGTCTTGCCGCCCCCCGTCGGCACACGGAGGCAGACAAAAGGCATGTCTCCCGGCAGTTCCGCGCCGTTGCCGAGATCCCCGATGCGGTGATACGGGTGAGCCATGCCATGCAACTCGGAAGTCGCCTCGATGAAAGCGGTCTCCGGGTTGTCCATGATCCGGCATTTCCGCCAATACCCGCGCAGCGAGTCCAGAGTGGCGTTCTGATAGTCCTTGTGGCCGTAGCGGTCGCTCATGAGGTGGGATGGGTGGTGGGTGGGTGCGGTTCAGGGCTTCTTCTTTTTCGCGACGGGCTTGATTTTCGGCAGGCTTTTCACCACACGGTCGAAGTCTGATTCGTAGCGGCGGTCTTGCTCGACGCGGAAGGTGGCGTATGCCTTTTCCGCCAGCGCTTGCGCCACAGCATGGGACACGCGGCCTTTGTCTTGCAGGATTTCTTGTTCGTTGAATTGCAGGAAAGCATCCAGCCGCGTCTCCCAATCCACCATCTTCATCAAGCGGCCTCGGCTGGCCTGGAACTCCGCGTGATCCAGATACATGTCCACGATGTGGTTCAGCGTCTTGAGTTCATCCGCCTTGAGGTAATTCTTCGCGGTGCCGATGTCGGTTTTGAGAATTTTCCCGCCCGGGCCTTTCTTCCAGGTCGTGAGTCCCATCGTCGGATGGCTGGCATCGGCACGTTCTGCGATCAATTCAGCGGCAGTGTGCCCCGTGATGGCGAAGTGGAGCTTGTTTTGCACCGTCGCGAAGAACCGCTCCGCCGCCGCCGTATTCGGGGAATAGTCTGCGGCGGTGGCGTAGATGTCGGTGATTTTCTGATACATCATACGCTCACTGGCGCGGATTTCCCGCACCTCTTCCAACAACTCCAGAAAATAGCTCTGATCGTAGCGGCTGCCGCGCTTGAAGCGTTCCTTATCGAGGGCGAAGCCCTTCAGAATGTAATCTTTCAGCCGATCCGTCGCCCACGTGCGGAACTGCGTGGCTCGCGGGCTTTTCACCCGGTAGCCCACGGCGATGATGGCCTCCAGGCTGTAAAAAATGACTTTGCGCGTCACCTCCCGACCTCCCTCATTTTGAACTACCGAGGATTCCTCGGTAGTTGCCGCAGGATCCAGCTCCCGCTCGGCGAAGATCTTTTTCAAATGCAGCCCCACGTTGTCCGTGGAGCACTCATACAGCTCCGCCATGAGTTTCTGCGTGAGCCATACGTTCTCGTTTTGGAAACGGACTTCCACCCGGGTGGCGCCGTCTTCCGTCGTGAAAATGGTGATGTCGTCGAAGCGCTCTGCTTGCGGTTCCTGGCTCATGAGATGCGCAGTTGGTAAGGGATTTGTTTGAAGGTGATGCGGCCGCGTTTGAGGCGGGCGGGGGAAAGTCGTTGCGAGGTGCCATAGACCACGCTTTGCTCCATGTCCGCGTGGCTGGCCTTGATCTCCTCAATCACCCGCAGCGTCTCGCGGCACAGCGCATTGCCGCCGCTGATGCTCTTGTCCTTCAGGATGCCGTTGTAGAGCAGGAAAATCGCCTTGCCCCGGTGGATGCCCAGCAAGGGCGTCTTCGCGGAAACCCGCTCCTTGGGCAGCGGCTCGCCCGTCTCGGTGAAATACACGTGCCGCGCCAATTCGGCAAAACGCACGCCGCTGCGGATCTGCCCGGTTTCGTCGAACAGCGCCTCGCCCAAGGTCACGTAGCGGAAGCCCGTGGCAGCGCCACTGGCATTGCCCAGGCCGGGGACGGCATCGCCCTTGGCATTCGTGTAGCCTTCCGCCACCCGGCGCACGCGCTCGCGGGTGATGTCTTGCGCGATCTTCGGCTCCATCTCCACGAGAAGGAAACGGCGGGCTTCCGCTTCGGGGGCGGCGGCATTCATCTTGAGCACCGCATGCCCCGTCGTCCCGCTCCCTGCAAAGCTGTCCAACACGAGGTCGCCGGGATTCGTGGCTATGCGAATAATTCTTTCCAAAGTCCCAAGAGGTTTTGGGTTTGGAAATGCGGATTTAGGAAAGCCAAGTATTTTTGTGAACATTTCTGTGCCTCGTTCACTATTTACGTCTTTGAAATCCCAAACTGAAGTGGGTTTGACGTCACCGCGCTCGTCAAGATATTGCCACTCAAAGACACTCCACTGTTCCTTGTTTGGCATATATCTTGGATGTAGGTATTGAATCTGCTTCTTTGAAGTCTCCCTACCCCAACGCCAAGTGCCTTCACTATCTACTGCTTTCATGGGTTCTATTCTCATAAAACCTTTCGGTGTATCATCCGCGTTTTCTCCTACCAACAATAGATCGGATTCTTCGGAGTAGAAAAATGGATAAAATAAATTGGGGCGGTCATTTCTTTCGTCATGATCGCCCCTCTTTCGCAAGTCTTCCTCACGGTATTTCAATCCTTTATTGTCGGTTCTGGAATATCGCTTGATGATATTTTCATCGGGCGAGAATCCTGAAAGTGTTAATTTTGGAGATTTTCGATAAATCGTAATGCTCTCATGGGCAGTAGCAATGTACTTGTCATCCGAGCGACCAGAAGGCTTGTTGACACAGGCAATCTCTGACACAAGGTTCGTTGTTCCGAAAATCTCGTCCAGCAAAAGCCGGAGATAAGGTTGTTCACGGTAATCTAGATTGACAACAATTGCCCCATCCTCGCTCAAAAACTCCCTGAGCAGCGCCAGTCTGGGATACATCATGCAGAGCCAGCGGTCGTGGCGGTCGAGGGTTTCGCCTTCCTTGCCGACGGTTTGGCCGAGCCATTGGCGGATGGCGGGGCTGTTGACGTTGTCATTGTAGGCCCAGCCCTCGTTGCCGGTGTTGTAGGGGGGATCGATGCAGATGCATTTCACCTTGCCCTTGTAGTAGGGCAGCAGGGCCTTGAGGGCGACGAGGTTGTCGCCCTCGACGATGAGGTTGCCGCTGCCCGGATCGCCGCAGGCCAGTTCCGGCACATCCTGCAACAAGTGAAACGGCACGGCGAGGTGATGATTGATGACGGCATCCTTGCCGATCCAGTTGAGCGTGGGCATGTGTGGTAGACTTCTAAGGTGGGGCGGCGGAGGTGGAAGGTGGGAGATCGTAGCTCAGAGCTGGCAGGTCGGAGGTCAAAGGTGCGGCATCGGAGGTCTGAACTGGGAGGCCGGAGGGTAAAGCTGCGATTTCTGAGGTCAAAGGTGCGAGGGCGGAGCTTGGAAGTGCGTGAGGGGAGTTCGGAACTGCGATGACGGAGTTCAGAACTGCGATGGCGGAGTTCAGAACCGCGATGTCGGAGTTCAGAACCGCGATGGCGGAGTTCAGAACCGCGATGTCGGAGTTCAGAACTGCGATGACGGAGTTCAGAACTGCGATGACGGAGTTCAGAACTGCGATGACGGAGTTCAGAACTGCGATGACGGAGTTTTGAAGTCCCTCCCCCCACTTCGGAAGCCCCCTCCCCCACTTCGGAAGGGGGGGGGGGATTGCGGGTGGGGTGGATTGATGGTTAGGGAGCGGGTGGCGGGGTGTCGGGAGGTGAGTCTTGTTCGAAGCGCTCGCCGAGTTCGTCGGCAAGCACTTTCGCACCGGGGACGTTGGCCTTGGCGGCGGCTTTCAGGGAATTGTAGAGCGCCAAGCCAGTGACGTAGGCTTCAGAACCAGCGGCCATCTGAGTATCGGTGACTTTTTCGGAGAGGGAGGCGAGCTGCATTTGAATGCCTTGGAGTCGCACGGCGAGGTCGTAGTCCTTGCGCATGGCGGCGAGATTTGCGTAGGGGGGCACGAATTGCGGGTTATTGGCGGCGATTTCCATGGCCTTGGTAACGAAGGATTGGCTGCCGTTGCCCATTTTCGGCATTTTCTGCCGCTCCTTGGGCGTGAGACTGACCAGAAAGTCAAGGTTTTGCTCAATAGTGGTGATGGCAGCGAAGACGGCACTGCGCTGGGCATCGGTGATTTCAGCGTCGATGTTGGTATATGGCATAGTGTTGATTTGGTTAATTGTTTTCTGAAGGCGATCTTACATTGCCAAAAAATCGGTGCTTTGTCACTGGGATTTTCTGAAAAGCGTTAAGGAGAAAAGCTGAAAAGCT
>JAIYDP010000407.1 GCA_027487435.1 Verrucomicrobiaceae bacterium | reverse complement strand
GTTCCGGCGGATGTAAATGGGCTTCCAGCAAATGCAGAGGGGTTCCGGTGGATGTAAATGGGCTTCCAGCAAGTGCAGCGGGGTTCCGGCGGATGTAAATGGGCTTCCAGCAAATGCAGCGGGGTTCCGGCGGATGTAAATGGGCTTGCGGACGATGTCGATGATGCGTTATCAACATTTCCGCATGTTCGTTGCTCTTTAGGAATTGCTTTGTGGCGTAGGAAATGGCCGAGATTCATTGAGATTCAACCCGAAATCCGAAATGGACCGCGGTAACTGCCCCCTGCCTCGCGTTCTCCTTCGGATCTCTGGTTTACCCCCTACAGCATCAGGACAGAGGATAACTACATCGGGGTCGCGGCAGCTATTGGCGTGTGATGGTGAAATCGGGGTTGCCGGCGCGGCTGGCTTGGTTGCTCCAGAGTCGCATGTCGCGCAGTTCCTCTTCGCTGGCGAGCTTGGCGCCGCCATCGAAGGTGGCGATCACGGCTTTGCCGTCGTGACGGAAATCGACGAAGCCATGAGAAGAACCGGGCTTTTGGGGATCGTAGGCTTTGTCCGTCCAGATGGGCCCGATCAGTCGCGGCGGGCGGACTTCGAAGTATCCAGGGGAGTCTTGATCTTTTCGGGCAGAAGCGAAGACAATCAAGTTCGATGGCGAGTCCACTTCACCGGCATTCGAGACGAAAAATTTGCCGAAGCTGGAGATCATTCGCTGGGTGGGAGGGAGCGGGCTACCGCTACCGTAGTGCCCGCCGACGAGGACAGCATTGATGCCCAAATTGGGCATGACGGAGACGAGGTAGTCGATGTTTTCTTTGTCGGCCCATGCTTTTTCATTGCCATTGACGGTAAGTTCTTCGCGAGGATTGCCTAGGTAGGGCATGAGGCGCCAAGGGTAGCGAGCGTTCATGGGGAAAGACAGAGGGTTGCCGTCGAGTCCGATGGTATCCGGGTCTTTGCGATAGCCCTCGAGCAGGCTGCCGTTGTGATCGGTCGCGTAGAGGTGGTAGGCGACCATGAGTTTGCGAGCGGCGTGAATTTCTCGAGTGCTGGCCATGCGTTGTTTTACGCGATGTGTGACGCCAAAAACGATGGTCGAGAGTACAGAAACGACGGCGATGCAGACGATCAATTCTAGGAGGGTAAAGCCATTTTTTTGGTTCATAATTTTGTGCGGATGATGCGGTAGAAGGCGCGGGTAGGAGAAAATGTTTCCTGCCATTGGGCGTTTTGCAGGGTCGGGTAGGAGGTGGAGTGTAGGGTGATCCATGAGTGGGGTGTGAGGTCGGGACTGCGTTGGATGGTGTAGGAAAAATTTGGTAATCCTTGCCATTGCAGCGTGGTGGTTTGGGTTTGTGAGTTGCGGGTGAGCTGTGGGGCGGGGTGCGGGATTTCGTATTCGAGTTCCAGGCTCGGAGCGAAGTCGCCGAAGAGTTCGTGGAGGGGGCTTTCTTTGAGGTGAAAATCGGCGTATTCGCCTGCCTGTTGGATGGCGGGATGCAGGGAGGAGAGCGAGAGCCAGAGGGAGCCCGTGTTCATGGCTTGGGCGATGTAGGCGTGGACGCCGGGGCGAGTGAGATCGATGGAGAAGGTCATCACGGTGTCTTCCGGGACCAGAGTTCCAGGGGAGAGAACGCAGGTGCCGATGGCCCAGGGGAGGGGATCGAAGCCCTGGGTGACGTTGTCGCTCAGATCTCGGGGATTGGCGTTGGGGTCAAAGCCGAGGGCGAAGGCATTTCGCAAGCCGGGGGTGCTGCTGCCGTGGGGGCTGTTTTCTTGAAAGGTGGAGGCGGTCCAGCCGTTGCGGAAACCGACGCCGAAGAGTTCTACGGGGCGACCGGGATCGGTATCGGGATGGGTCATGGGGGAGATGACGCTTTGCCATGGATCGGCGGTGCCATCGTAGCGGAAGCCACGATGGGAATAGACGGTGGCGCGGAGGATGAGGCGTCGCACGCGATAATTGGAGCTGCCGAGGTGGGTGGGTATGCCTGCGTTGGCGAGGGAGAAGCGGAGCAGGATTTGAGCGAAGCGATCCGAGACTCCAGAGTTAGGACTGGGCAAGGCGCTGAAGACCGAGCCTGCGGGGCGGTTACCGGGTGTACTATTGAACGAATACATCCAGCGGTCGGCGGAGGGTTGGTTGATTTTTACCTGTTCTTGGGCGTGGATGGCACCGAGGAGTAGGAGGCTAATGGTGAGGAACGGTTTCATTTTTTTCGATGGATGAGGAGTAGAGCGCAAGCGAGGGCGCTGAAGATGGAGGTGGTGGGCTCTGGTATCACCTGGGCAAAGGTATCGCCAGCTGTGAGGTTGATTTGATTTTGCGTTAGGTGGTTATTTGTCGTGCTGCCCCAGCGTATTTCGTAAGATGTGATGGCGGGGATGTCGGAAAGATCCCATTGCCATGCGCGGTTGACGGTGGCTACCGAGCCGTTTGGGCCGCTAGCGAGGTAACTTCCCGAGGTGGATAGGAAATAATCTGCGGGGAGAGCCTGGCTGCCGCCGTTGAAGTAGAGGATGGGACTGACGCCGATGTTGGTGCCAGCATCGATCTGGAGAATGAGGGTTTTGAGATCGCTGAGGGGTGAGACATCGGTGAGAGCATACATTCCCGCGATGCCGGCATCGTAAAGCGAACTGGTGGCGAAGTATCCGCCGCCAGAGATTTTCGAAAAAACCGCACTGGAGGTGGATTCGAGGTTTCCGGGGATGGGAGCGGGCCATACGGCGGTGGCATTAAAGAACGACGAGGCACCGCCTGCACCGGGGTATTGGGAGTTTCTGAGATTTGCCCATGCGGCGGACTCGCTACTGCCGGGAAGCTGGATGGTGATAGCGGCGTGAAGCGACGTGGAGAGCAGGAATGCAATGAGGATGTTGGTTTTCATGAGTGTTTGAGGGATTTATGGTTTTCTAACGATGAAGGTAAGCAGAGAGGAAGCGGCTTGTTTGGCAAGGTGGGGATGTTTTTCCCATTCGCGAAATTCTTTGCTCAGCATTTTCCCATTGATGGCGGTGGTGTAGGTGAAGGAGGAGCCAGGTTTGTTCATCTCATCAAGCCATGTGGAGCGAATGACGTTCCAGAAATCTTGCTTTTCTGACCACCAGAGACTGGCGATTTCAGTGGCGGAGTCTTCGATGCGAAGATATTGATTGATGCCGTATTCTTGGCAAAGAGGTATGGCAGGCAGTCCATCGCGGGAAATGATTTTTTGGTTATCTTGTTCGTGAATCCAGCCGTTCGGGGTGATGACGTGCTTGTTGCGGACGAGCAGGTAATCGTAGTCATCGCGCTTGGAGTATTCGCGGCGAGGCAAGGGGCGGCGGGTGAGCTCGCTCAGCCAGGTGGACACCTTGTGATCATGCGTCCAGATGCCTCTTCCTTCGTAGCGCGGTGAGTCATCGACGCTGGTGACGAGTTGCGTCCATGTGCCTGCCGCGCGCTCTGGGCTATGTTGAACGATGTTCCACTGCTGGTCCTCTTCGCTGCCATTGTAGTCGAGCAAGATCGGGTCGTTCCACGTCCAAACTTGCGACCAGTGCTTGATGACGGACGGTTTTTCTTTCTCGCCAACGACGAGCAGGTGCTGCAAGGTGATGCGGTTAGGTGTTTCTTCCACAATTTTTACGACTTCCGTTGCCTCCTCATCATAGGGTTTGGATTGGATGGTATAGTCAGCAGCGAGGCTGTAGGTTTCATGGAAGTGAAAATTCACGCGATAGGTGCCAGCCATGGCGCGGATGGCGTGGACATCCTGTGGTGGCGGGAGAGGGGTTTCGGCGACACAAGAAGTGATAAGGCAGGCGGTGAGGAGTCGGTGTTTGATGTTCATGACGAGAGAAATGTAGCGGATCTGCGACGTGGTTGCTGTCGGTCAGTTGCTTAGAATTGTCGGTCAGTTGTTTTCATTGAGCCCGAAATCCGATGATCATGAGGAAATGGAGGTCGATTTTACGAATCTAGCGTTTTTTATTGATATTGAGTCTCATTAGCGCAAATTATGGTTATGCAAGAAATGATTCAGTGGTGGCATAGTTCAGGAGGGATTCGATATGGAATATTACGCCGTAATGAGGGAAATGCAGGAGATTCGTGGCAAACGCCTGAGGAAAAAGCGGTGTGGTTGTGGTTGAATCGCGAAGGGAAGGGGCTTTTGTGGGGGAAGGACGAACGTTTTCCGTTGCATCCGGGAATGTTTGCAATATGTGGAGGGCTCAAGCAGGGGGCGTGGCGTTACATACGACAAGCTGGAGCGAGCCGCATGGAGGTCATCATGATTTCCCAAAGTTGGTTGCTAGGTCGGCTGGGGACAAAGCCTGAAGCATTGCATCCGGCATTTTTGCATTGGCTGCAAGGAGATACGAATTTGGCCTTATGCGGATTGATGAGTGAGAGAGAGAAGAAATTGGCAGAAGCACTCGAACAGGCAAGGCAAGGTGGAGGTGTGGATTTGATGATGGCAGAAGTGCGATTGTTAGAATGGGCTACCCTTCGGATGTTTCAGACTCAGCAAACGGGTGGAAGTGGATTTTGTCATCACTACAAAAACGCTAACCCGGTGGAAAAAGCCTTATTGTATCTCCAAACTTATCATGATGAAGCTCTTGATCTCACGGCACTAGCGAGGCACGTGGCTGTAGCGCCACATTTGCTATCGCGGAGAGTTCGTCAAGAAACAGGAAAAACCTTACAGCTTCATTTGCGTAGGTTTCGTATTAGCCGTGCGTGTGAGGAATTATCTCATGGCAATGCATCTGTAACTGAAGCTGCCCTTGCCGTCGGCTACAACAGTTTTTCCCATTTTACACAAGCATTCCGCGCGGAGATGGGATGCAGTCCAAGTCAATGGCGTAAAAAATCGGCTCGATAGTGGCGACCAGGCGAGACCGCTTGAACCCGAGACCCGAAGCAGAACGCCGCCATATCATTTGTTGAGCGAGGCTTGGAAGCGACTATCTAGCGCTCTAGTTCGGTTCTCGGGTAGCATGCGTGAGATAGCCTCGTCGCTTTATTTTCTTGTTGTTTTTGATTCATCGGACAGATTGGAAGTCATGGAAAGAGTTACAGGAATTGGCGGTTTTTTCTTCCTTGGTAAAGATGCAGATCAACTCAATGATTGGTATGAAACGCACTTGGGTATTACTAGGGCGGGACAGGAATACAAAGATGGCTCGTGGTGGCAGGATGAAGGGCCTACGGTCTTTGGTGCGGAATCCAAGCAGGAGCAAATCGGCGAACCGGGCTTCTCATGGAGGATCAATTTTCGCGTGCGCGATCTGGATGCTATGGTCGCTCAACTGAGAGCTGCTGGCATTTCCGTGACCGTGGAGTCCACGATTTATCCGAATGGCCGATTTGCCCATCTTCTTGATCCCAATGGCAATTGCATCGAATTGTGGCAACCAGCAGGCGCGGATCTCCTCAGGCCAGTTGGTCAGCGGTAATTCTGCAACGTTATGGATCGTTACGTGACCCATCATCTCGCGTTCTCCGCAAACATGGCGAGATTTTTCCTACCATCGCCTAGCAACATCTGAAAGAATGCGCCATGCCCAGCCGCTCCGGCATTCTGTATCTCGTTTCTGGTCCATCAGGATCAGGGAAAACAACGCTTTGTCGCCGCCTTGCCGATGAAGGCGAGGCACGGTATTCCACATCTTGCACCACGCGCCCAGCGCGGCCTGGAGAGAAGGACGGCTATGATTATCATTTTCTTAGCCAAGACGAATTTGCGGAAAAGATCCGGCAGAGTGCATTTCTGGAATATGCCACCGTGCATGGGAACTCGTATGGTACATTGCTTTCGGAGGTCACGGAACACCTTGCCAATGGCGTAGATGTGGTCATGGACATTGACGTGCAGGGAGCTAAGCATGTTCGCAACTGCACAGACCCTAGGATTCGCACGGCTTTGGTTGATCTATTTGTCATGCCACCATCCGAGGAAGAATTGCGATCTCGGCTTACCGGGCGTCAAACCGATGCGCCCGAAGTTATCGCCCTGCGAATGAAAAATGCTCTTGCAGAAATGGAGCACTGGCCATCCTATCAGTTCCGTTTGCTTTCTGACAGTCGTGAATACGACTACGCTCGATTCAAATCGCTCCTACTCGCAGAGCGTATGCGTGTCTCGCGATTGATTTCCTAAATCACCAGCTATCATGAACATCGTATTAGGCATAACTGGCTCTATTGCCGCTTGGAAAGCCGCAGACTTGGCTTCTCGCTTGGTCAAGGCGGGGCATGAAGTGCATTGCATCATGACGGCACATGCCTGTGAATTCATCACGCCATTAACGCTACAAACGACCACGCGTCATCCTGTTTTGGTCTCGCTCGAGGATGAAAAAAACTCCTGGAAGCCTGGGCATATTGCATTAGCGGATAACGCCGATTTATTTCTCGTTGCTCCGTGCAGTGCCAATGTTCTCGCGCAATTCGCGAACGGCTTGGCGCAAGATTCGCTAGGATCTACCTATCTCGCCCTGCCTCGCAGCACGCCTGTGGTCATCGCTCCCGCCATGAATGGAAAAATGTGGCTTCATCCTGCTACCCAGCGAAATATCGCACTGCTCCAGTCCGATGGTGTTCATTTCATCGGCCCCGAGAGTGGCGATCTTGCTTGTGGCTATCAGGGTGTGGGCCGCATGAGCGAAGTGGAGAAGATTCTCTCATGCTTGGTGTCATTTTTGTCACCAAGGGCTTAATCTTTCCGCGATTTCCTTCGCTAACTATTTTTGCAAAAATATACATTTTTTCTTGTCGCCATATCGGTGTTTTTGTAAACTCTTGGCATGAAATTAGGACATGTTTTGCCTATTGCCTTGATTGCCGTCGTGCCCTTGCTTTCGCAGTGCAAGGATGACTCGCAGGTGGAGATGCAAATCATGGAATCTGAGACGCAATCCATCAAGTTGACTCAGAAATTGCGTCTGCTAGAAATGCAATCCAAACAAGCCGATGTTGTGACGGATCGCGATGTTCATGCGGTAAATCAAAAAGAGTCGCAAGCGCGAGTCAAGCTCGCGGAACTACGTGAAGTCCGCGACGCTTTGCACGCCGATATTCACAGCTTAGAGGGGGAATTTGGCGCGATTGAGAAAGCGGTAATTGCATACAAACGCAATTCCGCGATGGGCAAAAATTTCGCGGTTTTCGAGACCAAGCAAAGTTCCTACCGCGATGTCGTGATTAAATCCGTTACGGAAACAGGCCTTGAAATCAAGCACAGTAGTGGTTCCGCTCGGATCACTCCGATGCAGTTGAGTGATTCTCAACTCGATGAGTTTGGCTTGTCTGTGGAAAATGCACGAGAAGTGATTGCAGCAGAACAGCGGATTCAACAGCACTACATGGCCAACATGGATCGTGTGCTGGAAAAACAAAAAGAAGAAGAGCTAAGCCGCTTTCGCCTGGAAGAAGAACACCGCAGGGATATGCAAAAAGCTGAGGCAACCCTTGCGGCATATCGTGCTCCAGAGAGAAAAAGCCTACTTGCCGAAACACCTCCGACGAAAGTCTATCGAGTGCGCAGTTATCGGCCTCAATTTTACAATGTGTGGTATCCGAATTGCTCGAATTACTCAAATTTCTCGAATAGGTCTTGTTACAATCATTCTACTTCCTACTTGTATCGTCGACCCCAAGCGCAACGCATCGAACCGATCCTCCCTCATTTAAAATAAATCGTTTTCCCATGAAAGACCTAACCATCATTCGCAAGATCTCCCTCTGCGCCCTATCACTTATCTTCGTTTCTTGTGGAGATGATCCAGAGCTCGTCAAGAAGCGCGAACAACAGAAGCAAGAAATCGAGCGACTGAAGGGTGAAATCGCAATCAAAGAAGAAATGATCAATTCCTTGCCGCCAGATCGAACAAGAGATTTGCAAGCAGCCCAAGAAAAAGCTGAAGTGCAAACCAAGGAGGTGGAGAAGTTGGAAGAAGAAATTGCTACACTTGAAAAAACGAAGCGCATTCTCGAAAAAGAAGTCGAGGATTACAAAAAGAAATATCCTGTAGTTCGCTAGGAAGCACTCACTGAACATTTACGATTCACGATTATGAGATTTTTTGAAGATATGCTCTCAAGCAGCCGAGGTGCCGGATTTATCGGAACTCTGATGGCCCTTGTTGTTTTGGTGGGCTTTGGCTCGCTGTATCTGTTTGTTTTTGATGAGGGATTGCAGGGTGGGAAAAAGTCGATTGAAAGCGTGATCAAGGATCAAACGCAAGAGATCAAGAACTTGGAGATGACCTTAGTAAGCCAACAAAAAACGCTAGATAGTGCGAAAAATCGAGCAGCGATCACGCAAGAATTTGAAAAAGCAGAGCGTCTCACGGGATTGCGTATCAAGCGCGCGGGAGAGATCAAAGTGAGCCTGGAAGAAGTGAACCAAGAAATGGTGGGAATCCGCAACAATTGGGAAAAATACAAAGAACAGTATCGGATTGCGGAACGTAAGCGCGCCGAAGGCGAAGCGATCGGAGATCTCTTCACCAAGAGTGGTAAGTCTTATAAGAATGTAGTCATTCGCACCGTGGAGCCACTGCGGATCAGCTTCCGTCATACCGACGGCAACGGCACGGTGCTTTTCGCTGATGCACCAGATGCTCTGATTGATCGATTTCAAATGACGAAAGAAGCTGCGGCGGTGGTCGCTAAGGCAGAAAATGCCAATGCTGGCTTGGCGGAAGTCGAGCAATCGATTGCAGAAATCAAGCAGGAGATCGATTACATCGTTGGTCAAATGAAAGAGTCGGAAGTCAGTTTCGAGAAGAAGAATACCGATGTGCAAGCTGTGCAGAATCGCGTGATTTCTTTGCAATCGAAGATTACTCAATACCAAAGCCAGTTGGCTGCTGAGGCGAACAAACAAGGCGTGCGCAACACCCATAAACACGAAACTGGCATTCAAGAAGCTCGCCAAGCGATTGCGCGAGAAGAGGCGAAAGCCGCTGATCTTCCTCGTGTCATCAAAGAATACCAAGATACAAAGCAGCAGCGTGAAATGCAGAAGAGATCTTGGGAAGAGCGACTTCGTGCCGCCGAGCAGAGAAGGCAAAAGATCATTCTAGAAATGCAAAATAAAAAAACGACAGGCGGGGAGCAGCGTTAATGTCTTTGGGAGAAAGAGCATCGAATACCTTGTTTCTTGCCATCAGTGTGGTGGGTCTCGTCATCGTCGCTCTGGGCTTTAGTGGTGTGGTCCACAAACGTATCGGCATTTCTTCGCGCAAAAAAGTCACGAATGAAGACATCGCCGACAACGTTCTCGCGCTCGAATATTTACAGAAAGACTTAGAGAGAATTGAAGCGGTTTACAAGCGTTCCACAGCAGTTTCCACGCGCATGCAACAAATCAAGGAAACCACAAAATTGATTGTAGATTCGAACAAAGCACGCCTGACTCGCGCGAAAGAACTAGAGCCAATTCTTCAAGCTGAAATACGCCTCATCGAAAGAGATTTTGCAATGTATCGCGATAAGGTGCGTGAGAATTCATGGATCGCAGCGACAGGGGAAAAGCACCCGACCATTACCACGCTGGATGGAAAGACCTATCACGACGTGACCGTGCGGACCATCAGTGCGAATGGGATCAAGATTTCGCACAAAAATGGATCGAGTCAGATCCCGGCAGATCAACTTGGGCAAGTATGGCAGGAGCGTTTGCATTGGAGCAAGAAGCCGTAATGGCCTAAGGTCCTTGATCTGCTTTCGTCCAAAGGATGCAACCCTTTTTTCCGAGTTGGCTCAAAGAGTCCCGAAGACCGAAGGATAACGCCTTGCACACCAAAGCTTAGCAGTGACTTTCTGGCGCTCTACTTGGGATCTCGGGATAATTTTTTCGCGACTTTGCCAATCTTCTCTCCGTAATCCGGTGCGAAGTAAAAAATCTGTGGCGCAGGAGCGGCATGTAGTCCTCGTTTTTGTGGAGTGGCACCTGTGTTCAGCGCCAGAAATAGATCACTGCTTACCCAGGGATGCTGATACCAATATCGATGCCCAGTAATGTCAAAACCGCGTAGGGTTTTTCCCCATGAACAATCCACAATTTGTAGCTTAGGATGTGTGCTCAACATCAATGATTCATGTTCGTCTAACGCCTTTGGCTCTAGTCCTAGGCGCCGCCCCCCGCCCATCAGACGCGCTGACCATTTCAGCGCACCGTCGTTGTCGGAGAGATAGACAATGATGCGTTCGCTGAGGGTATGAATTGCTGGTAGCCGTGCGATGAAATCTTTTTCGGGCACATCACTTGCGGCAAATACCGTTGTGCCGATGCGATAACGTTTGCGTAGCACCTCGCCATCAACACCGGGATTCGCTCCCGCAAGGCTTACCATTGCTCGGGAGAGTACGCGTGCCCCCGCGCTCCATGATACCAGATGAATGCGTCGCGTATCGGTATGAGTTGCGATGTTTCGCACCAGTTCCGCGAGTTTTTCGGCGGAATGGATTCCATGCGATAGATCGATTCGTGCGAGATAGGAGAAGATCTCTGGATGCGTAGGCCAATCAAAGGCCACTGGAGTCAGTTCACGTCCTGTAAAATGCCCAAGTTCCGCAGCAAATGCACAAGAGTGAAAAAACTCTACTTTCGCTCCGTGGACATAGATTACCACGTCGCGCGTTGAAGTACTACGTGTATCGTTTTGCAAACTCGCCAACCACGGCGTGAGGCTTGGTGCGGCTTGCGTATGAGATCCACCTTCGAAGTCAACGAGTCGCAACGGTAGCGGTTGCGTACGCTCCGCTTCGGTTGATGCTTTCTCTAACGCGGGCCAATGAGTATCGGGAGTGCCCAAAGCAACATGAGTGATGCCGTAAGTCAAATCCGGCATGATTTTGGAACCAAAGTAGGAGCCTTGCCAGTTACGATTGGTGGCGTAGTGCACTGGCATGACCGTGCTGCGTTTGGTTTTAGGAAGTTTTTCGAACGGATTGATTCCCCCATCTTGATAGATTCGAGGCGTTGGCATCAGCCACTGTTCTTTCGGATGGGGTGTGCAGGCGACTAAAGCCACAAACCCAAAAAGGAATAAAATCATGCGCATCATCTGGCCGCGAGTCGTAAAGCGTTCAGAGTCGCGAGTCAAGTTGGAAGCAAGGAGTCTGATCGAGTCGTCCTAAAAAATGTCATTGCCATTTTTTTTGGGTAAGATAGGTAAGCATGAACTTCGTCACTACATGAATCCCAAATACCTAGCTCTTGCTCCAGCCCTTTGGCCATCGTCTGGCAAGGCAGAGCTTTCCTTCGACCTACAAAGTCAGCGCTACGATACCAGCTACCAATACTACCAAGAGGAAAATGATCGCATCGCCATCGAGTCATGGTATTTGCGAGGAGATGTTAACGTTACAGAATCCACCTCATTTCGTTTTCAATACCTGCGTGATGCTATCAGCGGCGCGTCTCCTTCGGGTGTCCAACCCGGCGGACTGCAACCATTTCTCATCGAACTCGAAGATGTGCGCACGGGTATTTTGGCAGCTCTGTCTCAGCAATTTGGTGATCATCGAGTGGAACTCGAAGTATCACGGAGCAAAGAAAGTGATTATCTTTCCTATGGCTTCGCACTCAGTGATAAATGGGAACTCAACCAAAAAAATACGACGCTGACGTATGGCGTGAATTATTTGGAGGATGATGTGCGGGTGATTGGCATCGATGATCAAAAAAAGAGAGGCTATGATCTTTTTACTGGGATTACTCAGATCATCGATAAAAACACGTTGGTGTCTGCCAACTTGACGATTGGATTGAGTGAAGGCTACTTGAATGACCAATACAAGGTCATCCAGCGCACCGATATCGTTCAAGTTGATGATGGCATGGGCGGATTCATCGACATCCCTGTGGTCAATGCTTATGCAGAAAATCGACCAAGCAGCCGGCTAAGACAGGTTTTGCAACTGCAGGGCACCCATTTCGTTGAGAGTGCGAATGGCGCGCTCGATGCTATCGTCCGTCTCTCTAACGACGACTATGGAGTGTTTTCGCAATCGCTGCACGTCGAATGGCGTCAAGGCTTAGGCGACAAATGGGAGATCAGTCCTTTTGCGCGATACTACCGCCAAAACGCTGCAGATTTTTTCGTCAATACGTTGGATCAAGTTCCTATCACGAATCCCCCCGACTATCCAACAGGTTCGGGGCCGAATTACTCTGCGGACTACAGGCTTTCCTCCTTAGACGCGCTAAGTCTCGGACTACGTATGCGCTATCAAATCACGGGGACGATGGCGGCGACGGCGACTTATGAACGCTACCAAATGACGGGTGTAGGCTCGGATCAAGCTCCTTCAGCGGCCTACATGACTGCCAACATTTACACCTTGGGACTCACTGCGGAATTCTAACTTACGACTATGTCATCATCACCCACATACGCTCCGACAGCTCCCGATGCGCGTGGTGTGCGCACGGTCGCTTTCCGCGCATTGGGCACGGCTTGTTCGATTCAATTTCGTTGCGATGAGGAAAAGAAATCACTGATGTTTTTGGCTGATGCGCTAGGCTGGCTTGGATCCTTTGAAGCGAAATTCTCACGCTATCGGCCAGAGTCGTTGGTTTCGAAAATCAATCAAGCCGCGGGATATTCTTGGGTCAAGATCGATCAAGAAATGAACGCTATGCTTGATTTGGCGCAGAACATGTTTCAACTCACCGAAGGCATTCTCGATGCGAGTATGCTGCCTTTACTCCAGGTCTGGGATTGGAAGAAAATTCACACTCAGCTACCGGCGAGTCGTGAGATCGAAGAAGCTCACGGTCTTACAGGATGGAATAAAGTGCAACGGCGCGCTGACTCGGTATTTTTGCCATGCAAAGGCATGGGCTTAGACTTTGGTGGCTTTGGCAAAGAATATGCGGTGGATCGATTGATCCAAATCGCTCAGCAACATGGAATTGTCGATGCGTTAGTTGATTTAGGAAGAGACATCTTCGGCATTGGTGGAAATGGCATGCATCCGTTTTGGCATGTAGGAATTCAGGATGGCATTCGCCAAGATCAGTATCTCGGCGGCCTTGCGGTGTCAAATTATGCCGTCTGTGCCTCGGGCGATTACGCGAGGCGATTCGAGCACCAAGGTGTTACTTATGGGCATATCGTTGATCCACGCACAGGCTGGCCAGCGAGAAGCGGCTTGCATTCTGTCACTGTCACGGCACCCACTTGCCTGATGGCGGGAGTCTATGCGACATGCATCTTTGTCTTAGGTAAAAACGAGGGATTAGGTTTTGCTAACTGCGCTCCCCAACTCGATGCTTGTGTGCAAGACAACAACGGCGTCGAAAAAACAAAAAACTTCATCCGCAGACAAGTTCAAGCTGCTTAACCAAACCAATTGCATCTCATTTCTCCAACCCTACCATTATGAAAACTATGATCAAAATCATCCTCGTAAGTCTTCTTAGTCTGACCATGGCGTCAGCAGGACAGCCAGCTGTCGGAACGGCTTTGCCGAAACTCGCTGGGCTACTTCCTGGTGCTACGCTACCCAACACCTCAGGGAAAGTGGTGCTGGTTGACTTTTGGGCCTCTTGGTGCGTGCCCTGCAAGGCATCTTTTCCTAGCATGGAGCGCTTGCAACAAAAGTATGGTCCGAAAGGCCTGGTGATCATCGGCATCGGCGTGGATGAAGACGCTAAAAAATACCAAGCGTTTGCGGCGAAAAACAAAGTCAACTTTACGCTCGTTCATGATGTGCAACACAAAGCTGCTGGTTTTTTCAACCCACCATCCATGCCGTCGAGCTACTTGGTCGATCGCAAAGGCAACATTCGCTACATCCACCAAGGATTCAAAGGTGCGAAAACCGAGGAGGAATACACCAAGGAAATTGAAGAATTGTTAGGCAAATAGACATCGCGGAACATCGTATGAAATTCCTTATTCTTCTAAGTGCATCGGCAGCCATGGTGTTGTTCAGCAGTTGCTCGCAACATTTGGTTCGTGTAAAACCTTATGAGCGAGGCAACCTTGCCAATCCGCTCATGAGTCCAGAACGTGACCCGCTACAAAAAGCCATGACGGAGCATGTCTATTTCTCGCGCGAAGCCAGTTTCGGCGGCGGTGGCGTAGGTGGTGGCGGCTGCGGTTGCAATTGATTTCCTTGATTTCCTTTTTTCCATTTATTGTTATGAGAACTTCCCAAATTGTTCAGCGTATCAAACGGATCTGCTCGAAATGCAGTTCCCTGCTTCTTCTGTTTCAGCGCGCCCCTTTGATCCAGGCGCTTTTGCCCGAGACTGGTGTGTTAAGCACATCGGCTGTTATGAATACTCTGCCAGCAGCCATTACCACCGTTGCGGGACTCGGTTTCTTTGATGCAGTAGCTGGGGCTACGACAGTGGCACAAGTAGCACCGTCATCCGGTTCTCTCACCGTGCCGGTGACTGCTGGAGTGCAATTATCCGGGCTCTTTCAAATTGTTGGTTCTTCGGGTCGAACTCCGCAGTCTTGGAATATCACAAGTGGCACTCTACCTTCAGGTATTACGTTGACAAGTAGAGCTCAAAGAACAACACCGCTAACGGGAACAACCACACAGACAGGCAACTTCCCTATTACCATCAAAGCGTGGGAATTCTCGAATTTCACAGGTCGTTCCGCGACAGGATCATTCACCATTGCGGTAACGCAGCCTCCCGCAGCTGCCATCACCACTCATCCGGTTTCTACGACGATTAACAGTGGCGGCACTGTTACCCTTACCGTGGTAGCTGCTGGCACAGCGCCATTTACCTACCAATGGTACCAGGGGCCTCTCACTAGTACTACGACCCCTGTCGGAACAAACTCCGCGAGTTTCACGTCGCCAGCACTTTTTGCAAATACCAGTTATTGGGTGAAAGTCACCAATGCCGCAAATACTACAGGCGCCAATTCCACACTTGCCACCATCACTGTCAATCAACCAGCCGCCATTACGAGTTCACCAAGCAACGTCACAATCAATGCAGGAGAAACCACCCAACTTAGCGTTAGTGCGACTGGCACAGCACCTTTGACCTACCAGTGGTATCAGGGCAATAGCCCCAACACAAGTAGTCCGTTATCAGGCACAAATTCAGCTACTTTCACCACTCCCGCACTCGTTTCCAGTACCAACTATTGGGTGAAAGTCACCAACAGCGCCAATGTGGCAGGTGTCAATTCTAGCACTGCCGCCGTCACGGTTCAGCCCTTGTTGAGCACTTGGAAAAATTCTATTTTCAATCCCACACAACTTGCAAACTCGGCGATTTCTGGGGACTCTGCAGATCCTGATGCCGATGGCATTTCCAACATCAATGAATACCTTTTTGGCTCCGCTCCGCTCGTAGCTCAAGCATCTCTACTGACCACGAGTACCCCCTCTGCTGGGCAACTGCAAATCTCTTTTACCGCACGAGCGGCAACGGGGGCTGGCTATCATGGCAGAACGCGGCGCTATGCGATCGAAACCACTGCCGACCCTAGCGCGTCTTGGGCTTTGTTAGCGGGCTTTGAAAACATCGTTGCCACAGGCCAGAGGGTTAACGCCGCAGTGCCTACCTCATCGACGAAACGATTCTATCGCGTGAAAACATGGCTGACTCCTTGAGTTTGCTTGAGCCATTCGAGTCGGAAACGCAGTTTTTCTTGCCGATCTGCTGAGGGATTTGGATAGAGAATGGGATACCACGCGCTCATGACGGCGGCGCGTGCGATCAGACAAATATCGAGTATTTCCTCGGACACAATGGCTCCTTCGCGACGATAGGAATCAATGATGGCAGCAGCAGTCGCATCGTCCTTGTCCAAATAGAGAGCATTCCAAAGGATGGAGGCGAGATCCCATTCGATCGGGCCGAGAAAGGTGTCTTCCCAGTCGGTCCACAAAAGCCCCTCTGTGGTATTCAACAGATTTCCTTCGTGCGCGTCGCCGTGCAGGGATTGCATCGGGCTGCTACGCAGAGCCGCGAGCGAAGTGTGCAGACAGTTCTTCAGCAGCGTGATGTTTTCTGCGGATAGCCATTGGTTTGGGATTGTTTGCTCTAGCAATGACAACGTTTCGAAAACAATGCCCAACTCTTCCAGTGGGCCGTCATAGGTGCGCAATACCGCATGGCACTGCGCTAGCGTTTTACCGATATCTTGCGGAGTAGGCTTTTCGTCGATACGGGTAACGAACTGCCAAAAATTCAGTGTATGCCCCAGATGCTCATGAGGTCCGGCAGGGATCTGCGGATGCATAGGAATCACAGGTGCTCCGTTGTTCGCGAGATGGCATGCCACGGCACTTTCCCGAGCAAACCACGCGCTGCCTTGGCGCGGGCCATCACAATCGGTCACCACTCGCGCCACCAAGCTATCCGTGAGACGCAAGACCAAGGTGTGGCCATCTTGTAAGATGTCGCAGCGATCGTGAAATAGACCAAAAGCCGCTGCAGTTTCGGTAGCGGAACGAATCGGACGATGGATTTCTTCATAACGGCTCATCGTTGTAGTGACGAAATCTATCAGACTCCGTCACGTCGCGTCCACAAGGAAAGCTGAGAAGATGACCACTGAAATTTCCTGGCGGTTTCACGAATGAGAAACGGCTCGTCCCATGTTTTGACGAGTGCAAAGGAGGCCAACAAATGGTCTTTTAACCAATCGATGGTGGAGCCTTGTGGCCAATTCGCAGATGGGGTAAATGATTCTAACCACGTACACGGGGTGGCGATCACGAGTTCTCCTCCTGCTCGCACTAGTTGTGGCAAACGCTGCAATAATTTTACTGGTTCAGCGAGACGACAAAGCACGTTCGCGGCGTGGACTTGATCAAAGGTGCCGATGTCCTCGCGCAAAGCATGGGCATCGCCCTGTTCGAAGGTGACGCGATCAAGATCGATGTCCGATGGTGCTTGGGCGGAAAGATGTTTTGCCTGCATGCCTTCATCCACGCGGCGGTAGTCGATGGTTTTTCCCTCACGCAAAAGATTCGCGGCATGGATGAAGGAGTGAGAATAATCGATGCCGATCACTCGTTGGCATTGGCGTGCCATGGCAAAACTGGAAGCTCCTACCGCGCAACCGATGTCGAGGCCAAGATGGGCATCGCGATTGCGGAATCCTTTCACAGTGCGGTGTGGAAATCCCCATGCCTCGCGCATTGCCTGAGGATAGGCAATGGCTTCTGTAGGTAGAGCATCGTCCACATCGCCGTAGTGAAACAAGAGGTATTCATCTAACAAGCGCGACGATTCGTAGGGATTTTCCATCAGCTAGATTCGAAGTGGTTTTACTTACTCGCCGCGCAGTGCGCTCAAGATGTAGGCGCTAGGGCGGAAGTTTTCGATGATGATCTCTTGGCTACCGTCGCGGTTCATTCTCACTTGGCTGATGTTGAAATTGGGAGTCTTGTGAGGAGCGAAGAGGATGTCATCATGCGTCGAGTTTTCGTGTTTTTTGAACATCGTCGGCACGATGTCGCCACCGAGATGGTCGTCGCGACCTGTGGCAAGGTGGCATGTGCCGAGAACTTTTTCGTCCTGAATGTCCGCACCAGATACGGGCAGGACTTGCGTGCCAAAACCGAGTTCGCCGAGGGTGCCGGTCATCGGGTCGTCTTTGAGGCGCGCGTTGTGAGCATCGATGGTGCGTTGATCTCCTGCGATCAATGTAGAATGAATGATGCAGCGATCGACGACTTCGAGAACGCCGAGCGTGCCGTCTTCGTATTTCATCGGGAACTGTCCGCGCGCATCGCTAGGGACAAAATACACTTCGCCAGCGGGCAGGTTGGCGATGTCGGGCGTTAGGCCATTGCAGAGGCCGTGAGACTTCTGGGCTTCTTGACCATCGAGACCGAGCCAAGCAGTGAGGATGCGTCCGTCTTCGAGCGCGAAGTCGATTTCGATCGAGTCGGCATGGGTCATGGCGCAGCGGATTTTTTCGGCATCGCGTGAGACATCAAGGTAATTCACGGCGAGGCCAGAAGAGAGAATGATGTCATTGAGCCCGTGAAGGGTCGCGCCGCGGAAGCCGTATTGCTTGGCTTTTGCGGTGAGTGGTGCCGTGGCCGAATAGGTGGACACGCAGAGAACGATGTCGTAATTGCTGTAAATATCGCGATCAAGTGAAACTTGTTTTCCGGTGCAGTCCCATGCTTCATCGGCGAGATCCAAGTTGGATCCGTGGGTGATTTTGTAAGCAAACATTTCTCCGCCATGCATTCCGAGTTGATCCATTACCCCGTTTTTGAGCGCAGTGTAAAAGTGTTGGTGAGCCTTTTTTTGCACGGGATATCCTTCTTCCTCGAGGAAGCGGAAATTTTTCATCAGCGTTTGAGGTTCTGCAAAATCGACGAGGATGCAGACCTTGCAATGTTGTGTTGGTTCGAAAACCGTTTTGAGCAGGCGAACTAAATCAAAGGTGGGGTAACTTCTCTTGCTGGGGTCGGCAATGATTTCATCGCTGAGGTAGTCCGTATGTTGTTCTAATGTTGCGGGCATGATGAATGGTAATGGTACTCCAAGGATTGCGCAAGTCGCGAGGGTTATTTTTTCATTTTTTTTTGAAAAATTCATAAATCAATCATTTTTCAGGTGCCATTAGGCGAGCTGAATCGGCTCAATGGCTGGTAACCCGTAAGCGAGGCGAGAGGCGTTGCATTGCTCGGAGCCAGGCATCACCTCTTTGCACGGGCTGGGGCGTTGCTCATAGACCATGCAATGCACGTGGCATCCGACTTGTCCTCGGAGTGCCGCACATCGCGGATGGGGAGCATTCGTGCCGCGCATGCAGAGGTGATGATGGTCGCGTTTCTCCGTCCACTGCTCATGGAGTCCGCGTTGTTTCGCTTCCGCCCAATAAAATGACACGCGGAAATGGGCGCAGCAAGCGCCACAGGTCTGACAGATGTCTCCGTGAGGAATGTGGGGTAGCTGCTTCATTTGTCGTTCTTGAGCGATGTTACGCGATATGTTTGCGAATCACCAGTCCGCGTTTCGTGAAGGTGAGCAAAATGTCATGAGAGGGGGACAAAGTGTTATTTTGGCGTTTTTCTTGATTGCTCGTGCTGGGTGGGCATGGGATGATTTTTGCATGAAAGCTTATGGAGTTCTCGGACATGAACCACTTGGTAATATTTCCTGCCTTGAGGAGTTCGAGATCGACGTGCCGATTCCATCGGCTAACGAGCTACTAGTCGAGGTGCGTGCGATTTCGGTGAACCCCGTGGATGCGAAAGTCCGGGCATCACTCACGCAGCCAATGCCAGCAGCAAGGATCTTGGGGTGGGATGCGAGTGGTATCGTGCGGGCTGTGGGTTCTGAGGTTACTGGATTTCAGCCCGGAGATGAGGTGTATTATGCCGGCGACATCACCCGAGCAGGTTGCAATGCTGAATTTCAGTGCGTCGATGAATGCTTGGTGGCGCTGAAGCCGAGCAATCTCGATTTTGCGCAAGCGGCGTCGTTGCCATTGACGAGTTTGACGGCATGGGAGGGGATGGTGGAGCGCATGCGGATGAAACCTGGGCAGCGGATTTTGATCATCGGCGGAGCCGGTGGCGTGGGATCTATGGCGATCCAGATTGCAAAAATGATGGGACTTCACGTCACCGCGACGGCATCAAGAGAGGCGTCGCGGCAATGGTGCCTGCAAATGGGTGCGGATGCTTTGCTGGATCACTCGGTGGATTTGGCAACGCAATGCCGCGAGATGGATTTGCCGATGTTTGATGGCGTTGCGAATTTTTCGAACACCGAGCGATATTGGGATTTCATGGGCGAATGGATTGCGCCCATGGGGCACTTGCTGCTAATCGTCGAGCCACGAATGCTATTGCATGTTGGCGATCCATTGAAAGCGAAGTGTGTGTCAATTCATTGGGAGTTTATGTTTGCGCGTAGTAAATTTTCGACGCCATGCCGCGCGGAGCAGGGACAAATCTTGCGGCGCATCGCGAAATTGGTGGAACAAGGACAGCTACGGCATACCATGGCAAAAGCGGCGCAGAGGTTGAATCTATCGTCATTGCGGGAGGCGCATGCGTTGATGGAGTCGGAATCTGCGATAGGCAAACACGTGCTGTTTTTTTGATATGATGACGCATTATGAAGTCCTCCGGATGAGGACAAAAGGAAAGGGCACCTATGAAGTGACTGCGACGATGCGCAGTATCATCGAAAAAAGCGGTGTGCGCGAAGGAACCATCACGGTGATGATACGACATACGAGTGCGAGCTTGGTCATCATGGAAAATGCGGATCCTGATGCGCGGGTAGATTTGGAGGAGTTTTTTGAGCGCTTGGTGCCCGAAAATACGCCGTGGTTCACGCATACTTGCGAGGGGCCAGACGACATGCCAAGTCACATTCGCATGGCATTGACGCGGAGCAGTGAAGTCATTCCGATTCACCATGGGCGCATGCAACTGGGCACATGGCAGGGTGTTTTTCTATTTGAACATCGCCGAGCACCGCATGATCGCGAACTGGCTGTGATGGTCATGGGGAATTCGTGAGGTTTCTTGGACTGGTGCTTGTGTGATCGCGAAAAAACGCGTTGAATCATGCCGCTATGAATGATGCTGAAATGATCGAGTGCGCCGAGAACCACCTGCAAATGCAACGACTGCGGGCGATTATGCATCGCTTGCGTGCACCGGGTGGATGCCCATGGGATGCGGAGCAAACGCACGCCTCGTTGGTGGGGAATATGATCGAGGAAACCTATGAATGCGTGGATGCGATTCAACGGAATGACATGCCGCACTTGCGCGAAGAGTTGGGTGATTTGCTGTTGCAGGTAGTATTTCATGCTGAGATCGCCGCGGAGAGTGGGGCCTTTGATTTTGACGATGTAGCGCGAGGAATTTCCGAGAAATTGGTGCGTCGTCATCCGCACGTGTATGGCGATTCCTCTGCGAACGACAGCGATGCGGTATTGGCGCAGTGGGATGCGATCAAGCGTCGCGAAAAAGGCACCGAGGAGAAGCCTTTTTTGCATGGCATTGGCGTGGGACTACCTGCGTTGATGAGAGCGGCAAAACTGCAAAAAAAAGCTGCCACAGTCGGTTTCGATTGGCCTGATGAAGTTGGGGTTATCGGGAAAATTATGGAAGAATTGTTAGAGTATGAAGATGCCATCGAGAGCGGCGATGATGCGCATGCGGAAGAGGAATTGGGAGATTTGCTTTTCAGTGTAGTCAATTTGATTCGCTTTCGAAAATTGCAGCCAGAACAAGTCATGGCAGCGGCGAATCGGAAATTTGAGCAACGCTTCGCAAAAATGGAACTAGCATTAAAGGAAAGTGGAACGACCTTGGAAGAGAGTTCCTTGGCGGAAATGGAGCGCCAATGGCAAGCGGCGAAAGAGCGCTAATTTGCCCTATCGAGGCAGCTACTCTCTCACGGCTGTTTTTTCTGGGAAAACAGGATTGTCATTGAGCGAAATTTTGCATTTTCTTTCGCCTCTCTTAATTATAGTCATGCACAAGATATGGTATTCCATCGATTGATCGCATACATTATCTAGTTGATTTAGGCATTGTTTGCTTGCAGGCGTAGGATCTTTGATTACCATCGTTTCCCGCGCCCCAACGAAACAACGCTCACCCTTTATGTATCTCAAGTCTCTCGAAATCCACGGATTTAAGTCCTTTGCCGACAAAACAAAGTTTGAATTCTCCACCGGTGTCACGGGCATCGTTGGGCCCAACGGCTGTGGAAAATCCAACGTCGTAGATGCCATTCGCTGGGTGCTAGGTGAGACATCCGCGAAAGCCCTGCGCGGCGGAGAAATGGCCGATGTCATTTTTAGCGGCACGGAAAAACGCAAGCCGCAAGGAATGGCTGAAGTCACCTTGACCATGGCTGACTGCGAACAATCCCTCAAAGTTGATTACAACGAGGTCTCCATCACTCGGCGCGTATTCCGCGATGGAAAGTCCGAATATCGCATCAACAACACGCTCTGCCGCCTGAAAGACATTCATGATCTTTTCATGGATACTGGTATTGGACGGACGGCCTATTCGATCATGGCTCAGGGCCAAATTGACCAAATTCTGTCGTCGAAGCCAGAAGAGCGCCGTGCTGTGTTTGAAGAAGCTGCTGGTATCACCAAGTACAAGCGCGAGAAAAAAGAAGCCCTACGCAAGCTCGAATACACCGAGGCCAACTTACTCCGTGTTTCCGATGTGCTCGCCGAGCAAGAACGCCGCATGAACTCCTTGCGTCGTCAGGTGGCCAAAGCCCGTCGTTATCAAGCGCTGGCCGGCGATGTGCGGGTTCTCGATACGCACCTCGGCCATAAAAAATACCTCGAAATGTCGGCAGAACTCGGCGAGTTAAAAACATCCATCCACGCCCTCGATGTTCGCGAAACAGAAATCGAAGCACTGATACCCGAAAAAGAAGAACTCGTCGCCGAAGCCCGTCAAGTCGCCAGAAATTTCGAATCCGAACTCAGCGAACTGCGCCAAAAACTCAACGAGCACCGCAATGCCTTGAACGCAGCGCAAGGGCGCGTCGCCTTCAACTCCGAGCGCAAAGCCGAACTGGAAAGCCGCATTCGCCAAAACCACGAGGACTGCGAAGACATCCGCCAAAAGCTCATCCAGCAGGAGTTTGACTTCCAAAACTGCAACGTCGAACTCGAAAACCTCACTCGCCGCATCATTCAGCAGGAAGAAGAAGTGCGCGAGCAAGAAGAACGCTCACAAATGGGCAAAGCTCGCCGCGATACAATCGAGGCACAAATGCGCGACAGCCGTGCTGAGGCAAATAAAACCCAAAGCATCATTGCTGCGGCACAGGCGAAAATCGAAAGCTCTCTGGCGCAAATGGAGGGCAATCGTGATCGTGCTCGACAACTCAGCGAAGAAGAGCAACGCCTGCGCCTGACCTTGGAAGAACTGCGCAGCGAGGAATCCCGCGTCATCGGCGATCTCGATAGCCACGCCGGCTCCTTGGCGCGCCTGGAAGAAGAATTTCATAGCTCTGAGAGGCAATTCCAACACATCCGCGGCGACCTAGACGCTACCCGAACCGTGGCTGCCGAGAGTCAAAAACATCTCGCGCAAAAATCCTCACGCCTTGAAGTTGTTAGCCAGTTGGTCAGCTCTGGCGAAGGCTTGGAGCAAGGCACACGCCATCTCCTCGCTGGCCTTGGCCAACCAGAACAGTTTTCTTCGGGCATCCTCGGCGTCTTGGCTTCTTTTATCGAAGCCGAGCAAACTTGCGCTCGTGCCATTGAAACCGCTCTCGGCTCTCACATTCAGGCCGTTCTTGTCCGCGATGAAGCAATGGCGCAAAACATGATCGAGCAACTCACGGAGAAAAAACTCGGTCGCGCCGCCATCATCCCTCAATCGTTCCTCGGAGCCCCGACTGGCACACAAATGGAAGCCGTGCCAGACGGCGCTACCGCTTGGGCTTTGGATCGAGTCAAGTCAGACAAATCCATCGCTCGCGTTATCGAAAACCTCCTTGACCGCGTTCTTATCGCTCCGGATTTGGCCACAGCCATTTCTCTCCACAAATCGCTACCTGGCATCACCGTCGTCACCTTGGCAGGGGAAATCATTCGCGCCGAGGGCACCATTTCTGGCGGCAGAGCTGGGGCAGGGGGCGATTCCTTGTTAGAGCGACAAAATGAAGTTCGCGATCTTGCGGCAGAAGTCGAACAACTCGTTGCCGAGGAGCAAATCCTCCGCGATAAAGTAAAAGATCTCGAATCATCGCTCGAAAAACAACGCGAAGCCGTGGAACTCGCACGCGAGCGATTGCAACGGCAGAAAGTCGAAATCAGCACCCTGCAAGGCCAGCTTTCCTTAGCCAAGCGTGAGGTGGAATCCTTTGAAACGAAACTTCAAAACGTGCAGTGGGAGCGCGGCGAGCTAGAAAAACGCGAGCAAATGGCCGCCGATGGTCGCCAGAATTTGGAAGAAGAACTTCACGCCGCCCGCATCCGCATGGAGGCCATGGAGGAGGATCAACGCCGCCTGAACAGCGAGCTTGCGTCCGCCCAGCGCGATGAAAATGAACTCACCGCCATCCTCAATGAGTCCCGCACGTCCTTGGCTGTCGAGCGTCGCGCTAAACAAGCCGCCGAAGAACAGCAACGCCCCATGGAAGCTCGCCTTATGGAGCTTCGCGAACTCTCCCTCCGTCGTGAAGCGGAAATTTCCCAGTTCCTCCAACGCATCGAAGCCGCCGATGCCGAAAATGCTCACCTCGCCGAGCAAATCGAAACGCACAGCCTCGAAGCGCAAGACCTCACATCTGAACTCACCGAGCGCGCCGCAGGTCGCGATGCCATCATCAAACGCATCGACGAAGCTGAAGCGAAACTTTCCGAAATCCGCCGCCAACACGCGCGTTTCGCCGAGCAGCGCGGACGCGAAGAAGTCGCCGCCACCAAGCTGGAACTCCGTCTCGATAGCCTAACGCAAACCATCCGCGAGCGTCACCAAGTGGAGCTTGCTAGCTTTGCGCCAGACACCCACGCTCTGCTCACCTGCATCGCTTCTCAAAAATCGCAACAAAAAGACGGCACGCGCATCATCAACGAGGAACCGTCCACCGATGCCGAAGACGCAGAGCCAGTCACCATCGTGGTCAATGAAACCACTCCCGCCCATCCGCTTAACAAAAACGTAGCCACCGCATTCACCGGCGAGCTGGAAGGCGAGCCAGATTGGAGCTTTGTCGAACTCATCGTCGTCGATCTCAAGCGTCGTCTCGATAGCATGGGCCCCGTCAACGTCGATGCGATTCAGGAATTTGAAGAACTCGAAGAACGCTTCAATTTCATGCGCAGCGAGCACGATGACCTCGTCAACGCCAAGACCGAACTGCTCTCCATCATCGAGCGCATCAATGAAGAAACGCAACGCCGTTTCAGTGAGACTTTTGCGCAAGTGAAGGAGAACTTCAAAGAAATGTTCCGCGAACTCTTTGGCGAAAAAGGCAAGGCCGACCTCATGCTCATCGATGAAAATGACCCGCTTGAAAGTGGCATCGAAGTCATCGCCAAACCGCCGGGTAAAAAACTGCAATCCATCACCCTTCTTTCGGGCGGTGAGCGCAGCATGACCGCCGTCGCGCTTCTGTTCTCGATCTACATGATCAAGCCCAGCCCCTTCTGCGTGTTGGACGAACTTGACGCGCCCTTGGACGAATCCAACATCGGACGTTTCGTCCGCGTGCTCGATCGCTTCATCGACCGCAGCCAATTCATCATCGTAACGCACAGCAAGCGCACCATGGCGCGCGCCGACGTGATGTATGGTGTCACCATGGAAGAATTCGGCGTCTCCAAGCCCGTCGGTATGCGCCTCACCCATGCCGATACGCAGAAAATCGAAGCC
>JAIYDP010000274.1 GCA_027487435.1 Verrucomicrobiaceae bacterium | reverse complement strand
GGGGGGGGGGGGGGGGGGGGGGGGGGGAAGAAAGAAGGAATAAAAAGTAATAGAGCACTGGAATTTGAATTACGAGGTTGTGCTTGAAGAACTCGTTGTCGAGGGCGTTGAGGCCAAGGCCCTGCTTGTCCGCGAGGGTCTTCAACTCGACTTCCGCCGCCTTGCCGTTGTAAAGCCGAAAGTGGTTGCACGCTTTTAAGTTCATCGCAACGGCGCTGTCCGGGTGGTTCTGCAGGTACGCCTGCAGGATCTCGAGGGACACGTCGTAGTAATCCATTTTGTAGTAGCACATGGCGACGTAGACGTTAATGGCGAGGAACTCCCTGTTTTCGAGCAGCAGCCGCTTGTAAATGTCCGTCGCCTCTTGGAAGTGGTTTCGCATGTAGTGGATCGACGCGAGGGAAAGCTGGTCCTCCACACCCTCTGTCAGCTTCTGATGGTAGATCATCAGCTTCGTCTCGTCCCCAAGCTTGTGCGCGATGTGAAACAACAGCCGCGTCTGCAGCGACCCGGAGGAGCCTTTGACGGCCGCTTCTTCGGCTTCTTTGTACCTTGCGAGGTGGAAGAGGCAGCAGGCCCGGTACAAATGGCTCATGGGGTCGCGGTCGCCGTCTTTGAGCTTTGCGTCGACGTACTAGCGGAGTGAGGGCGGAGAGGGTCGGGAGACATCGAGGGCTTTCTTGTAGTCGCCTCCATGGAATGCGGCGTAGGCCAACCAGCTCATAATACGATCATCTTTGGGGGCTACATGGTCAACTTGAACCAACGCCAAACCAACCAGCTTTTCGTTCAAACTGAAAACGTGAAAAAATAGTCCAAGTACGTCAAACTTGAAGCAACCCAAGGGCACCAGACCAGTCGCGGTTGGTGACAAACTCTTCCAATGTAGGCTTCTTCTTTTCAACTTTCTGTTTCACTGTCTCTGCCTTCACAGCAGACTTTCTCGGAAGCATCAGTTTCGACCCGGTTTTTTCGAAATTGAAAATTTAAAAGCGAAGATACACACATAATCACCAACTTGGTCCATCGTTGATGCGCTCTTTGATAAAATCGCATCAAAAAATTTGTTTTAAATGGTTGGCGGATGAATGCGCTTCGGCACGAGGTTTTCGCGTAAAAAGTATTTCAGAATTTGTTTGGGGTTGATGGAAGTTGATGAGATTTGATACCCTCTTCATCATCGCCTTGACACTATCACTTTGCCTAGCTGCATTTCCTGTCCCATGCGGCATCCCACGTCTTGTCATGGAAGAGCTGCGGCTCATAGATGCAAACTCGACGGAGAATCGCGCGCAGCAGCAGCTTTACATCGACCGCGCACGGTTATCAGGGGAGCAGCTCGTTGTTGTGAATCAGCGCTATCAAATCATCATGGATGACCTCGAAAATAGAATCAAATCCAAGATTACCGAACTCAAGGAACTCATTGCCTCCGGCCGAAATTATGACGTGGCCATGGCCCAACTTGAGACGCTGAAGGCCCTTCGAACCGAGCAAAAGTCCAAAGCAAGCACAGAGGTGACGGCCCTGGAGAGCGAGGGTGACGGCCAGCGCGGTTTTGTCACCATTCTCAAAGCCGCGGAAGAGTCCTTGAAGAGGCAGTACGACCAAAAGTACGGCGCGCTCATCACCTCCCTCGCCGGCCGCATTTCATCTGGGCCTGACCATTCTTGCTTTCTTGATCGCGAGGACAATGTCGTGTGTTGGGGACGTTCGGACGCGTCTCAAAGTCAGCCCCCCCCCCTTCCTTTGGCGGCTGTGTCGTGCTCAGACTACACCTGCTGCGGCCTCTCGTCAACCGGCGCGGCCGTGTGTTGGGGCTCCAACGTCTTTGGCAAGGCCTCCCCGCCCGATTTTTCTTTTTCTGCGATCTCTGTTGGAGGTGGCCATGGGTGCGGTGAAATTCTCTTTGAATAAACATCTCATGTATGCAGCTATCACGCAGCGCGACCACACGGTCGTGTGCTGGGGCAGCGACGAGTTTGGCCAAAGAACACCTCCTGCGGGGACAGAAAACAGAGGGTTTGTGTCGATTTCTTGTGGGTTTGCGCACACCTGCGGGGTGGAGGCGAACGGGTTGTTGCATTGCTGGGGCAGCGGAGCGGATGGGCGGACGTCTGTTGTCCAAGCGCAAACTCCGTACGCGCAGGTGACGCGTCTTGTTGAAAGCGTCTGATATGAAGGTGACCGCGGGTGCGAAGCACTCCTGCGCCGTTGACCAGGCTGGGGGCGTGTACTGCTTCGGAGACAACAGCAAAGGGCAAACTGCTGTGCCCGTGTTGTTAAGAGCCAAACGAGTTCGTGTCGTAGCAGCGGGACTGGATCATACGTACGCTCTGCAGAACTTTGAGAGCTCATTAGCCAGTTGCGCGGTGACTGTTGACGCCGAAATGATTTGCTGGGGTAAAGTGCAAGGGAGCGTGCCGCAAGTTGCGTTCGACGCAGTTACGGCAGGGTGGGGCTACACTTGTGGTATCCTGAAGGGCGGAAATGGCGTCCTTTGCTGGGGTGACGCTGCCTATGGGAAATCTGTGCCGCCTCCTCGGCTCCTTGGCTGTGACACAGCCAAGTAGGTCGCATGTGTACTCTAAAATTCTGTTGCTTTAGCTGTTAAACGTGTCTGTGAGTATGTCGGACATTGTGAGGCCACTTGTGAGGAAATCAAGTGCGCCAGCGTAGGGTTGCCCCGAAGAATCCTGAGCATGCAGCGATCTCTCGTCTTGTGGGGGTGTCGCTGTTGCAAATGAGGAGGCGACATTGCCGAATCTTCGACGGACAGAGAGCGAGCCAAAGCAAGAGAAGCCGCCCCAATCGCCGTTCCCGTCGCGGCCCACGTCGTTGATCCTGCGAGCGCGAAACTCCATCCGCGACCTGATGTCAGCTTTCGCTGTACAAGAAACCTTCTACTGCCAGATATGTCTGGAGAATCAGCCCGTGCCTCAAGCGCACAAGCTTTCGGCATGCGGCCACAGGTTCTGCGCCGACTGCCTTCAGCAATACTACTCCATTGAAGTGACGGATGGGAAAGTCCTCGTACTTGCACCTCCTCTCCTCTTTATCCCTCAGGTCCTCAAATGTCCATTCTTGAGCGAGGCGGACGAATGCCACGCCATCGTCCGCGAAAGCGACATCCAGCAGCTCCTCAACGACGCCATGTTCGAAAAGTATCAGCGATTCAAACTGAAGCGCGAGAACGACAACTACAGGTCCCCGTCCCCACCCTCCGCTCGTGACGCCACGTCAGGGAATGTCCCGCCTGCCAAAAGCTTGTGCTTGGCAAGCCGTCTGCGCCCTCAATGCGCTGCGACTGCGGGTTTGCGTTTTGCTTCTTTCACAACGACGCCCACCCGAACGAGTCGTGCAGAGAATACACGCGGCGGAAACGAGCGGACGAGAGGGCGGCCAAAAACGTCATCAGCGCGACGACGAAGAAATGCCCGGGGTGTAAGTGGCCTGTGGAGAAGAGCGGGGGGTGCAACCACATGACGTGTCCGATGTGTCACTCGTCCTTCTGTTGGCTGTGCGCGAGGAAGATCTCGTCCGACACGTTTCCTCTGCATTTTAAATGGTCATGCCGTGCACGTCCCAGCTGAATTATGCAGGTACAACGTCTTCGGCTGTCCTGGCGCTCAAATGCGCTACAGCTGGAACGGAGGGCTCTGCTTCATCGTGTTTTATCGTATATTAGTTTTACTGCTTGGTCTCATTGCCATTCCCGTCGGCGGTACGGACGTCCTGTCGCTTGGATTGACTCCGCAGCCGCATGCGTTGCGCTCTGGTTGGCGTTCTTCCCGTTCGCAGTGACGCATAAATGCACGGATCTCCTGACGCGGCAGATACCCATTGCATTCTGCTGTAGGGGGAATTCTTGTGGTCGTTTTTTTATGCAATTGTACTGTTGCTGCTGCACAGACGACGACGATTGACTCCCCTGTATTTTAAAAGCGAGCTTCCACAGCGATGGACATTGCAACTTGTTGCTCCGCGCTGACGGCGTCCTGACAACTCAGTCAAGCTCACGCGTAGCTCGGACATGATAGAGCTTTCTACGCTCCGTTCGTCGGCCACGTCTGTTGCTTCGATCAGTCGTCCCATTGGGCGAGTGGCGTCTAAGAATGCAAGACGGAGGACAACGACGTCGACGACGGAATCCGGCCTCAATATCCCTTTGGCCATTCACACGAGAGATGTTAGCGTTGACGATGTGATATGGGACAGCTCGCTTCTCTCCCCAATCACGGACGGAGATGTCGTCGAGGTATTTCACGTGGACAAACCTGGATACAACTTCGTCGCACAACTGCGCGGGTCCTCCAGCGGTGCTCACGTCCATCGCTTTTGTTAACAGCGCCAGGCTCTGGCGTTGCTCTGAGCGTGTCAAAAGTAGTTGCAGACCTCTTCGGATTCGTCCCGCGCAAAGACGTCACCGTCCGCATCGCCCGGCCGGACTGCGTCGTACCCCCCCCACCCCCCCCATCTCTCCCCTTCTTTTCACGGCGCTTACCCCTTAGAACCTTGAGGCCGTTGAGATCCTCATCAAGAACCAGTTCATCTCCCGCAGCGAGCTTTGGATCCTCCGCCACGGCCTTCTTGGCGTTCCTATTTTTAGAACAAAGCCCATCGTGTGGGCTGGCATACGGGTCATCCCTCTACCCTCCCTCAGTGACCCGTTTCATAGGCAACAGTCCGCGACGTCAAACGCCTCACCACCCCCCCCCAGCGCAGCGACGCCTCCCCTCGCCGCGACTCCGTCCCCGGCGTGGAGGCGCCCGTCCTTTGCGGACTCGTCACCCCCCTCACGCGCGTCGTCTTCCGCTCGCGCAGCGCCAAATTCATGTGGCTCGTCCAAGTGCTCCCAACCCAAAACCAAATCCAACCCCCCCCCAGGTCAGCGACGAGCTGTTCCACTTCGACGACGCTGGGCGACACTTCACAAACAAGGCCGTCGACGGCTTCATGTCCGTCTGCCTCCGGAGGTGGGCCGACCTCGGCGTCGATCATCTCCTCCAGGTCGTCCTCTTTGCGAGGACCGTCTCGTGCGTTGGGGGCAGGGGGGTGGTGTGGCGTTTGGGAGGCGTCAGGGTGGCGCCGCGGGTGTCTCGCAGCCCCCCCCCCCCTGCTCTTTCTGATTTTTTCCCTCCAGAAAGGACGGGTCGGACCATCGCACGCAGGACTTCTACAAAGTGCTTGCTCTTACTCTATTTTCTAACGCAAAGGTTGTTTATCAAGGGAACGTCATGAAGACGGGCGCGGCCCAGCTGCTCGGGTCCTTAAAAGCTGACATTGCTTCTTTTAGAGACTCGATTGTGACCCCCACAACGGCGCTCAGCGACGCGATGAAGGGCAACTTCGTCGAGGCCATCAACGTCGCCCTCAACAAATTTGAGGCCGTGCGTGTTTTTTTTTTTTCAATCCGTTGACCTTGTTTTTGACCTTGATTTTGACCTTGATTTTGACGTGTCACGTCATCGCCTTGACAACGCCACGGCCTGACCGCGGCAGCACAACCTCGACCGCGACCTGACCCGCACGGGGCTCGCGATTGTCGTCATCACCCCCTCCACGGGCGTCTTCATCGTCGACGAGAAAACAGCCAAAGTGCGGGAAAATAGAGCACCCCCCCACCAACGCCGCGCAGTTAACTAAACGACGGATGCTCCATACGGGCGTTGGCTGCGACGTCGTTTGCCTCCCGCAGCCCCCCCTCCACGCCGTCCCGCTTTTAATTTATCGCCGCGACGGCGTCAACTACGACGGCAACATCACGCCGCAGGTGGAGCATTTTTTCGTTCGATTTTTTAACTTTTAAAGTGGGTTTTCCGCACGCCGCTGTGGTTTCACGTCTCATTTTACCGGCCGGAGGTGGAGGAGCTGGACCGCGACGCCTCCATTTTCTCCTCTGGTACTTCTGACTTTGTACTTTTGACTTTTCGAGTTCCATTTCCGTTTATTTATATATTCAATATGTCTGTATTCATGCAAACCCTTATTCATTTCCCCTCATCCCTAACCCCCTCCCCCCCTTCCCTCTAGTCTCGAACGCTTGGGTGCCTCAAAGCCGTATGGACGGAGCCGCAGCCGCAGCTGCCAAAAAGGACAGTACCCCCCTTTAAATGCCGCCACATCCCTCACCCCCCCAGAATATGTCATCCCCCCCCTCGCCGGCAACATTGTCCTCCCCACCCTCCCCCTCAAATCCCCTGACGCGCCGCATTCCGACGGCTCCTCTGAGCGCCTCGACCGCACGCGGCGCTACAGCCTGGGGGGCGAGTTTGACCGCCGAAAGTTCGCCAAGGGGGGGGGTGTCTTATGTGCCGAAGCAGCGGGGAGGGCCTCCTCTTTCGGGAGCACTCTGTCATGGGGCTGGTCGAGGAGGAGAGGGGGGGTAGTGGCAGTTTTGCCGACCCCCCCCCTGCTTTTCCGCGCCGTCTCCGGGAGCGCAACCCCCCCCCCCCTCGCGTTGAGACAATGTCTGCGATTGGCCGCCCTGACGCCACCCAATCCCGGCTGCGCGCCGACACGCACATCCCCCCCCCCGTCTGGTCGACTCAAATTCAACGGACGCACTGCGCCGCACCCTCCGAAGCGTCACCGTCGCGCCGTCGCGCCCGGCGATGGACGCCTTCGACGCCTTCGACGCGGCGCTCTTTGCCCCCCCCCCCAAGGTGCCTGCATTGAGGTCTGAGAAAAGCTCGGGGGATATTGGGGGGGGAGGGGTGGTTGCTGCGGGGGGGGGAGGGGGAGTGGCGTTGCCGGGGGGGGGGTTTGGAACGCCGATGAATTCGTTCGTTCTGGACCACCAGCTCCCGCATGAAGAGACGCCAACGGGCAAGGTTGCGATGGGGAAGAGGGTTCGGAGGAGAGGGGGGGGGGTAATTGACGGCGGAGGTGCTGAGCCAGTCGACGATGTTGCCGTTCCATTTGTTAAAATGGGGCAAAGAGGTCGAAGCGAAGCGAAGCCTGGGGTCGCGGCGCTGGAGCCACGTTTTTCCAAACGGCCGCGTTGGTGCGTCGTTTCGCCGATGTGTCGTTGACTTGACGTCTTGATGACTATGACATGACAAGGGCTTGAAGAATGAGAGCTGGGCCCTGACATTGACTTTGATAAAGACGTTGACCTCAACATTGACCTCATGATGACGTTGGCGTTGATATTGACATTGACATTGGAATTGGCATTGACATTGACATTGACATTGATATTGACATTGGCATTGATATTGATATTGATATTGATATTGACATTGGCATTGATATTGACATTGACATTGACATTGACATTGATATTGACATTGACATTGATATTGACATTGACATTGACATTGATATTGATATTGACATTGGCATTGATATTGACATTGACATTGACATTGACATTGACATTGACATTGATATTGACATTGACATTGATATTGACATTGACATTGACATTG